>DASWRT010000170.1:0-19067 GCA_036403035.1 Allostellaceae bacterium | reverse complement strand
GATCGCGCTGATGCTGCCGGCCGCCGCCGCAACCTGCTTCAGCGCGCCGCCGAGCCCGCCGACCTGGGTTCCGATGACCGATACCGCCTCGACCAGCTCTTTGATCGCGGCCAACGATTCCGCCATCGTGCGCCCCGACTCCGTCATCGCCCGCCCGGCGTCGGCCGCGACCGACTGAGCCGATGCCACCGCCGCGGCGATGCTGGCGTTGCTCTCCCCCATCTCGCGCGCGGCGGCGCTCAGCGCGGCGAAGGCGGTGGTCTGCGCCGCCGCCTGCGCGCTCACCTCGTCGACCTTGCCGGCAACATCGGCGAGTTCGACGCCGAGCGCGCCTGCCTCCAGCGCGATCTCGCCGACGACGCGCGTCGCCGCGTCCGCAGGCACCGGAGCGTGCGATTCCATGGCTGTCCCCTCCGACAGGCTGGATCAAAGCTCCATGTAGTTTTCAGGAATTGCAGCTAACATGGAGTTAAGGACGATACCGGCCGGCTGATCCGTTCGGATCTGCCGGCCGGTTCCGCCGATAGCCGCTTCGGAGAGGCTTGCTGCCCTGCCGATGGTCAGAAGGCGGGCGGCTCGATCCCGCTTGCCTTCAACTGATCGGCAAGCAGGCCCTTGAGGCGTGCGAGACCGTCGTCGCTGCGCGCCTCGGCGCGGGCGACCAGCACGTCCTGCGTGTTCGAGGCGCGCAACAGCCACCAGCCGTCCGGCGTGTTGACGCGCACGCCGTCGATGTCGGACATGTCGGCGCCCGCATCGCGCAGCCGCGCCCGCACTTCCTCGATCACCGCGAACTTGCGCGTGTCCGAACAGGAGAAGCGCAGTTCGGGCGTGTTGATCACCTCGGGCAGACGATCGCGGAGCTGCGCGATGCTCTCGCCGCCGCGCGCGACGATGCCGAGCAGCCGAACGGCGGCGTAGAGCGCATCGTCGTAGCCGTAATAGCGGTCGGCGAAGAAGATGTGGCCGCTCATCTCGCCGGCGAGCGGCGCGCCGGTCTCGGCCATCTTCGTCTTGATCAGCGAATGGCCGGTCCGCCACATCAGCGGCGTGCCGCCCATCCGCGCGATCTCGTCGAACAGGACTTGGCTGGCCTTGACGTCGGCGATGATCGTCGCCTTCGGGCTCGCCTTCACGATGTCGCGGGCGAGGATGACCATCAACTGGTCTCCCCAGAGGATGCGCCCCTGGCCGTCGACGACGCCGATGCGGTCGCCGTCGCCGTCGAATGCGATGCCGAGATCCGCCTTGCGCTCGGCGACGAGCGCCTGGAGCTGCGTCAGGTTCTTCGGTTCGGTAGGGTCGGGGTGGTGCGCGGGGAAGGTGCCGTCGATCTTCTCGTTGATCAGGACGTGCCGTCCGGGCAGGCGCCGCGTCAGTTCGACCAGCACGTCGCCGGTGGCGCCGTTGCCGGGATCCCAGGCGACGGTCAGCTCGCGCGTCCCTCCGTCATAATCCTTGGCGAGGCGCGCAATGTAGTCCTCGAAGACCGAACGGTTCTCGACCGCGCCCCGGCCGCTGCGGAACCGGCCCTCCGCCGCGATCTGCCCGAGCCGCTGAATGTCCTTCCCGAAGAACGACTTCTTCCGGAGGGTCATCTTGAAGCCGTTGTAATCCGACGGATTGTGCGAGCCGGTGATCATGATGCCGGCATCGACATCCAGCGTGAAGGCGGCGAAGTACGACATCGGAGTCGGGCCGAGCCCGATCCGGACGACGCGCATCCCGCTCTCGCTCAGCCCCTTGACGAGCGCCGCCTCCAGACCGGGCGAACTCAGGCGCCCGTCATAGCCGACGACGACGCTCCCGCCGCCCTTCTCGGCGACGACTACGGCGAAGGCGCGGCCGATCGCTTCGGCGTCCGCCTCGCTCAGCGTCTCGCCCACCACGCCACGGATGTCGTACTCGCGCAGGATCGTCGGGTCGAACCGGTGACCGGCCATGACGAAGGTTCTCAACGATAGGATTGAAGGATAGACCGCATCGCGTCGGCCAGCTCCGGGCGGCCCAGCGCGAAAGCGACTGTGGCTTCAAGGAAACCGACCTTGTCGCCGCAATCGAAGCGGCGCCCCTCGAAGCGCAGCCCGTGGAAAGGCTTCGAGCCGATCATCGTCGCCATCGCGTCGGTAAGCTGGATTTCGTTGCCGGCGCCGCGCTCGGTGCGCGACAGGATCTCGAAGACTTCCGGCAGCAGGATGTAGCGGCCGATGATGCTGAGGTTCGAGGGAGCCACGCTCGGGTCCGGCTTCTCCACCAACCCCTTGACCTCGACCAGCCTGCCGTCGTCCTTCGCGACGTCGAGCACGCCGTACCGCTTCGTATGCTCCCGCGGCACCTCCATCACGGCGACGACGTTGCCGCCGGTCTCGCCGTGCGCGTCGACCATCTGCTTCAGGCACGGCGTCTCCGCCTGGATCAGGTCGTCGGCGAGCAGAACGGCGAACGGCTCGTCGCCGACGAGGTGCCGGGCGCACCAGACTGCGTGCCCGAGTCCGAGCGGACGTTGCTGGCGGGTGTAGGAGATCTGGCCGGCGTCGGGCATCCAGTCGCTGATCTGCCCCAACTCGGTCTTCTTGCCCCGTTCGTTCAGCGTCGCGGTCATCTCGTAGGGATGGTCGAAATGGTCCTCCATCACCGTCTTGCCGCGGCTGGTGACGAAAATGAACTCCTCGATGCCGGCGGCCCGCGCCTCCTCGACGGCGTACTGGATCAGCGGCTTGTCGACGACCGGCAGCATCTCCTTGGGCATGGCCTTGGTCGCCGGAAGGAAGCGCGTGCCTAATCCGCCGACCGGAAACACGGCCTTGCGAACGCGTAGACCCATTTCTGAAGACTTTCGTCTGGTAGGGAATAGAGGTGCAGATAGAACGAACCGACAGATAGATTGTTCCGCTGCGAACGCGGAAGTTTTGCCACGCCGGCACCACCTGACGCAACATGTGAGACCGGCCGCTGCTTGGGCAATTGTCGGAAAACGCCGGGAGCGCCGCGAAAACTGTCCGCTCCGGTATGGAGTGGACGTTCGGTGCCCGGCCGCTACTCGATCGCCCGGCGCACGATCGCGATCAGGTCGCCGACGCGGAAAGGCTTGTGGATCACCGGCGTATCCGCCGGGATCTGCTCACGGGCGAAGCCGGTGGTGAGCACGACGCGCAGCTCGGGGCGCATCTCCCTCGCCCGCTGCGCGAGCTCGGTGCCGGTCATGCCGGGCATGCGGACATCAGAGAACAGCAGCGACACGGCCGGGTTCTCGCGCAGCAGCGCCATCGCCTCGCGCCCGTTGCTTGCCTGCAGCACGGTGAAGCCCTGCAGCTCGAGGACGCCGGTAATCATGTCGCGCACGTCCTCGTCGTCGTCGACGACGAGGATGGCCGATGCATCAACGTCCGACTGCCGCATGTCATAAACCTGTCCGCCCGCTGCGCTCCCGCGAACCCGGCGAGACATCGCTACCAACGAACGCCGGGACGGAGGCACGGTTCCTCATGCGACAATACGATACGAATCAGATCAACCTTTCAGCAGCAGATCTCTCGCCTGATTAACCCGCGCCGCGAGGTAGGTCGAACCGCCTTGATCCGGATGCAGTTTCAGCATCAGGCGGCGATGCGCCGCGCGGATCTCGGCCTCCGAGGCGCCCGGCGCGAGTCCGAGGATCCGATATGCCTCCTCGCGCGTCATCGCTCCCGAGGCCGACGCGCCGCCGCCGCCGCCGCTGTCTGCGGCCGCCGCCGCATCGTCTTCGGTGCGCCAGTCCGGGTGGAAACGGTCGAGGTAGGCGTCGAGGAGCGGTATCGCGTCGCTGTCCTCGATCGCGCACCGGCGCCGCAGCTCGATCAGCTCGCCGGCGCTCATCTGCTCCAGCCGGCGCCCGGCGAAGCGGCCCCGCTGCACGGTGCCGCTCATCGTTCCGCTGTCGTGGTCGAGCGTCATGCGCAACGTCGCCGTCTCGACTTCGGATACCTGCCCGGACCGCGGTCCGGGCGCCGCGGCGAAGCGACGCCACAGCGCCGGCCCGATGCGGGCCAATGCCGGGACCAGCGCCGGCAGCAGCGCCAAGAGCGGAGCGAGGCGGCCGCTGACCACGAGAACCAGCAGGGCGAGCGTGCCGACCGCCGCCCCGCCCCAGCGCAGGCCGCGCGCGATCGCGGCAGGGCTCGCCGTCACGAAGGCACGGGCGAGGACGAACAGCAGCACGAGGAGAAGAAGCGCTCCCGCGAGATAGGGCATGAGCGGCTCGGCCTCGATTCAGCGCGTCGACGATCCGGATGGCGGCGACGGCAACTGGCGGCTCAGAAGCTGCGCCATGCCGCCGCCGGTCCGGCGGGCATGATCTTCGAGCGCGCGGCGGCCGCCGGCGGCGTAGACCGCGACGGCGCCCAGCAACTCGCGGAGCTGCGCCGCGCTCCCGGCGTCGAACGGACAGTAGGCGCCGCCCGAGAGCCGCGCCATCTCGCGGAAGGCGCGGCCGGCGACCGGATCGCCGCCCTCGTGGAACAGGAAGATCGGCGTGCCGACGAGGCCCAGCTCGCCGGAAAGGCGGCAAAGCCGGTCGACGCTCTCCTCCACCGCATCGCCGACGAAGACCAGCGCGTCGACCTTGCGCGCCCTTCCCTCCTTCAGCGCATGGTTCAGCACGCGCTCGATCTGCGTCTCCCCGCCGATGCAGGAGACGCCGCGCATCGCGCGGTGCAGGTCCTCGGCCGCGCCGTACCAGCGGCTCGCCTTGCACTCGCCGAAGCCGCGATAGAAGACGAGTTGGATGTCGAGACCGCCGAGCCCGGCGGTGGCCTCGAACATCTCGCCTTGGATGCGGCAGGCGCCGTCCCACGTCGGCTGCCGGCTCGCCGTCGCATCGAGCGCGAAGATGAGTCGTCCGCGCCCGGCCGGCCGTACCGCCGGCATCGCGGCGACCTTCGTCAGGAAGGCGTCTACGTCGGCACGCACCGAACGTGCGGGGACAGGCTGCTGCCGATCGTCGTCGTCGCCCATGGCAGCGGATATGGGGTGGCGCACGCATCTGCCCAAGACGCCGTCGCACTGCGGGTTGCGCCGCGGCGCAGACCAAGGCGGCCTACTGGGATAGGCTCTTAGGGTAGGCGCTCTTCGGCGGCCTGCCGCGGCGGGCGGGCCGTGGCGACGGTGGCGGGCTTCTGCCGTTCAACGTCCGGCTCAACTCGGCAGCCGCGGTGACGATGATGTCCTTGAGCGCCGTATGGATGCTCGCCTCCATGCTCGTCCGCGGCCCGGCGACACTCAGCGCGCCCGCCAAGTGCCCGTCATGTCCGAAGACGGGCGCAGCCACACCGGCGCCGGACGGGTCGCGGTCTCCGAGCGCGATGAAGTACCCGACCCGGCGCACCTCGTCGTACACCGCACCGGGCTCGCCGCCGAACGCAAGAAGAACCCGGCCGGCGGCACCGCGGTCCAGCGGCAGGTTCGCACCTTCATGGATATCGGGAACCCAACCGCTGGTCCCGTTCTGACGGTACAGGCAGATCCGTCTGTCGTTCTCGCGGATATAGAAGACCGCGGTCTGCCCGGTCTGCTCCACGATGCGCGCGAGCGCCGGGCGAACGACCTCCGCCAGATCGAACGAGAGCTCGTAGATCTTGCCGAAGCGCATGAGCGCCGGGCCGAGCCGATAGATGCCGTCCCCGCTGCGGACGAGCAGGCCGAGATGGATCAGCGACGCCGTCATCCGATAGGCCGTGCTGACGGAGAAACCGGTCCGCTCGGCGAGCTGCCGCAGCGTGAGCCGCGGCCGCCCGGCCGAAAACGCGCTGAGCAGCGAAACGGCATTCTCGACCGCCGCGACACGATAGTTCGGCTCCGCCGTTGCCGTCCGCGCCGCCGTACAGGTCGAGGGCTTTTCCGGCATGCCGCCGCTCGGCTCACTCATGACGTCTGATCGCTCGCGGGATCTCAGCGGGCCGCCGGGCACCGGAAACGGCCGATCGGCGGATGCTTTCGAACCGACGGGGCCGGCACTCCCTCGCGGTCACGGCCGCCGCTTGGCCGGCGCGGCCAGCGATGCTCGCGCGGCCCTGTGCGGGTGGATTTGGCTGCATGTCTGGTCTATTTGCATGTATGGCCATTTCTTTTCTCCCACCCGAGGCCTTCTGCCGCCGATTGTCTTGCAGCCGGGAAAGGAGCATGCCCTAATTTGTTTCCTTATAGGAAACTCAATTTTCCAACGAGAAATTTTACCCTGGACTTGTTTCGCGCGATAGCGCAAAATTACATCTATTCGTCATGGTATCGATGCGATGGCTTATACCATCCGCTCAGCCGCGTGACGCAGATGTTGGAAGGGGAGCTTTGAGCGTGCTTCAGCTCGTTCCCAGTGCACACCACACCGACCATCCGACACGGACCGACATCAATCCGGGTTGCAGATTGACGGGCGGTCCGGCCGTCGCATCATGCCGCGGAGCCGATAGGACGATTGTGGCACAACCCTGCGCCGAGATGGACGACACCGATCGGATAGCTGCCCATTATCTCGTACACAGGCTCGGCATCGAAGCAATCGGCTATGTACGACGGGTGATCCGTCGATTTGTCGAGACGGGGCAGTCGGACAAGGCCGCGGCGTGGGCAGCGATCGCCACTGCCGTCGCAGCGGAACAGCATCGTCCGAAAATACCGCCGGGCGAGAGACAGCCGAGCCGGGGCGCCTGATGGCCGAAGCGGACGAGTTGCGGCGCAAGGCAGCGAAGTGCCGGCGCCTTGCAGGCGAGATCACGCGCGTCACCGACCCGACCAAAGCGCGCCTGCTGCTGCTTGCAGCCGAACTCGACGGCGAGGCGGCGGCCCGAACGGAATCCCTGCGACAATGGCAGCCGCCGTCGAGGCCGCCAGGACGCGGCAACGAGCGATGACGGCCGAATAGCGCATATTGCCGGTCACGCAGAGCCGGTCGCACGAAGAAGCGTCGTCCTGTGCCCGCACTACGGACTGCTTTTAGGATCGCGCCCGCCTGAAATAGGCTCTTTTACCCTCGATCTCCGTTCGTCAGGCCGCCCGCAGCCACACCGCCGTGTCGTGGAACACGGCGCCGCCGCCGGGCAGGCCGGGGTCGGCGCTGGTCAGCGCGTTGACGCCGATTCCTTCCTCGAAGGCGTGGTTCGGCCAGATACCCTCGACGACGATGACGCCGCGCTGCAGCCCGTCGAAGGCGCGGGCATGGACGACGATCGTGCCGCGCCGGTTGCCGAGGCGCACCCGGTCGCCATCGGCCAAGCCGAGCGCGGCCAGATCCTCAGGGTGGACCATCGCGGTCGGCCTGCCCTCGCGGGCAATGCTCGACGGGGTGTTGTTGAAAGTCGTGTTGAGGAACGAGCGTGCCGGCGCTGCGACGAGGCGGAACGGATGCTCCGCATCGGCCTTGTCGATCACGTCGGCATGATCGGGGAACGACGGCATGCCGGCGACGTCGGACCCGAGCGCGGTCCAGTCCGGCTTGAAGCGGAACTTGCCGCCCGGGTGAGCGAATCCGTCGAGGAAATGCGCGGTCTCGAACGGCAGCGCCATGTCGATGCCGTGCCCTGCGTGAAGGGTGTCGGCATTGGGCAGGCCGGAACGGCGCAGCGTCTCGTCGACGATTTCCCACGCGGTCATCTCGAAGCCGGGATGACGCGCGCCCAACCGATGCGCCAGCGCGCAGATCACTTCATGGTTCGAACGGCATTCGCCGTGCGGCTCGACGACCTTGCGGGCGACCTGAAGCCGCGTGTGGCCGCTCGCCGTATAGATGTCGTCATGCTCCAGGAAGGTCGTCGCCGGGAGCACGATGTCGGCCGCCGCCGCCGTCTCGGTCATGAACTGCTCGTGCACGCAGACGAACAGGTCGTCGCGGGCGAACCCCGCGCGCACCTTGTTCGAGTCCGGCGCGACGACCATCGGGTTGGTGTTCTGGATCAGCATCGCCGTCACCGGCGGCCCGTCGCCGAGGTCACGCGAGTCGCCGGTCAGCACCGGGCCGATCCGCGACATGTCGAGAATCCGTGTCGAGCGGTCGAGCACGTCCAGCCCTTCGATCAGCGTGGCGTCGAGCGGGTAAAGCGCGCTGCCGGCATAGAGCGCGCCGCCGCCGCGATATTGCCAAGCGCCGGTCACCGCCGGCAGGCAGCTTACGGCGAACATCTGCGCGGCGCCGTTACGCGACCGCGACAGGCCGTAGCCGATGCGCATGAAGCTGCGTTTCGTGCGGCCGTAGAGGCGCGCGAACTCGACGATCGCCGTCTCCGGCACGCCGCAGATCGCGGACGCCCAGGCCGGATCGCGGCTTTCGAGATGCGCCGCCAGTTCGTCCGGCGCGTCGGTGTAGCGCCGCATGTACTCCCAGTCGGCGTAGCCTTCCTTGAACAGGACGTGCATCACGCCGCAGGCGAGCGCGCCGTCGGTGCCCGGCCGCGGCGCGAGATGGATGTCGGCGACCTCGGCGGTCGGGGTGCGGTACGGGTCGACGACGACGAAGGGCGCACCCCGCTCCTTGCGGGCCCGCGTTATATGCGTCATCACGTTGACCTGCGTGGCGACCGGATTGCCGCCCCAGACCACGATCAATTCGGCATCCGCGATCTCGCGGGAATCGACGCCGCGCTTCACGCCGGCACCGGCCAGCCAGCCGCGATCGGAGAGCGCGACGCAGATCGTTTCCGCCTGCCGGGAATAGCGCATCGCGTGGCGCAGCCGGTCGATCCCGTCGCGCTGCACGAGCCCCATCGTACCGGCATAGAAATAAGGCCAGACCGTCTCCGACCCGTGCCGCTGCGCCGCACGGACGAAAGCCTCGGCGACTGCGTCGAGCGCGTCGTCCCATGAAATCGGCGCGAAGGCGGGACGCGCCGCCCCCTTCTCCCCGATCCGGCGGAGCGGCCGGTCGAGCCGGCCCGGATGATGCTGCCGCTCGGCGTAGCGGCCGACCTTGGCGCAGACGACGCCGGCCGTGTAGCTGTTGGCGGCGCTGCCGCGGATGCGGCCAATCGTATGCGCGTCGAGACGCTCGACCTCCAGCGCACAGGTGCTCGGGCAGTCGTGCGGGCAGACCGACGGAGCGGCCGAAGAAGGTGCAACGTCGAGCGGCACGGGGCGAATTCCGTCTGCTGTCGCCGCACTGTTCGCGGCGGCGTCACTATATAGGCGGCGCGGAGATCAGGCCAAGCACGGTCCCGTTCCCGAGCGTCGCCGCGTGCCAGGGTTGCGCCGATGACGGAGACGATCTTCCTGCCGCGGCCCTGGTGGCCCCCGACTTTCCCATCCTGATGACAATCTTACGATGGGAAAGAGGTGCATAGTGAGCCGACATGGGTCGACGATACCGGGATTGGAGGCTGCGGCCCGCTGGTTCCAGACGGGACTGGATCTGATCGGTGCCGCAGTAACGCTCGGTGAGATGACCCTCGCCGCCAGCTCGGTGATCGGCACCCGCACCGCGCTCGCCGCGGCGGCGCTGCGCGAGCCGCATCGCGCCGACCATGCGGAGCTGGCGCGGATGGGACCGGAGAAGATCGCCGCGTTCGGCGAAGCCGGCGCCGCGATCGCGATGGAGATGTGGCAGCTGCAGCGCGACACCCTCGCCTTCATCGCGGCGCAGGTGCAGGGAGCGACGTGCATGGCGCTGAGCCTGAGCACCGCGCCGACGCTGCTGCACGCGATCGACGCCCAATCGAGCTACGTCGCCGAGACGCTGGATCGCGCGGCGCACGAAAGCGCAACCATTGCCGGACGGGCGCTCAACATCGCCGCAATCGGCGCCGCGCCGATCCACCGCAGGGCGACCGCCAACGCACGGCGGCTGGCGAAGCGCCGCGGGCGCGTCGCATCGATGCGTTAGGTTCTCTTAACGCGGGGTCGGCGGCATGGCTATGATGGGGCATGCTGCCATCCGCCAAGAGCTATGATGAGCTGGCGCGGTCCTTCCGCTGGGCCGTGCCCTCCCCCGTCTACAACATCGGGACCGACGCCTGCGACCGCCACGCGCGGGGCGACGGACGGCTCGCGCTGATCTTCGTCGAGGAGGAGACCGGAGCGGTCCGGCGCTACAGCTTCGACGACATCAGGGCGCTGTCGAACCGCTTCGCGAACGTGCTGACCGCGGACGGCGGACTGGCGCGCGGCGACCGCCTCGGCATCCTGCTGCCGCAGGCTCCGGAAACGGCGATCGCCCACATCGCCGCGTTCAAGGCGGGGATGATCTCGGTGCCGCTGTTCACGCTGTTCGGCGAAGACGCGCTGGAATTCCGGCTCGGCAACAGCGGCGCGAAGGCGGTGGTGACGGACGCGGCGGGCCGTGCGAAGCTCGCGACGATCCGCGACCGGCTGCCGGGTCTCGCGCGGATCTACTCGATCGACGGCGCGGGCGAGGCCGGCGCGGCCTCGTTCCACGACGCGCTGGCGCGGGCGAGCGACGCCTTCACGCCGGTCGCGACGAGCGCCGACGATCCGGCGGTGATCATCTACACGTCGGGCACGACCGGGAACCCCAAGGGCGCGCTGCACGCGCACCGCGTGCTGCTCGGCCACCTGCCGGGCGTCGAGCTGCCGCACGACTTCTTCCCGCAACCGGGCGACCTGTTCTGGACGCCAGCGGACTGGGCATGGATCGGCGGGCTTCTCGACGTGCTGCTGCCGTCATGGCATCACGGCGTGCCGGTGCTGGCGCATCGTGCGCGCAAGTTCGATCCCGAGGCGGCGATGCACCTGATGGCGGCGCATGGCGTACGCAACGTCTTCCTGCCGCCGACGGCGCTGAAGCTGATGCGTCAGGCCGGCGCGCGGTATCCCGGCGCGACGCCGCTGCGCACGGTCGCGAGCGGTGGCGAGACGCTGGGGAGCGAGCTGCTCGACTGGGGGCGCGCGACCTTCGGCCGGACGATCAACGAGTTCTACGGGCAGACCGAGTGCAATCTGATCGTCGGCAACGACGACGCGATCTTCCCGGTGCGCCCGGGATCGATGGGCCGCGCCGTGCCCGGCCACGACGTGCGGATCGTCGACGAGCACGGCCAGGAGCTGCCGCGCGGCGCGGTGGGATCGATCGGCGTGCGCCGGCCGGACCCGGTGATGTTCCTGGAATACTGGCGCAACCCGGAGGCCACGGCCGCGAAGTTCGCGGGCGAGTTCCTGCTGACCGGCGACCTGGGACGGCAGGACGAGGATGGGCATTTCTGGTTCGTCGGCCGCTCCGATGACCTCATCACCAGCGCCGGCTACCGGATCGGGCCGGGCGAGATCGAGGACTGCCTGATGAAGCACCCGGCGGTGTCGCTCGCCGCCGCGGTCGGCGTGCCCGATCCGATCCGCACCGAGGCGGTCAAGGCGTATATCGTCCTGAAGCCGGGCCATGCCGGCTCGGACGCGCTCGCCCGCGAGATCCAGGATTTCGTCAAGACCCGCCTCGCCGCGCACGAGTATCCGCGCCACGTCTCCTTCGTCGACTCGCTGCCAATGACGGCGACCGGAAAGATCGTCCGGCGCGAGCTGCGCCGACAGCATGTCGAGGAGACCGCAGGCGGCGCGAACCTATAGCCGGCTCGCGATGAAGCGCCGCACCGGCAGCGCTTCCTGGTCGAACGCGAGCAGAAGGCAGCCATAGATTCCGGCTCCGGTCGCGACGGACGCCGCGAGGCGCAGCAAGGCGGAAGACGCGCCGAACTCCTCCTTCACCAGCAGCACCGCCAGGATCATCGCGAGGTTGTAGGACAGCGGGCGCCAGAGCGGGCTGAGCTGTTCCGCAATGGAGAGGCGCGCCTCCCGGCGGACCGCCCAGACGGTGATCGGCATCAGCGGCGCGAGCGGCAGCACCCAGCAGAGCGCGGCCCACCCGGCGGTGGCGGGGCGCAGCGCGACGAGCGCGCCGATGGTCACGGCAAGATGCATGATCGAGTTCGCGAACGAATAGCGGATCACGCCGATCGCGCGGAGCAGCACCGAACTCGACAGCCGCAGGAAATACAGGACCCCGGCGCATGCGACGATCCGGACGGCCGGCACCGACGGCTCCCAGTTTGCGCCGAGGATCGCGGGCACGAGGTCGTCGGCGCAGATCGCGAGCCCGATGAACAGAGGCGCCACGAAGACCGCGACGGTGCGCGTGAAGTGCTGGTACGACGCGACCAGCGCCTCGCGGTCGTCCTGGTGCTTCGCGAGCAGCGGAAAGCCGAGGCTCTGGAGCGCGGTGATCAGCAGCGCCTGCGGCGTCAGCGTCAGCCGGAATGCGAAATTCAGATAGCCGGTGGCGGCGAGGCCGCCGAGCGACGCGATCATCAGCAGCGAGATCTGCATCCGCATGCCCGACAGGCTGTTCGTCACCGCCTGCGGCAGGGCGAACGACCAGAGCGGCGCGAGCGAGCCGAACGACAGACGGATGCGCGGACGCCAACCCATCCCGCGATACAGCAGGAGCGCGTAGAGGACGATCGCCGACCCCTGCTGCACGACGAGACCCCAGGCGCCCGCCCCGGCGAAGGCGAGCGCGACGCCGACGAGGCTCCCGAGCGACCGGCCGATCAGCGACGGGCGCGCAATATCCGCGTAGCGGAAGTCGCGGCGCAGGCGCGCATTGCCGATGCCGAGCGCGCCGCTGAACGGCAGGGAGCAGGTCATGCCGAACACCAGCCATGCGACGCGTCCATAGGACGTTCCGCCGAGCAGGAACGCGGCGAGCAGCGCGATCGCCGCGAAGGCTGCGCCGAGCCCGACCACCAGCGAGAGCGCCTTGTCGAAATCGTCGGGCGCGACGTCGCGGCGCTGGATCAGCGCGTCGTGCAGCAGTCCTTCGACGAAGAGGTTGACGATCTGGACGAGGCTGATGGCGATCGCCGCCGCGCCGAACTCGCCGGGCCCGATCAGACGCGCCATCACCAGCATGACGGCGAACGACAAGGCCGCCGTGCCGAACGTGTCGGCCGCCACCCAGGAGATGGATCGCTTTGCTATTCCGGTCGTCGACGCCATCTCCAAGATCCTGGGCGCATGATATTACAAGCCGCATGCCGGGCGCCAACGGCGGCGGGAACGTCCCGAGGAACCGGTCCGCCGCGCGGGCCGGAGGCGAGTGATCGCCCGCCGGCGCCGTCGGAGCGGCCGTCGCGCAAACACCTCCCCTACCATTTCGGGTTCCGGGACCTTTGGCCGCGTGGACCGGCGCTCCGCAAGCGGCGACTCCACCACGGATTTTGGAACCACGCCATGACGACCGTGTTTTAACAGCCGCCAGTCAGCCCGGATGTCTTGCAGGAGTAGCGCCGCGATGCCGAACATTGGCGCCGGGCGAGGAAACGGCGCGCCGCCGGAACGGCCGGAGGCGATGAAGGTCGCGTTCGTCTGCGAGGAGGTTCCCGCTCCGCCGTTCGTGAAGTCCGGCGGCTCCAGCCCGGTCTACGCCTCGGTGCTGAAGGCGTTGGCGTCGCGCCACGAGGTCTACGGCATTTTCATCGGCGACGAGGGCGACCCGGACGGCTGGGTGCGGAGCGTGTGCCGGGACCATATCGTGATCCCCGGCGACTCGCCGCTCAAGCCGCTGAAGCTCGCGCGGCATCTGGCGCGGCGGGTCACCGGCCGGCTTCAGGCCCCGCCTTGGCTGGAGGAATTCGGGCGCGGCGGGACGAAGCAGCGGATCCGGGCGTTCCTCGGCCGGCACAACCCCGACGTGCTGATCGTGAGTTGGTACCACTGCATCAAGTATGTCGGCCGCGACGTGGTCGGGAGCTTCCCCGGCGTCAGCCTGATCGACATCCACGACGACGTCGTCGAGCGCGAGCGGCTGGAGCGGCAGGTCCTGACGGAGATGCTGGCGCGCTATCCGGTCCTGAAGCGCTATCCGCGCTACCGGCTGCTGGCGGCGAAGCACGGGATCAGCGGCTTTTCCTATGTGAGCGCCCGCCGGGAGGAACTCCGGGCGCTGTCGACGTTCGACGGCGTGCTGTGCGCTAACGGAGAGGACGCGGCCGCCTACCGCGAACGCCTCCCCGCCAAGGCCGTCGTCCACTGCCCCTGGCCGGTGTTCCAGGATATCGAGCCGGCGACGACGCAGGAGAGCGGAGCGGCCGATCTCGATCGGGCGGGCTGCATCGCGTCCGACATGATCTTTCAACTCGAAGGGATGGCGACCTTCATCGAGCAGGTCCTGCCGGCGATCCGGCGGGAGCGCCCGGATTTCCGGTTCGCCGTCGCGGGCACGGTCTGCAAGCCGCTGGCCCTGGTGTTTCCTGACGCCGCGGAGCGCGGCGTGATTCTGCGCGGCTTCGTTCCCGACGTCGCCGATTTCTATCGATCGGTCGGAACGGTGGCCGTTCCGACGCTCACCAGCACGGGAGTCAGCATCAAGGTGCTGGAAGCGGTCGCGCACGGCGTCCGCCTCGTCTCGACGCCGGCCGGCGTCCGCGGGATCGACGCCCGCGACCTGGGACCGAACGTCTCGGTCGCCGCCGATCTCGCCGGGCTCGCGGCCGGGCTGCTGAGCCCGCCGGACCGTGAGCCCGGTCGGCGCGGCGGCGGCGGCATGACGGAGCGCTATCTCAGCCGCTTCCACGCCGCCGTCGCATCCACCGCCGGCTCCCTTGACGCCGCGGCCGATCGCCGGCAACCGCAGCAGGCCGCCGCGACGTGACGGCCGGGCGGACGCCGATGCCGAATGGCTCCACGATCTTCACCGTCGCCGAGGGCACGTACCATTTCGGCGTCGCGGCGCTCTGCAATTCGCTGTACCGGCAGGGCTATCGCGGCAGCGTGTGGGTCGGCTACCGCGGCGCGCTGCCGGACTGGGCGACGGCCGCCGCGGCGAACGGCGCGGAGCGATGGAAGGAGCTGGCCGTCGAGGACGGGTTCGCCGTCCGCTTCGTCGCCCTCGACGGGACCTGGCACCTCGGCAACTGCAAGCCCTCCTTCGCCCGCCGCATCCTCGACGACCTTGCGCCGGAAGCGAGCGCCGTCTTCTACTTCGATTCCGACATCGTCGTCCGCGCGCGATGGGCATTCTTCGAGGAATGGATCGGCTACGGCGTCGCCCTCGTGCAGGACATGTGGGACCCGGGGATGCTGCCGAGCCACATCTTCAAGAAGCGCTGGAAGGCGCACGCGGAACGCCTCGGCTATCAGTGCCGCGACGTGCCCGGCTATTTCAACAGCGGCTTCATCGGCGTGCGGCGGGCCGACGACAGGTTCCTGACCGTGTGGGAGGACGTGCTCGCCTCGATCCCCGCGGCCGGCGGCGACATGCGCCGGCTCACGCTGGACGACCGGAACCATCCCTTTGCCAAGATGGACCAGGACGCCCTGAACATCGCCGTCCTGGCCGCGAACGTCGAGATCGCGACCGGCAGCCAGGAAATGATGGAGATCTATCCCTGGGGCGACGTGATGGCCCACGCGATGCTCTTCGACAAGCCGTGGAAGCGCAACTACATCGCGGACGCCGTGCAGGGATACCCGCCGGGGCGGCCGCACCTGGAATACTGGCGCAACGTCGACGGGCCAATACGGCCCTACTCGCGCGGCAGGCTCGCCGCGAAGCGGGCCGCGGTCGCCATGGCCCGCGCCATCGGACGCGTCCACCATCGCAGTCTGCACTATTGAGAGCACCTGAGAGCGCCCGATAGGACCGGACGCGGCCGTAACGTGTTGTTCGCCGGAGCAAAACCCGGTTAGAGTGACACCCCCAAATCCGCGCAGCGATTGCGCGATCCAGCCTGAGGCCTCCGATGCATTGCACCGCCGTCGCCCGCTCGTCGTTCGTCGCTGCCGCCGCTGTTGCGGCTCTCCTCCTGGTTTCCCCTGCCGCGCCGGCGGCCGCTCAGGAAGCGTCGGCCGCCGGCAAGGCGGCGATGCAGGACGCGCAGGGCAAATCGGTCGGCACGGTGATGCTGACGCAGGCGCCGAAGGGCGTCGTGGTCCGCGCCGAATTGACCGGCCTGCCGCCGGGCTGGCATGGCATCCACATTCATGCGGTCGGCAAGTGCGAGCCGCCGTTCCAATCGGCCGGCGGTCACTTCAATCCGGAGAGCCACAAGCACGGCGTCGCCGCCGACCAGGGGATGCATGCCGGCGACCTGCCGAACCTGTATGTCGGCGCCGACGGCGCGGCGACGGTCGAATTCATCGACACGATGGTCTCGCTCGGCCCCGGCGGCAACAGCCTGTTCGACGCGGACGGCAGCGCGCTCGTCGTCCATGCCAAAGCCGACGACTACAAGACCGATCCTGCCGGCGATTCCGGCGACCGCATCGCCTGCGGCGTGGTGACGAAGCAGGCCGGCGGCTGACGCCGATAAAATAAGACCGGCCGGCGCCGCGGCGGGGATCAGCGTCCCGCGACGGATTTCCCGGCGCCGCCGCCCGCCGGCAGCACCGCTACCGTCGCGGTGCGTCCGGCGATCAGCCGGACGCCCGGCGGCACGTCGTCGAGGACGACGCGGACCGGCACGCGCTGCGCAAGCCGCACCCAGCTGAAGGTCGGGTTGATGTTCGGCAGCAGGCTGCCGGCGCTGCGCTCGCGATCCTCGATGCCGCCTGCGATGCTCTCGACATGTCCGTGCAACGCCGCCCGGTCGCCCATGAGATGGACGGCGACCGGATCGCCGATACGGATGCGCGGCAGCTTCGTCTCCTCGAAATAGCCCTCGACGCGAAGCGTGTCGGTGTCGACCAGCGCGGCGACCGGCTTGCCGACCGACACGTAGTCGCCCGGCCGCAGATCGAAGTTGCTGACGACGCCGTTGACCGGCGCGGCAACCGCCGTGCGGTCGAGATTGAGCTGCGCCACCGCGCGGTCCGCGACCGCCTGCCGGTACGCGGCTTCCGCCTCCTTCGCCGCCGCCTCAGTCTGCTGCTGCTTCTCCTGCGAGACGGCGAGGCTGTTGAGGTTGCGGTAGCGGTTCATCTCGCGCAGCGCCTCGTCCAGCGTCGCGCGCCGGGCGGCGACGATCGCGTCGGCCTGCTCCACCGCAAGCTCGAAGCGGGCGCGGTCGATGCGGAAGATGACGTCGCCTGTGTGGACCTGCTGGTTGTCGCGCACCGGCACGTCGCTGACGAGCCCGGACACGTCGGGCGCCACGCCGACCACGTCGGCCCGCACCCGGCCGTCACGCGTCCACGGCTCGTCCATGTAGTAGACCCACAACTGCCAGCCGACGACCGCGGCGATGGCGATGACGATCGCGGTGACCGCGACACGGCCGAGGAGAACGGAAAGAGACGATCTCATGAATTGGTCGATCAGAAGGAAGGCGCGGCGGCGATGCCGCCAGCCGCCAAGCGTGACGAGAGGGCCGCGGCCGCGCCGAGGAGGATGACGAAGAGCGCCAGGTCGAACGCCGGGCGGTGCCAGACGAAGCGGTAGAATCCGATGCGGCGCAGCACGAACCGCACGGCCGCCGCCAGCACGAGTGCGATCGGCGCCCAAAGCAGCAACGGCGAGACGAAGACGCCGTAAATGTCGACTTCGCCAATCATGCGACCTCCCGCATATCCACCGGCGACGGCGACACCGGCGCGGGCGACGCCGGTTTGTACGGCGGCGCATCGGGGAACAGGCCGCGCCGGATGCCGACCAGGGCGAGCAGCATGGAGCGGCTGCGCCGGCCGGGCAGACCCGTCGCCGTGACGCGGGCCAGCGCCCGGTCGATCAGCCGCAGGAGCTGCTCCGGCGGCGGCGCAGCGACAGCGGACGCATGTCTGTCGAAGAAGCGCGACAGGGCGTCGAGCAGCGCGTCGACGGCGCGTCGCGCCTCCGGCGGCAGCGCCGGGCGGCCGCGCTGGAGATCGACGACATTGAGCCCGATGCGCAGATCGGTGAGCGCATCCGCCGCCGCGACATCGGCGCCCGGCGCCACCATGGCGAGACGCGGCGTCAGCATGCCCAGCCGGTCGAGCATCCGGCCGGCGAAGACGGTGCGCTCCGCTGCTGCTGCGCCGCCGATTTCCGCCCGTTGCGCCGTCGCCGCGACCGCGGCGATATCCGCCCAGCCGGCGCGCAGCAGACGCCGCGCGCTCCATTCCGCACCGACCGAACGGACGAGCGCCGTCACGACAGCCGCGGCGCTCATGCCGAAAACGAGCGCCAGGCCGCTGTTCATGAAGGAGGCGAAGTCGGCGCTGTAGGCGCTTTGCAACCCCATGAGCGTCGCCGAATTGGCGGCCAGCGCCATAGCCGCGCTGACGAAGCGAGCCTTCGCCATGCCGATGCCGATCAGCAGGAAGCACGGCGCGAGCACCAGCACCAGCATCGGAAAGCCGTCGATCATCGGCAGGATCGCGAACAGATAAACCGTGTCGATGACGAGCGCGACAGTCGAGAAGATCGTGAACGACACGATGGCCGGCACCGGGTCGTCCTGCGCGGCGAAGAAGCAGCAGGCCACCGCCGCCATTTCGGTGGCGACTGCGCCGTCCGGCCACTCCGTGGCGATCCAGAAGACGCAGCAGAGCAGAACGGCGAGCGCGGCGGAGAAGCCGGACAGGAGGGCCATGCCATGGTCGCGGTGAAGGGCGGTCCCGCCGCCGGCGCGGGCGACGAGGCGGCGCTCCTGGATTATGCCGCCCTCCCTGCCGCCGGAGTTGATCTGCCGCCTGAGGTCGCGGCAGTCCTGCACCGTCTCCACCAGTTCCCGCAACCGGACGAGCAGGCTCGCGAGCATGATGGCGTTCCAGTCCGACGACGGGCCGGCCGGCGTCTCGGCCTCGATCCGGGCGATCGCCGTGCGCAGCCTGACGCCGTCTTCCCGTTGCCCGCGCGG
This sequence comes from Allostellaceae bacterium, assembly GCA_036403035.1. Lineage (GTDB taxonomy): Bacteria > Pseudomonadota > Alphaproteobacteria > ATCC43930 > CGMCC-115725 > DASWRT01. Next base: position 327 of record DASWRT010000170.1, on the reverse strand, counting down.
ACCCGCCGCGATCCAGGCGCTCAGATCGCCGAGCAAAGCCTGCACGGCCGGCGGCAGTTGGGCGCCGTTGCGGCGCAGTTCGGCCATCCGGTCGGCGATCGACGACAGGATCGGCAGCAGCATCACCATGCGCTGCCGCAGCAAGCGCACCCAACGGGTCGTCCCCTGCCAGAGCGACGTGTCGTAGGCGAGATGGGTCGAGAGCATGTACAGCTCGACGGCATCGGCAGCGAGCCGGCGGCGCGCGGTCGACGTCTCTTCGTCGTCGCGCCTGCCTGCTAGGGCGTTGAGCGTCCAGCGGCCGGCGTCCCGCAGCCAGCCGTCTAT
>DASWRT010000169.1:0-27730 GCA_036403035.1 Allostellaceae bacterium | reverse complement strand
TTCGAAGGACATGCTGAATGCCGTGGGCTCCGGCGCGGTCGCGGTCGGCGACGCCTATGCCGGGGCGCTCGGCGATGCGGAGCCGATCTTCCTGCTCTCGTCGCTGCCGTTCGTCGCGGTCACGACCGAGCAGTCGCGCTTCCTCGCCGAGAGCGCGCGGGACGCCTACGGGCGCGCCCTGGCGCGGCATCATCAGCGGCTCCTCTACGTCTCGCCCTGGCCGCCGTCCGGCCTCTGGGCGAAGCGGCCGGTCACCAGCATTGCGGCGCTCAAGGACCTGCGGATCCGCGTCTATGACGCGGGCGGCCTGACGGCATTCAAGGAAGCGGGCGCCCTGCCGGTGCAGATCTCGTTCGCCGACGCGATCCCGCAATTGCGGGCCGGCACGCTCGACGCGGTGCTGTCCTCCGGCGATGGCGGCGCCGGCGCGAAGCTGTGGGAAATCCTGAACCACTTCACCGCGATCAACTACGCGATGCCGCTCAGCGTGATCTCGATCAACGAGGATGCGTGGCAGGCGCTGGCGCCGGACCTGAAGGACGCCGTCGGCAAGGCCGCCGCGACAACGGAGGAGCGGCAGTGGCGGGAAATCGTCGCCCGCATCGCCGCGAACGGCGGCCGCCTGCGGAGCAACGGCGTGACGGTCAGCGCCGATCTTGCCCCCGATTTCGTGCAGGCCCTCCGCACGGCCGGAGACGCCGCCGTCGATGCCTGGATCGGGAAGGCCGGAAGCGACGGCCGCGAGGCGCTCGACCGTTACCGCAGCCGGCTGCCCTGATCCGGCGGGCTACCCGCCCGCGCTCCGCCGCGCCGCGACGATCGCCTGATCGAGCGCCGAGAGGAAGCGCGAGCGGTCCGCCGGCTTGAGCGGCGGCGGGCCGCCCGTGACGATTCCGGTGTCGCGCAGATGGGTCATCAGGTCGCGCGTCGCGAGCGCGTTGCCGATCGACGCCTCAGTGAAGACGCGGCCGTTCGGCGCGACCACCAGCGCACCCTTTCGGATGCTGCGGGCGGCGAGCGGGATGTCGTTGGTGACGACGACGTCCCCCGCCCCGGCCCGCTCGGCGATCCAGTCGTCGGCAGCGTCCGGCGCGTCGCCGACGACGATGCGCTCGACCTCGATGTGCAGCGGCGCCCGCCGCAGCGAGTTGCTGACGAGGTAGACCTTCAGCCCATAGCGGCCGGCGACGCGGTAGACCTCGTCCTTGACCGGGCAGGCGTCGGCGTCGACATAGATATCGGTCATGTCCTTCTCCCCGGCGCGAACGGTCCGTCACTCCGGCGAATCGAGCACGGCACCGATCCGCGGCATGTGGCGCGTGTCGCGGCGGACACCCGGCCGGATGTCGCGCGACGGCGCGATCCACGCTCCGGCCAGCCGGATGAGACCCGGTTCCGGGTCGCCGGAATAGCAAGACGGGCAGGCGAGACCAAGTCCCTGGACCACGGCGCGGAGTTGCAGCTCGCTGCTGTTGCTGCGCGGCGCGACCTGCGCCCGCCTCGACCACACTTCATGGAAGGTGAACGGCAAGCTCTCGTTCGTTCCGGGCGGTCGCGGCGCATAGGAGCCCGCGGCAGGAGGCCGGTGGCGTCCTCATAACAAGCCTGTTGAGCGCCCCGCCGCGCTCCGTCCGGCGGGGTGCGCTATCCCTGACTGCGCGTCCCGGCCGATCGAGCCGCTTGTGCCGTTTCCCGCGCCGCCGCGTATCGTTTCAGCTCTTCGCGGTCGCTTCCGGCAATTTGGGCCTGTGTCGGTAGAGCGTAGGCCGTCGGGCAACGCGTGACGCCCTTCCGCCGAAGGAACTCGCGGACTGCTGCTTCGTATTCGCTGTTCGACATGCAGCGACCCTGCCGTCAGTGGAAGGCCATGTGGGCCATGGCTCGACGAATATCGCCGTAATCGATGCCCGGTGACCCGACGAAGCGCCCGGCGGCGCTGCGGCTCTCGGCGATGTCCGCTGCCGGAACCGTCGACAGGTAAGACCTGACTGCCGAAAATCCGGCGCCTCCCAACAAGGAGGAGACAATGGTAACCATGAGCAGCTTCTTGTACATGAACACAAGCGCCTCCGTCTTAGACAGAGGAGGGATGACGCCTGCAAGTATCTACGAAATCACTTTTGCGATCTATTGCCCGAAGGGGCTGCTCTCATGTCTCCATTTCGCCGAGATTGCTGGGTGCTATTAAACCCAGCCGGCGTTCGGCCGGCTCGGCGTTCCGCACGCTCGACCGCCGGCCGGACCAAATCACCGGCGTCCAGCGGGCGCGAAATCGCCGAAACCTTGATCTCACCCGGATCATGCAGCAACACCCCGCATCATCTGGGATAATCGAGGAATGATCCGCAGGCAGGCGGATATGAACAAATCGATTGCATTGCGTGCCTAAAATCTGGATCATCCCCGGCGACGAAACATCGCCGAGCCAAAAAAACGGGCCGCGGTGAGGCGGCCCGAGTTTAGGGAGGAAACGCCTAGAAAGCGTGCAGCACCACTGCGAAGCAGTGCTAGGCAATGCTGCACTGCGGTATCCTACGGGTAAGGGCTTATAGCGCAAGCCTTATTTTTTGTTGCATCTGCGGGATAACGCCGCATCCCCGGTGTTTACTCCAGCCCGAGCCCTCCTGATTTTCGCATCCGCGAGAGGCGAGAGGCATCCCTGCAAGCCCGCTCCGTAGAGCCTCACCCATTGGCATGCATGAATTCCGGACGCCACATGGAATGGCTTGTCAATCCGCGCAATTGCGGGCATCCAACCCGCACAAATTATCCAACAGCGCCTCGAAGCCTCCCGTATTCTCGGTCCGCCCCTGAAGGTTGGATGCTGATTGGAGATCGACGCCCGCCGTATCCGGGCCGGCGGAAGTAACGCCCACCAAGACGTTGTAGAACCTTGCGTTTTGGTTTTCGATCAAACCTTGCGGCTCGATGCCGAAATCGCGGATCCACGGGCCGCCGCTCGATCCATTGGTCATTGCGGAGCCGTAGACGACATTGTTGTTTCTTTCTTGCGCGAAGCTCTGGGCGTCGTTGCGGATCATCAGGGAGGCATTGTCGAGGTTGCCCGGATATCCCAGCATCGTCAGGTGGTTCGGAAAGAGGGCGCCGGTCTGGTAGCCGAGGGTTCCCGTCCGATCGCCGATACGCGTCGCGGACGGGTCGTCGAACATCACCAGCATGCCGACATCCTGGGTATTCGGAACGCTCCCGTCCGAGTTGGCCCAATCCGAGGAGGTTCCGACGGTTTGCGGCACCCAGGTTCCGAACGGCGCGTTGCCGTTGGTGAAGGCCGGCACGAACAAGAACTTTTCAAAGAAATAGGCCTTCTTGGGGTCCGGATCGGGGTGTATCACGCAATGTCCGGCCGTCACGACAATCCGCCGCCGGAGGACCGCAGCCGAGCATATGAAATCCGCGTTCTTTACCGGATCGTGGAAAGTCAGCCGGCCGGCGGTGGCGTAGGGGTACGCGGTTGCGGCATCGTCCGGAAAAACCCGTGACGTCGTGAAGAACGCGCCTCCCGTTCCGCTTTCTTCAGGTTGAAGCTCCGGCGCAACGGCCGGTCGGCTCGTCGACAGATCCGCGCGGGGCGCACCGCCGGAGGCATCGGGAGGGAGGATCTGCTCGCTCTGTGACGGGTCGAACTCGCGTGTCGGCGGCGCACCGGGCACAATCGAGCCTGGCTCGGTCGGTGTCGCACCCTCCGGACTGACGGCGGATCGCGGAGAACTCAGCCCACGGTTTGGCAAGGTTGTCGTCGGCGCCATCGGCGTCGCGTTCCTGAGCCGCTCCGGCGTCCAATACTGCTTGGCTTCGTCGAGGGCGTCTGCGCCGGCTTTGGGGCTGGATGGCGCCACCAGTGGCGCTTGCGCTGCCGCACCGGCAATGGGCGCCGTCGCAAACGCGATACCGAGAACCGTCGCACCGGCATACATAGAGTGTTTCATGCCAGTTCCCGCTTGAAACGACAAACTGGAGGTAGAATGCCAAGTAATCGGCGGGATTTGCAAGTCAATTTTGCTTTCCCTTACGCTCCTCTCCCTTCCGATTTTCAATGACAATTGTCGGACAAAAGGTATTGTCTGACGCTACTCTTACGGACAGCTACCGACCGGCATCGCGGCCAACGTCATCGACGCGAGGAGCGGGTTGAACTGGTACACGTGGACCCAGTCGACCTGCATCACGGCCGGGTTCGGCGTCGATGGGTCGACGTCGTTTCCGCCAAGTCCGAAATCGCCGACGCTGCTGCCGAGGACCACCATCATCGGCGAGCCGTCCGTCGTGCTGAACTTCTGCGAGGTCAGTACCTTCTGGCCGTCGAAATACCAGTCGATCGTGGGCGAGTTCGGATCCCACAGCACGCCGTAGCGATGGAAATCCTGCGAGAGGTCGACGCCGGTAGGCACTCTGTTGTCTGCCGCGTTCGTGACGTCGTCCTTGTTGAAGAAGAACGAGTCCGCGTGCAGGGTCGCGAGATAGGTCTCGAACAGGACGCCCGGCGCCTCCATGACGTCGATCTCGCTCTCCAGGATATCCGGGTCGACCGTCAGGCGGTCGTTGTTGACGAGATAGAAGGACGGCCACGTTCCCTTGCCGCCGGGAACCTTGATCGACGCCTCGAAATAGCCGAACCGCTGGGCGAAGCCTTTCCCCTTCTCGTTGACGGTCGCCATCTGACCGACGAACCCGTCCGCATTGGTCGCGGGGTTCTGGTCGGCCGTGATGCTCACGACGCCGTTCGCCACGCTGAACAGCTCCGGTCGGGGATCCGTGAACCAGAGGTGATCGCTCCAGTTCGTGCCGTTGGCGAAGTTGTCGTCGGAGATGCTCGCGGTGTTGAACTCGTCGTCGAACGTCAGCGTCATGTCGGGAACAGGCGGTGGGGACGCGGCGACTGCCGCGATTGCGTCCGCCGAAGAGGACAGGGTCGCAGCGTCGGCCCCCGGACCGACCGAGCCCTGGTCGCAGGCTGTGGACGCGTCCGAGGCACCCGCCTCCGTATCGTCCGCTCCAGCCGACTGCGCATGAGCGGAACCGGTCAGAAGGGCGACCACGACAGCCGAGACGAACAACGTTCTCATAATGAACTCCGGCACGTCTCTGAAAAGGCGCAACACTCCAAGAGTGTACTACAATATTCGATACTGTAGCGCCTCCTCTTCTGCAGGGCACCTCAGATAGACGAATTGAAACCGTCATCCCTTCCGGCGAGTCGTTCGGGAATTCGACTTAATTCGTTTTCAATTGCACGATGAAAAGCCAAATCATTGCCCGCTTATCACGCGCACCGTGACGCCACTACCTGCGAACGCGAAGCCGTCGCCGGTGCGGTGGAAATCGTCTTGGGCGGGCAGTGTCGGACCCGTTCTCCGGCCCGAACGGCCCGGTCCGTCACTCCGGCGGGTCGAGCAGCACCGACGCGGCATGGATCTCCTGCGCCAGCGCATGGAGCACGGCGCGGATCCGCGGCACGTGCCGCGTGTCTCGGTGGACGCCGAGCCAGATGTCGCGCGAGGGCGCGACCCGCGCCCCGGTCGAGCATCGCTGTCCAGATGATTTCTGCATGGTGGTTGTGCAATCTTACGGCTCCGACATGCAAGGATGCACCGCTTGAATGGAGGTCGCGCAGACCGCAACGGCTGCGTCACACGGATAAGCGGAGACCTTCACGCCGGCCGGCACGGCCGCGTTCTTCGCGTCGCTCGGGCTGCCGCCCGCCCTCACCTATCTCACGATCGCGGCGGAAATCGGCGGCGCGCTGCTGCTGATCGCCGGCCTCTACACCCGGATCGCCGCCGTAGCGCTGCTGCCCGTCCTGCTGGGCGCGATCGTCTTCGTGCACGGCGCGAACGGTTGGATGTTCACCGCCAAGGGCGGCGGCTGGGAGTTCCCCGCCTTCTGGTCGCTCGCCCTGATCGTGCAGGCGCTGGTCGGCGACGGCGCGTTCGCGCTCGGCGCTCGGCTGCGGCAGACGCGGAGTCCGATTCCCGGCGCCCTGCCCATCGCGCCGCATGACGTGGAGCGGCGGCGGGTGCAGACTGTCCCCTGCCGCCGCCGCAGACCGTCTATCGCCGCCGCCGCCCCGGCCCTCCGTCCCGAGGATTGCCCCATGTCCCTCCCCAGCCTCTTCGTCTCGCACGGCGCGCCGACGCTGCCCCTGGAGGCCGTCCCGGCCGCCGATTTCCTCCGGTCGCTCGGCGGCATGTTGCCGCGCCGTCCCAGATCGATCCTCGCCGTCTCGGCGCACTGGGAGACCGAGAACCCGACCGTCAGCGCGGTCACCGGGACCAACGAGACGATCCACGATTTCTACGGCTTTCCGCCCGCGCTCTACGCGCTGTCCTATCCGGCGCCGGGTGCGCCGGCCCTCGCGGAGCGGGTCGGCGACGCGCTCGCCGCCGCCGGCCTTCCGGCCTTGATCGACCCGCGGCGCGGCCTCGACCACGGCGCATGGGTCCCGCTGCTGCTGATGTACCCCGAGGCGGACATCCCGGTCGCGCAGCTCTCGATCCAGAGCCATCTCGGCCCGGCGCACCATCTCGCGGTCGGCCGGGCGCTGGCGCCGCTGCGGGAGCGGGAGGACGTGCTGATCCTGGCGAGCGGCAGCTTCACCCACAACCTCTCGGCGTTCCGCGGCCAGCGCCCCGACTCGCCGGAGCTGGACTGGGCGGCGCGCTTCGCCGATTGGTTCGCCGACGCCTTGATCGAAGGCCGCGTCGCCGACCTCCTCGCCTATCGCCGCCTCGCTCCCGAGGCGCAGCGCAACCATCCGAGCGACGAGCATCTGCTGCCGATCTTCGTCGCGCTCGGCGCCGCCGGGGAGGCGCAACCGAAGGCGCAACGCCTGCACCGCAGCGCGACCTATGGCGCGCTGCGCATGGATGCGTTCGCGTTCGGCGGCGGGCTTCCCGCCGCAGCCGTCCGCGCCGCTTGACGCTGGACCTGACCGGCGCAACTCCGGTACAGCGCGTGTGCCGTGTGCGGCGGCGCACGTGGGCAGAGCGGAGCGTTCGATGGGCGATGACGGGTCTCGGCGGCGTCTGATCGTCGGCATCAGCGGGGCGTCGGGCGTGGTCTACGGCGTCCGGCTGCTGGAGCTGCTGCGCGACGCGGGCGGCGGGATCGAGACGCATCTGGTGATGAGCCGCGCCGCCCAGGTGGCGCTCGCCAACGAGACCGCGCTGAAGGTCGCCGACGTTACCGCCCTCGCGCACGCGTTCTACTCCCCCGCCGACATCGCCGCTCCGCTCGCCAGCGGTTCGTTTCGGACGCTCGGCATGGTTGTGGCGCCCTGCTCGATGCGCTCGCTTGCCGAGATCGCGACCGGCGCCACCAGCGGGTTGCTGACCCGCGCCGCCGACGTCGTACTGAAGGAGCGCCGCCGGCTCGTGCTGATGGTGCGCGAGACGCCGCTCCATCTCGGCCATCTCCGCAACATGGCGGCGGTCACCGAGATCGGCGCGATCGTCTACCCGCCGGTGCCGGCCTTCTACGCCAAGCCGGCGACGCTGGAGGACATGGTCGACCACACGCTCGGCCGCGTGCTCGACCTGTTCGGGATCGAGAGCGGCACCGTGCGCCGCTGGGGAGAGCCGGCCGGAGAGGCGTGACGCCGCCCTGCCCGGCTCCGCCTGTCAGGAAACCAGTTCCAGCCCAGCAGCCTTCGCGCCGTCGCCGGCTCGCTTCTTGCCGCCAGGTTTCCCGTTGTTCCCCGGCTTGCCCTGGGCGGCGGCGAGCGAGGCAGCCAGCGGTTCCTGCGCCAGCAACTCCTCGACCGTCCCCGATGCGGCGACCCGGCCGCCGTCGAGCAGAATGGCGCGGTCGGCGAGCGCCGCCAGCAGCTCCGGCCGGTGCTCGATCAGGATCGTCGTGCGGCCCTGCGCCAAGGCGGCGAGCCGGTCGGCGAGGTCGCGCAGCGCCTCGCCGTCGAGATGCGCCGCCGGCTCGTCGAGGATGAGGACTCGCGGCGCCTTCAGGAACAGCCGCGCCAGCGCGATGCGCTGCCGCTCTCCGCCGGAGAGCTTGCTGCCGCGGTCGCCGACGATCGTCTCCAGCCCGTCCGGCAAGCGCGCGAGCAGCGCGTCGAGGCCGGCGGCCGCGGCGGCGGCGCGGATCTCGTCCGCAGTCGCGTCGGGACGGCCGTAGGCGATGTTGTCGCGGACGCTGGCATGGAACAGCACGACTTCCTGAGACATCGTGCCGACGCACTCCCGCCACGCCGCCGGATCGATCGCCGCGAGGTCGCCGCCGTCGATCAGCACCCGCCCGGCCTGCGGCGCATGGAAGCCGAGCAGCAGGTCCATCGCCGTTGTCTTGCCGGAGCCGTTGCGCCCGAGCAGCGCCACCGTCTCGCCCGGCCGGATCGTCAGCGACAACCCGTCGAGGATGCGCCGCGGCTTCTCGTCCCTGCCCGCAGCATGGTCGAAGACCACGCCGTCGAAGGCGATCGCCGGCGCCGCCGCGGGCGCGGGCTTGCCGCCTGCCGCACGGAGAGGCGCGAGCCCGCCGAGGAATTCGGCCAGCCGCTCGAACACTGCGCGGGTCTGGAGGAAGTGGCGGTAGTGCTTGCCGATATGCCCGATCGGCGTCGACAGCAGCTCCATATAGGCGATGAAGGCGACCAGCCCGCCCGCCGTCAGGCTGCCCTCGATCAGCAGGTGCGCGCCGTACCAGACGATAAAGACGACGCCGAGTTGCTCGATCAGGTCGAACACCGGCTCCAGCAGCGACTCGATGCGCCCGGCGCCGGTCTCGATCGCGCACATCTCGGCGTTCGCGCCGTCGAGACGCTTCGTCTCGAACGGCTCCCGGCCGAACGTCTTCACCGTCCGGACGCCGCTCAGCACCTCCTGAAGCCGCGCGGTGAGCGTGGCCTCGGCGCTTTGCAGGCGCTTGCGCAAGGTCGGCAGCGGCCGTCCGAGCCGATGCGAGATCAGCGCCGCGACCGTCAGGAACCCGACGACGACGAGCGCGAGGCGCGGTTCGAGCAGCAGCATCGCCGCGAGCACGCCGACGACCGTCATCGCGTCGAACGGCACGTCGCTGAAGACGTAGGATGCGTGCGCATCGACCACGTCCACGTCGTTGACCAGCCGGTGCATCAGGTCGCCGGTCCGCGCCTTCGCGAAGAACGAGAGCGGCTGGCCGAGCACGCGCGTGTAAAGCATCCGGCGCAGCCGGTAGAGCCCGTCCTGCATGACGGCCGTCTCGCAGCGGAGCAGCAGAGCATGCACGACGTAGAGGCCGGCGACGACCGCCAGGATGGTCAGGCCGATCCGGTCGAGCCGGCCGGCGTCGCGGCTGCCGAGAGCCGCGTCGATCGCGTCCTGAAGCAGCCAGGGTATCGCCAGCTCGGCGGCGGCGACGCCGACCGAGCAGGCGAACAGGCCGGCCGCCGCCGCCGGCTTCCCGGCGAGCAGCGAACCGAACAGGCCGAGCGGCGACGGACGGCGATCACTCATCGTTGACCGATCGCGGTGCGCAGGTCCTTCGGCAGGCTCAGCAGCCGCCGGTGCGTCTCGCCGTCGTAGAACCGCAGCGCGTCGGCGATGCCCCGCTCCGCCAGGACGCGGTCCAGCGCTTCCGGCGCCGGCAGCGCAGCCGGCAGGTCGTCGCCCGCCATGATGAAGCTCCAGTCGCACCAGAAGGACGGCACGAACGCGGCGTAGGACTGCACGCGGCGGAACAGCGGGTTCAGCTTGCGGCGGATCGCGGCATGCCCGTCCGTCTCGCCGACCGTCAGCTCCATCGCCTGGATCACCGCGATGCCGCCCGGCGCCAGCCGCGCCTTCACCGAGGCGTAGAACTTGGCGCTGTAGATCGGCGCCGCCGCGTTGTCGTCGCCCTCGTCGCAGACATCGACGATCACGACGTCATACTGGTCGGTGCTGTCGCGCATGTAGGCGAGGCCGTCGCAATGGCGCAGGTCGAGCCGCGGGTCGTCGAACGCGCCCCGGTGCCATTCCGGCATAAGCCGCCGGCACAGCCCGACCAGTTCCTCGTCGATGTCGATCATCACGACGCGCTCGACCGTCGTATGGCGCAGCGCCTCGCGGATCGTCGCCCCCTCGCCGCCGCCGATCACCAGGACGCGGCGCGGGTTCGGGTGCATCGCCATCGCCGGGTGGACGAGCGATTCGTGATAGACGTACTCGTCATATTCGGCCGACTGCGGCGCGCCGTCGATGACGAGCATCTTGTCGTATTCCGCGGTCTCGATGATCGCCACGTCCTGGAACCGGGTCCTGCCGCGGAACAGCGTCTTGGTGACGAGGAACTGGTGACGCTCCCCCCACGAGCCGGCCTCCTCGAACCAGTCCTGGTTCTGCGACTTCTTGGCGAGTGGAACGGCGGCGGCAGCGGCAGACATTAGTCGGGACCTCTCAGGCGACAAGGGGAGTCGGGCGGGCGAGCGCCGGGGCCGGCTCGACGGGGCGGCCGCGGCGCAGTTCGACGATGTTCGGGCGGAGCGATTCGAAGGTGTCGATCAGGTAGTCGGCGGCCTTCCGCAACCCGTGCATCGAGCCGCAGGTGAAGATGTCGATCGCCGCGTAGCCGTGCTCGGGCCAGGTGTGGATCGCGATATGCGATTCGGCGATCACGAGGACGCCGGAGATCCCGTGCGGCGAAAACCGGTGGAAGGTGGACTCGACGATCGTCGCCTCGGCGCGCCGTGCGGCCTCCAGCATCGTCGCCTCGACCCAGGCTATGTCGTCGAACGAGGCGGTACGGCAATCGTGGAGATCGAGGACGACTTGGTGGCCCAGAAAGTTCATGGTCTGACACGGTGGGAAAGACATCGTGCCGACGATTATTAATGAATATGGTTTATCAAAAGTTTCCGGATTGTAACCCTTGCACGATTCACCAACGGCCGCCCGCGCATTCCTAGGTGATTGGCCTCAGCTTCATTTGTTCTACCTTTCGGTTTTAATCGAGTACGGACGTCGCCTTCTGGTAGATTTGCTCAACCTTTCACGAACTTGAACGCCTGCCGATTACGGCGGACTGAACTCAACCTTTCGTGAAGCTGAACGCCTGCCTGCCGACGACCGCCGGCTTTGGCAGCCGAACGCGAAAGCCGTACTATCCCGGGATGATGCCATCAGTGTCGCCGACCCCATGAAGCTCCTGCTGATCGAGGACAACGAACGCTTGTCGGCGCTGCTGCAACAAGGGTTGAGCGAGGTCGGATTCACGGTCGACGTGCTGACCACCGTGAGCGACGCCGACGAGATGCTGAAGACCAGCCGCTACGATGCCGTCGTGCTCGATCTCAACCTGCCCGATGGTGACGGTCATGAGGTGCTGCGCGAGATGCGGTCGCGCGGCGACAGCACGCCCGTCCTCGTACTGACCGCCCGCGGCACCCTCAAGGACCGGGTCAGCGGCCTCGACGCCGGCGCCGACGACTATGCGGTGAAGCCCTTCGCCCTTGAGGAGCTGATCGCCCGCCTCAATGCGCTGCTGCGGCGGCCGGGCAACCTGCTCGGGCTCGCGCTGAAGCTCGGCAACCTGACGTTCGACACGACGGCCCGTCAGGTCTTCGTCGAAGGCAAGCCTTGCTACCTGTCCGCGCGCGAGCTTGCCGTGCTGGAGGCGTTGATGCGGCGCAGCGGCCGCGTCGTGCCGAAGAAGATCCTCGAAGGCAACCTGTACGGTCTGGCCGACGACGTCGGGTCGAATGCGATCGAGGTCTACGTGCACCGGCTGCGCAAGCGCCTCATGGAACTCGGCGCCACCGTCCAGATCCACACGCTGCGCGGCGTCGGCTACATGATCTCGCAGTCCGAGACCGAACAGGCGGAGTGACATGGTCCGCTTCCGCTCCGTCACCGCCCGCATCATCGCCTTCCACATTGCGGCGGTTGTTGTCACCTCGATCTGCATGCCGGTCGCGCTGATTTACATGCTGCGGAACGCCGCCAACCAGATCGAGGAGCGGAACTTCGAGGAACAGACGCAGGACATCCTCCGCTATCTTTCCCGCGATGCCGACGGGGAATGGCGCCTCGACCTGCCCGAGCCGCTGAAAGACACCTATTCGCGCGGTTACGGCCGCTACAGCTTTGCAGTCGTCGACGAGACCGGGCGCGTCCTCTTCACATCGCTCGCGGACAATGTGCCGATCACGCGGCACGACCCGCTCGTCAGCAACATCTACCGCTTCGCGCGGCGCCGCGGCGGGAACGACTATGATGGCGCGAGCGTCCCGGTGGAGGTTGCCGGGCAGCATCTGTGGGTGCAGGTCGCCGAGAACATGTCGCACCGCGACGTCCTGATGGACGACATCGTCGCCGAGTTCTTCCCGCGCGTCGGCTGGATCACCGCGCCGATCCTGCTGCTGTTGCTGGTGATCGACATCCTGATCTTCCGGCGGAGCCTGCGGCCGATCCTCGATGCGTCGGCGCTCGCGGCGCGGATCGGTCCCGAGCGGACCGAGCTGCGCCTGCCGGAGCGGAGCATCCCGCGCGAGATCCTGCCCCTGGTGCAGGCGGTGAACGCGGCGCTCGACCGCCTTCAGAAGGGGTTCAAGGCGCAGCGCGAGTTTACTGCCGACGCCGCGCACGAGCTACGGACGCCGCTCGCCATCCTGCGCACCCACGCCGACATGATCAGGGACCCGGCGGTCGCACAGGCATTGCGCGACGACATCGACGGGATGGGCCGGCTGGTCAATCAGCTTCTCGAAGTCGCCGAGCTGGACAGCCTCGTCATCCATACGGACGACGCCGCAGATCTTCAGGCGGTATGCGTCAACATCGCCGTCTGGCTCGCGCCGCTTGCGGTGGCGCGGAAGAAGTCGGTCGCGGTGTCGGGCGTAGCGAAGCCTGTTCGGATGCGCGGCAACGAGGAGGCGCTCGGACAGGCGGTGCGCAATCTGGTCGAGAACGCGCTCGCGCACACGCCCCCCGGAACGACGGTCGAGATCGTCGTCACCGACGATCCCGGCTTCGACGTGATCGACGAAGGACCGGGCGTCCCGGTGCATGAGCGGCCGCTTATCTTCCGGCGGTTCTGGCGGCGCGACCGTCGCCGTGCGGGAAATGCCGGGCTCGGCCTGTCGATCGTCGGCCGCATCGTCGCCGCGCACGGCGGCGCCATCACGGTCGACTCCGGGCTGAACGGACGCGGCGCGAGGTTCGCGGTCCGGTTCCCGCCCGATACCCGCCTGCCCGGCGCGGCACGCCGACAGGACGAGGCCGCGGAATAGCGGCGCCGGCCGGCTGCGCCCGATTGCAATCTGCGCCGGCCGCGGCCGGCTGCCGAGGAATCAGGAATAGGCGGAACGGGAGGAGGGAGACGAACGGCGCTCCACCGGCGGCTTCGGGTCCGGCGAGGCCCGGTCGGCGAACCGCATCAGCGCACCGATCGTGAGGAGCGTCCCGGCATAGAACACGAGCTGGATGCCGCTCGGCTGTGCGGTATAGCCGATCAGCGTCCGCAGCACGCGGCCCGCTATGCTGTCGTCGGCAAGCAGCGCCGAGGTATCCCACACCATCGGCGACAGCTCCGGCAGCAGGTCCGCCTGAACGAGGAACGCTGCGCCCTGCGAAGCGAGGCCGGCGGCGAGCAGCAGGATGAGCCAGCTCGTGACGGTGAAGAGATGCTTCATGGGGATCCGCAGCAGACCGAGATAGAGGGCCGCGCCGGCGGCAACCCCGGCCGCCAGTCCGAACGCGCCTCCGGTCAGCATCGGGACCGTCTCGCCGCCGCTCCCGCTTGCCGCGATGCCGTAGAGGAAGAGAACGAGTTCCGACCCTTCGCGGAGCACGGCGACTCCGACGACGATGGCGAGCGCGTAGAGCGGACGCGATCCGGAGGCGACGGCGCGCGACAGGTCCGCCGCCTCGCTCGCCATCTCGCGGCCGTGCTGCTTCATCCAGATATTATGCCAAGCGAGCATCGCGACCGCGGTGAACAGCACGGTGGCGTTGAGCAGCTCCTGCCCCACCCCGGCGACCGCATCGGCGATCGATCCGGCGAACGCCGCCACCAGCGCCGCGCCGGCCACGCCGCCGACGATGCCGATCGAAACCCACAGCCCGCGCCGCGCGACGCCTTGGGCGGCGGCCATCACGATGCCGACGATGAGCGCCGCCTCCAGAACCTCGCGGAAGACGATGATCGCGGTGGCCAGCATGCAGCAGACTTCCTTTCCTACGTGCGTGACGATCCGGCCGCAGGCGGTCTCCGGATTGCCGAACCACGATCGCAGCACAATCGGATTTTTGCAACGGAACGGTGCATAATTGATAATGCTTCTCATTCAGAGTTTCAAGGACCACTTTGCCGCGGTCCCTCCGAATGCATTGCGCCGCGGTCAGCGCACGCGGTGCTCAGCGCACGCGGTGCAGCGTGACAAGCTCGCCGATGAGCGGCGAGCCCAGCCTCGCCGTGTTGCGGTCGACCATCGTGACCTCGAATTGCGGTCCGAAGCCGCGCGGGCGGACCTCCACCCTGTTGCCGTCGACGGTGTAGTCGACCTCCTGATCGAAGCCGAGCGCGTTTACGCTGTCCGGCTTGAACTCGTAGGTGCCGAGGCTGAACCCGCCGAACGGGGCATCGGCGGTCCACTGCCCGATCAGCGGGTTGGACCAGGACTCGATCGTCGCGCATCCGGCCGTCGCGGACAGCAGCACGGCGAGCGAAAGCGAGCGCAGGACGGCGGCGTGACGGCTTTTTGGGCGGCGCATCGGCGGGACCGGTCCGGTTGATCTCATCCCGGTGAACGACGGTCCTTTCCGGTTATTCCACCCTGCCGGTCGGGCGCTCTTATTCAGCCGCAGGCTGCTCCACGTCGGCCCGTTGCGGCCCAGGGGCGGCGCAGGCGGCGGCGAGGACCGAGGCGAGCAGGCCGGGAAAGCGCTCGTCGAGTTCATCGCGCCGGAGCGTATTGACGAAATAGACGCCTTCCTTGCGCATCCGGATCAATCCGGCGTCGCGAAGCACCCTGATGTGATGGGACAGCGTCGATTTCGGCAGGTCGCGCTCGATGCTGGACGAGCAGCACCGCTCGCCGTGGGCCGCCAGATTGCGGACGATCTCCAGCCGGATCGGATCGCCGAGCGCATGCAGCACCCCTGCCAGCGTGATGTCGGTCTTGTTCGGGTGATGGAGCAGACGCATGTCGCCAAGATGGCTTCATATATCAGTTCTTTCAATAGTTCAATTTTCTTGAACTACGGAACAAATGCTCCCAGTTCTTAGCGCATCGATCCCTTCGTCACGAAAAGGAGCATGCGATGGTCGGACGGCTTACGGGCAAGGTCGCCCTGGTTACCGGCGGGAGCCGCGGCATAGGTGCGGCGATCGCCGAACGTCTCGCCGCCGATGGCGCCGATGTTGCGATCAGCTATTCCAGTTCGTCCGAGTCGGCGGAGCGCGTCGTCGCCGGAATCCGCCGCAGCGCCGGCGTGCGCGCCGAGGCGTTCCATGCCGACGCCGCCGATCCGGCGGCGGTCAAGGCGCTCGTGCCGGCCGTGGTCGAGCAGTTCGGCCGGCTCGACATCCTCGTCAACAATGCCGGGATCTGGCAGCAGAACATCCTGACCGAAGCGACCGAAGAGGAATTCGATCGCATCGTCGGCGTCAACGTCCGGGCCGTGTTCCTGGCCGCGCGCGAGGCGGCGCGCGTCATGCAGCCCGGCGGCCGCATCATCAACATCGGCAGCGTGCTCGGGGAACGCGTTCCCTTCCCCGGCGTCGGCCTCTACTCGATGAGCAAGTTCGCGGTCGCCGGCCTGACGCGCGCCTGGGCCCGCGATCTCGGGCCGCGCGGGATCACCGTGAATTGCATCCAGCCCGGACCGGTCGACACCGAAATGAACCCGGCGACTGGCGATTTCGCCGCCGTGCAGCGTCAGGGAACGGCCCTCGACCGCTACGGCCGGGCGGACGAGATCGCCGCGGCCGCCTCGTTCCTGGCGAGCCCGGAAGCGACGTATGTGACCGGGGCGACGATTAACGTCGACGGCGGCACGATCGCCTGACGACACGTGGATTCGCTCACCCCGGCCCTCTCCCGCAAGGGCGGAGGGCTCCGGATGGCGCGCGGCCTCTTCTCCCTCCCCCCTTGCGGGGGAGGGTCGGGGTGGGGGGACCCGGCGCAAAGCAGAGTTCTGTCTTTCCAAGCTCGATCGAAAACCGGTCGAGCGATCGGAGACCGGGACAACCGGCATGATACGCATTCCGAGATCACGCTTGTCGGATGTGTCCCGCTCGGCGACCTTTGGTTTCGGTGACGGGCCGGACGACCGCGGTCGGACGAAGGAGAGCACCGAGTGACGACGACCACCACCACGACCTCCTCCTCCGGTGCCGGCGGCACCCGCCTGCATTACGGCTGGATCGTCGCCGCGGTCACGTTCGTCGTCTTGCTGACGGCTGCCGGCGTCCGCTCGCTTTCGGGCCTCCTCCTCGTCCCCTTGGAAGAGGCGTTCGGCTGGAGTCGCGCGTCGGTCTCGTTCGCCGTCGCGATCAGCATCGCCTGCTATGGCATGATGGGGCCGTTCTCGGCGGCGCTGATGGACCGGTTCGGCATCCGGCCGACCGTCGCCGCGGCCCTCGCGGTCGTCGCGGCCGGCGTCGCGTCGACCTCGCTGATGACCCAGATGTGGCAGATGGTGCTGCTGTGGGGCTTCGTGATCGGCCTCGGCACCGGGGTTACGGCGATGGTCCTGAGCGCGACGGTGGTGAACCGCTGGTTCGTCGAGCGCCGCGGCCTCGTGATGGGGCTGCTGACCGCCAGCACGGCGACCGGACAGCTCGTGTTCCTGCCGGCGCTCGCCGCGATCACCGAGGCTTACGGCTGGCGGATGACCGTGTGGATCGTCGCGGCGGCGTCGGCGGCGCTGGTTCCGGTCGTGCTGCTGCTGGTACGCGAGCGGCCGGCCGATTTGGGCTTGCCGGCCTACGGCGCGTCGACCGTCGAGGCGGCGCCGCGGTCGCGCGGGCCGAACCCGATCGCCGCGACGTTCGCGGCGCTCGGCGTCGGCGCCAAGTCGCGCGACTTCTGGCTGCTCTTCGGCACCTTCTTCATCTGCGGCGCCAGCACGAACGGCCTCGTCGGGACTCACTTCATCCCGGCCTGCATCGATCACGGCATGCCGGAGGTCCAGGCCGCCGGGATGCTGGCGATGATGGGCGTGTGCGACTTCATCGGCACGACGCTGTCCGGCTGGCTCTCCGACCGCTGGAACAACCGCTTCCTGTTGTTCTGGTATTACGCGCTGCGCGGCCTCTCCCTCCTGTACTTGCCGTTCGCCTTCTCGTCGGTCTACGGGATGATGCTGTTCGGCGTGTTCTTCGGGCTCGACTGGATCGCGACCGTTCCGCCGACCGTCCGCCTCACCGCGGACGCCTTCGGCAAGGAGAAGGCGGCCATGATCTTCGGCTGGCTCGCGGTCGGGCACCAGATCGGCGCCGGCGTCGAAACGCTGTTCGCCGGCGTGATGCGGACCGCGCTCGGCGGCTACATGGAGGCGTTCATGCTCTCCGGCGCGCTGTGCATGATCGCCGCGCTGCTGGCGCTGCGCGTCGGCCGCGGACGCCGCCCCACGGCGCCGAGCCGGCCGGCGGTCGTCGGCGGGCTTGCCGCGACCGGCGGCTGAGACGCGACGCCCGCTCCGGGGCACTCTCCTTGGGAGTGCCCCGCCCCTCCCGGCCGAGTCAGGCACTCTTAACCATTCTCCCTCTATGCTGCGGCGGCCGGAACGGAGGCTGTCCTGGAGAAGATCGTTTACGCCCTGGTCGTGTTCTACTGCACCTCGCCGAGCGAGTGCTGGACCGACCGGCCGTTCCCGAACGAGTTCTTCGACGATCGGACGGCATGCCGGCACATCATCGAAGCGCGGGCGCGCGACGTGCTCGAACCGCATTTCCGGCAGGACCATACCGACATCGAGATGCGCTGCGACCGCTATATCTACCGCTCCGGCGGGAAGAAATGACGCGGCCGGCGGGCGCGCGGGCGGCGCTTCAGCGGCAGTCGAACGCCGTGGTGCGCGTCCCTCCCGGTGCGGTGTAGGTGTCGGTGACCAGGAAAGCCTGCCTGCCGTACTGCCGGCAATAATCGGCCGCCGCGCCGGCGACCGTACTGAACGGCGTCGCCCTGCGCGCCCAGGAGAAAGTGACGGACGCCTCGTTGCCGCCGACCGGCACGGGCGGCTGGGCGCAACCCGCGACGAGTCCGGCAAGCGGCACGAGCGACGCCAGGGCGAACAGCGGCTTGACGCATCTTCTTTTCATCGTCGGTCTCATCGCGCGGCTGAACCTGTATGGGCGAAACCGTCACGCATGCCGGGCGTGAGATCAACGGCCGAGGCTGGCGTATAAGCATTTCTCCACTTTTCCGCGCGACGCTCGACCGGCCATCGCCCCTACCCTGCCGCCGGACCCTCGCCGATGCCGAAAGAAATCCGCTACCTCCTCTTCTCCGCCCAGGAGGTACAGACGGCGGTGATCGAGTTCTACCGCAAGCGCCGCGGCGGCGCGGCGGCGGCCGTGCCGGCGCGGCGGAGCGCCGCCGCGATGGAACCCGGGCTGGCGATCGAGCTGTGCCAGCGGGCGGACGGCGAGCCCTTTGCCCTCCTCAGGGTCGGCCCGCCCGGCGGTCGCGATGCGGCGGCAGCGATCGAGCTTGCGGCGCCGGATCTCGTCAGCGCCCTGATCCTGTACTGCAAGGATAAGCGTATTCCGATACCGGCCGGCGGCTACAAAAGCCTGGAGATCGTCGGCGACGAACTGGGCCTGCTGACGACGCTGCGCGTGCCGCAGGGCGCCCGCCCCCGGCTGCTCGCCGCTGTCCGCCCCACCGCAGGCGGGCTGCTGACCGACTGATCCGTCTTTGCTGCACCGCACAGTCGGGATTGCTTTGCCCTGACTGCGGCGCCGTGCCGCGCCCGCTGCATCGCACAAACGTTACGCCTGGGCCGTTATCGGAATGACCGACGGTCCCGCGCCGCCACTCCGGCAACGGACCGCGACCACGCTTCTTTCGGGACGAATCCGACATGACGATCCACGCCGCGTTCCATTCCGTCCACCACCACACGACCTGCACGCTGCATGTCGAGCACCCGGCGGGTGCGCCGCCGGCGGCGTTGTTCGAGGCGCTTGCGGCGGCCGGCTGGACGCGCTCCCGGCTTCCCGTCTCCCGCCGTCCCGGCGACCGCGAGGAGGTCGCCTTCGAGAAGCGCGGATCGGGCTTCCTCGGCGGCTGGAGCGTCGAGGAAACCGAGGAGACCCTCGCGGCGGCGCGCGCGATCCTCGCCGCGCACGCCGTCTCCGACGTGCCGCTGTACAACGACCCGCTGTCCGGCGCCGCCTGAAAGCGCAACGCAGGCGAGCGGATCGGTCGCTACCGCTCGCCTGCCGGGGGCGCGATATCTGCCCCATTACCCTTTTCCCCGCTCTCCGGCTCGGCCGCGGCGGGCTCGACGCTGCCGCGGCGCTGCAACCAGAGGGCGGCGGCCCAGCAGGCGATCGCCCATGCCGATCCGACGCACCAGCCGGCGAACACGTCGGTCGGCCAGTGCACGCCGAGATAGACTCGGCTGATCCCGATCAGCATCGTCAGCATGACCGCAACCGCGAGGATGTAAGCCTTGGCCCGGCGGCGCGGCTGGACCCGCGTCAGCAGGGCGCCGAGCGTCAGGTAGGTCACCGCCGAGAGCATCGCGTGACCGCTGGGGAAGCTCGCGGTGAAGACCTCGACGGCATGCGGCACGAGGTCCGGCCGCGGCCGCTCGAAGACGTTCTTGAGCACCGTGCTCAACATCATCCCGCCGCCGATCGCGACGACGACGAGCAGCGCCGCACCGCGCTTGCGCACGATCGCGAGAAAGCCCGCGACCGTCGCCGCCACCAGCGTCAGCACGGTAATGCTGCCGAGACTGGTGAGGTCCCGAGCCATCCCCTGCACCCACGCCGGTCCGATCGGCGTCGCGAGGTCGCCCGGCCGGCGCAGCGCGAGCAGCACGGCGCGGTCGACGGCGTGCGTGTCACCTTCGCTCACCTCCTCGGCGATCCAGGCGAAAACGAGCAGCGCCGCGGCGACGGCCAGCACCGCGAGCAGCAGGCCCAGCTCGCGCCGGCCGAGCCTCAGCCATGTCCGAAACGGCAGTCGGTCCTTCCACCGGCCACGCATCGTGCTCGCCTTCCGTCCTTGCCGTGTCCGCGCAGTCCCACGGCGAACGCCGCCACCCCTTCGTCTATCCCCGTTGCGATCGGTCGCCGTGGCGGATCGCCGCGACGGCCGCCTGCCCCGCGTCGAGCCGGAATCTTCGGGAGTTGAGATCGGCAGCGGCGATACCCATGCTCTGCACGGAGCCGCGGCGACCCGCGCGCCATTCACCCGGACGAAGGGACCGATGCGCCTCGACCGCGCCGCCGCACTGCGCTTCATCGTGATCCTCGGATCGCTGACGGCGTTCGCGCCGCTCTCGATCGACATGTACCTGCCGGCGTTTCCGGCGCTGCGCACGCATTTCGGCGCGAGCGCGGGTGCCGTCCAGGCGACGCTCGCGCTGTTCTTCGTCGGTCTCGCCTGCGGCCAGGCGGTCTACGGCCCGATCTCCGACCGCTACGGACGCCGCCGGCCGCTGCTCTTCGGCATCGCGCTCTATGTCGCCGCGTCGATCGCCGCCGCCTGCGCGCCGGACATCGGCAGCCTCGCCGCGGCACGGTTGTTCCAGGCGCTCGGCGGCTGCGCCGGCATGGTGATCACGCGCGCCATGGTGGTCGACCTGTTCGACGAGCGGGAGACGGCGAGGGTCTTCTCCCTGCTGATGCTGGTGATGGGGCTCGCGCCGATCCTCGCGCCGATCCTCGGCGGACAGTTCCTCATCCTGTTCGACTGGACGGCGATCTTCTGGTTCTTCGCCGCGTTCGGGCTGCTGTGCCTCGCCGCCGTGCTGCTCGGGCTGCGCGAGACCCTGCCGCCGGAGCGCCGCTCGGCCGGCGGGGTCGGCGATGCGCTGCGCGCTTATCGCCGGCTCCTCGCCGACAGGCGTTTCGTCGCGTTCACCGCGACCGGCGCGCTCGCGATGGGCGCGATGTTCGCCTACATCACCGGCTCGCCCTTCGTCTTCATCGAGATGCACGGCATCTCGCCGCAGGCTTACGGCCTGCTGTTCGGGACCAACGCGTTCGGCCTGATCCTCGCGTCGCAGATCAACGCCCGGCTCCTGCGTCGCGTCTCGGGGCGGGCGATCCTGCCGGTCGCGGTCGCCGTCGCGCTGGTCGCCGACCTCGTGCTGGCCGCGGGCGCCGTCGCCGATGCCGGCGGCCTTCCGGGGCTGATGCTCCCGCTGTTCGTCACCGTGTCGAGCCTCGGCTTCGTCATGGCGAACTCGACCGCGGCGGCGATGGCGCGGGCGCAGGGGCACCGCGGCGCGGCGTCGGCGCTGATCGGCGTCATCCAGTTCGCCCTGGCGGCGGGAACCGGCGCGCTCGTCGGCGTGCTCCAGAACGGCACCGCCCGGCCGATGGCGCTGGTGATCGCCGGGCTCGGCCTCGCCGCCTTCGCGGCCAGCCGCGTCGCCGCCCGCGGATCGGTGGAGACGGAGACGGCGGCGCCCGCCGCAGCCGCCGCCGCGACCGCTCCGGCGGCGGCGACCGGCGGCACGATTTCGGGCCGGCAACGCTGATCGGAGGAGCGCCCCAATGAGCACGAACGACGACGGCAACGACGCCCGCCCCGCCGGCACTCCCGCCCCTGCCCCGCGCGACCCGGCGGCGCAGATCGCCGGCTATCACGCCCACATCTATTTCGACGCCGATTCCGCCGAGAGCCGCGGCGCCGCCGCGCTGGTCCGCGACCGCATCGCCGCCGCCTTCCCCGACGCGCGGCTCGGACGCTGGCACGACCGGCCGGTCGGCCCGCACACCAGGGCGATGTACCAGATCGCCTTCGCCTCGGAGCGGCTGGATCGGATGCTGCCCTGGCTGATGCTGAACCGGCTCGGCCTGCCGGTGCTGGTGCATCCCGAGACCGGCGACGAGTACGCCGACCATGCGGACCACGCCGCATGGCTCGGCGAGAAGCTGCCGCTGAAGCTGGAGGTGCTGAAGCGCGCATCCCGATCGACGCCCGAAACCGACTGAAGCCCGCCCCGCTCCCGGCGCCGCTGCGCTCGCCCGCCGCGCCGGCCAGCCTGTCGCTGTCCTGATAACCACGAACCGGACCGAACCGCCGATGACGACGTCCCCCGCGTCCCTCCTCTTCACCCCGCTCACCCTTCGCGGCGTCACGGCGCGGAACCGCATCGCGATCTCGCCGATGTGCCAGTACAGCGCGGACGACGGCGTCGCCAACGACTGGCACCTCGTGCATCTCGGCAAGCTCGCGCAGGGCGGCGCCGGGATCGTCTTCACCGAGGCCACTTCGGTCGAGGCGCGCGGCCGGATCACCCACGGCGACCTCGGCATCTGGTCCGACGCGCATGTCCCGCCGCTGCGGCGCATCGCCGGCTTCCTCAAGCAGAACGGGGCGGTGCCGGCGATCCAGCTCGGCCACGCCGGGCGCAAGGCGAGCATGCAGCGTCCCTGGTACGGCAACGGCCCGCTCGACGGGTCCGACCGGGCGCGCGGCGACGAGGCGTGGGAGATCGTGGCGCCCAGCCCGCTGCCGATCGGCGAAGGCTGGCTGGTCCCGGCCGAGCTGTCGGCCGCGGACCTCGCCGCGCTGCGGGAACGCTGGCGCGACGCCGCCGGGCGGGCGCTCGCCGCCGGCTTCGACATCGTCGAGCTGCATGGCGCGCACGGCTACCTGCTGCACGAGTTCCTCTCGCCGCTCGTCAACCGGCGGACCGACGCCTACGGCGGCGACCGCGCCGGGCGCATGCGCTTCCCGCTGGAGATCGCCGAGACGGTCCGTGCGGTCTGGCCGCAGGACCGGCCGGTGTTCGTCCGGGTGTCCGCGGTCGACGGGGTCGAGGGCGGCTGGACGCTCGACGACACCGTCGCCTTCGCGCGCGAGCTGAAGGCGCGCGGCGTCGACGTGGTCGACTGCTCCTCCGGCGGGATCGCCGGATCGGCGACGGCGTCGCGCACCGCGGCGCCCCGCGGCCCCGGCTTCCAGGCGCCCTTCGCCGAGCGGGTGCGGCGCGAGGCCGGGATCGCGACGATGGCGGTCGGCCTGATCCTCGACGCCCGTCAGGCCGAGGCGATCCTGGAGGCCGGTCAGGCCGACATCATAGCGATCGGCCGCGAGGCGCTCGACGACCCGAACTGGCCGCTGCACGCGGCGCGCGCCCTGCTGCCGGAGGATGCGGCGCCGGCCGAGATGTTCGGGAACTGGCCGCCGCAGTACGGCTGGTGGCTGGAACGCCGCGAGCCGGCGCTGCGGGCGATCCGGAAGAATGCCGCGGAGTAATTCCGTCGGCATGGAGCGGCAGGGCGGAAGGGACCGGTAACGGCGGCGCCGCGCGAGCGTTTACAGAACGCTCATTGGAAAAGGTTCCGACCATGTGCCGCCGCCGCCGGTTTGCCTGCGTCCCTCTCGCCTGTGCCGCCGCCTTTTCCGGTCTCGTCGGCTGCGCCGCCGGGCCGGACCCCGCCGCCGTGACGCCCGTTGCCGGCCAGACGGTCATGCCGCTCGGCGCAGGCGACACCGCCACCGCCACGGCAGCGCCCGCGGCATCGGCGCCGGGCGCGGCTGCTCCCGGCGTGACGTCGACGCCCGAGTGCCGCGAGCAGCGCGACTACACGACGACGGTCACCATCGGCGGGCAGCCGCAGGAGGCGCACGGCACAGCCTGCCTTCAGGCGGACGGCACGTGGCGGACGATCGAGACGGCGGTAGCCGGCGGCACGCAGTACACGAACACGACCGTGTACCACTACAGTTACCCGTACTACCCCAATTACCCCTGGTACGGTGGCCCGTTCTTCGGCGGCAGCGCCTTGTTCCTGTTCGGCGGCGGAGGCGGCCACCATCATCATTTCCACGGCGGGCACGGGGGCGGCCGGTTCCATGGCGGGGGCGGTCACTTCCACGGCGGCGGAGGCGGCGGGCATCACCATTGACCGCGACGCTTTCGCCGCGAGCGCGTACGCCGCGCCGCGCCGCCGGAACGCGGTGCCGCGCCGGCTCCGTCCCGCGTTGCGCCGAAGGTCAGGAAGAGGCGGCGATCGCCCGCGGCCGCCACAACCTGACGGCGAGCGTCGACGCGCACACGCCGGCCGCTCCGGCCGCGAAATCCACGACTGACGGAATCCGGCCCGGCGAGAAGTTCTGGCCGATCTCCAGCACGCCGGCATAGGCGATCAGCGGCACGGCGATGCGGACGAGGGCAACCCGCCGGCCATAGGCGAGACCGGCGACGAGCATTGTGCCGGCATACGCGACGAAGTGCTCGAACCGTCCGTCCGCGCCGGTGCGGACCATCTCTTCCTTCGGCAGCAGCGACAGCACCGCAAGCGCGGCGACGCACGCCCACGCGGCGAACCGGAGCGCCAAGGCCACCCGCGGCGGCGGCGAGCGGAGGGATGAAAAGACTTGGTGGATCATCGAACCGGCGGCACGGGTGGGATTGCCGGGAGCCTACCGTGGCGGGGCGGCTGCGTCGACTGCGCCGGGGGCAAGCGCGCGAAAGCGAAAAGCGGCGCCCCGAAGGACGCCGCTCTGCGGCCTGTAAAGAGTTCCGACAGCTTCGCTTACACCGTGGCCTTGCGCTTGCGTCGGCCGAATAGGCCCGCGCCGACCAGACCGGTTCCGAGCAGCGCCAGGGATGCAGGCTCCGGCACCGCCTCGACGGTGACCGAGAACAGCGTCGCGCCGATGTTCGCGTTTCCGCTCAGCCCCAGATCGGCGATCGTCAGGGTCGAGCCGCCGCTGCCGACCGTGAACGTGTCGACGAACGTGGCTTCGGCCATTCCGGCGAGCGTATGCGACACCGAGCCGCCGCCGAGCGTCACCGTCTCGCCGTCGGCAATGCCGTAATAGATCGGCCCGCCGAGATACGTGGTGACCTTGTACGTCCCCTGGCCGAAGGTCAGCTTCGACGTGAGCGCGCCGTACTGGTTCGTGGAACCGGCGAGATCGACGTACAGGCCGTTGCCCGGATACGCGTCGAAGTAGCCGTTTCCGATCAGATCGACCGACCCGGCCGAGACGTTGAAGTTGTGGAAGCCGTAGTAGTTGAGCGTGGGCGAACCGCCGTTCTCGCCGTCGAAGTTATCGCTGAGCAGCGGCGCGGCATAGGCGCCGGCGGTCGAGACGAGCAACGCGGTTGCGGCGGCGGCGAGAAGATTCTTGATACGCATGGTGAACCCCGAACTGTTCCACCTCTGGTTTAGGCAACAAGCGTGCCACGCGGAAAACCCGTAGGAATCCTCGAATAACCTGCCGACATGTAAGGAAATTCGACGCATTGAGTCGGTTTACGGAAAACATGCGTCGGAAATCTTTACGCTTCGGCAAACCGGGCACGCTCGGCGCATAAGTGCCGTTTGCGGAACCACCCGCTGCCCAGGGGCGCCGCCGGCAAGCTGCCGAGGCTCGACGATGCGCCGATCGTCCAGGGCCGTCGCTCCCGCGTCGGCGCTCCGATTGACCGCAGGGCATTGCGGGAGCACGCTGTTCGGGACACGCGGCGAGAGTGGGAGGATTGATGCCGTTCCGGACCAGACTCACCGAGCGGCTCGGTATCGAGCATCCGGTCCTACTCGGCCCGATGGTGTGGGTCTCGGGCGGCGCCCTTGCCGCCGCGGTGTCGCAGGCGGGCGGCCTCGGCCTCATCGGTTGCGGCTATGGCGAAGCCGACTGGCTCGACCGCGAGTTCGCGGCGGCCGGCTCGGCCCGCGTCGGCTGCGGCTTCATCACATGGTCGGTCGCCCGCCGGCCGGAATTGCTTGACCGCGCTCTGGCGCACCGGCCCGCCGCGGTGATGCTCTCCTTCGGCGATCCGGCCCCTTTTGCGGATACGATCAGGAATGCCGGCGCGGCGCTGATCTGTCAGGTGCAGACGGTGAGGCAGGCCATCGAGGCGCTCGCGGCCGGGGCCGACGTGATCGTCGCTCAGGGCACCGAGGCCGGCGGTCACGGCTCCACGCGCGCGACCTTCCCGCTCGTCCCGTCTGTCGTGGACGCCGTCCGGGAGCGCGGCAGCGATATCCCGGTGCTGGCGGCCGGCGGGATCGCGGACGGCCGCGGGATGGCCGCCGCCCTGGTTCTCGGTGCAGACGGCGTCCTTGTCGGCACCCGGTTTCTGGCCGCCGAGGAATCGCTTGCCGCGCCGGCGATAAAGGCCCGCGTGGTGGCGGCCGATGGCGACAGGACCGTGCGCACGCGCGTCTACGACATCGTGCGCGGGCTGGATTGGCCGCCGGTCTATACCGGACGGGCGCTGGCGAACGGTTTCGCCGAGCAATGGCACGGCCGCGAAGAGGAACTCCGGGAATCGCGCGCCGCGGAGTACCCCCGTTACGCCGACGCGGCGGCCCGGCAGGACTTCGACACCGCCGCCATCTTCGCCGGCGAGGTAGTCGACCTGATCCACGACATCAGACCCGCCGCCGAGATCGTCACGGATCTCGTCGCCGAGGCGGAGCGGGCGATTGCGCGGCCGGTGGTCGTGTAGGGTTAGGCTTGTCCGGCTGTCGGCGGAGCGGCGGTTTGCGTGGCCGTTTGTAAGGCGGAGCGAGCCCGTTGCACGCGACTGTTCTCCTCGAGGAAGGCACGGCAAAAAGGGTTCGGATACGAATCCGGCAAATTTTCGAGCGTGTCTGCGGCGGTTTTTGCGAGATCGTCGAGCGTGCTGTTGCCTACCGGAAAGCGCTTGGCCCCGTGGATCGCCTCCGTAAGCGCGAGACCGGCCAGCGAGCAATGGCGCAGGTTTGCGGCAAGACATCGGACGCGGTCGCGGCGGCGCGACTTGTCGGAAACCGGCCGCAGCATCAGCAGGCTGCCGCGGCTGAAATCGGTCAGAGCAAAGCTCTTCCCGCCCGCGAACTCCGTCAGCAGGAATGCGCTTCGGCGCTCGCGCTCGGCTAGTTCCCATATCGGCACCGGCCGACCCAGCAGGACGCGATGCATGAGCGCCCGGTCGGCGTCGCTCCACTGCTTCGGCATAGAGCGGGACCGGTAGCCGAGAAGCGGTGCGTTGACGGGCTGGAACGCGGCAAGGACAACGTGGCGGGAAACCGCCGGCGGCGGCGAAATGGCTTTGCCCGGCGCAGTGATGTCTTTCAGCAGGCTGTCGGTCAGGAATTTGAAAATGCCGGACAGCGATGTGGGCGCCGCGGCGAGGGTGAACGGCGGCGGGTCGGAGCGCAAGCCCTCGCTGATCGTGCAAAGGTCGTTGAGGCTAAGCGGTGCGCGAAACGAGAACTCAACGAGCGATGACCACGCAAATGGCCATAGCCAAACCGTTGCGCGCACTGATACGGGCGTCGGCATCGGCGGCACGCGGACCGTCGCGACGAACGATTTCGGGCGACACCGCAAAGGCAGAAGGAAATCGTGTACGCCACTCGCCACCGGGGCACGCGCTTGCTCGAATTGCCGCCAGAAATGGTTGTGGCCGAGTTCTCCTTTGAGCGGAAAGACCCGGAAATGAGGCAGATCCGGAGATTGTGCAGCGACCGCGAGCTTGCGATACGCATCAAGGTCCGCGAGGAAGCGGGCTCCTGGGGCGAAGAGGCCGGGGTCGGCGAGCGGCTTCGCCGAGACATGGACGTCGAAGGCGGAAAAGATCAGTTGTTCAATCGGCTGCGGCATCGA
>DASWRT010000168.1:0-7884 GCA_036403035.1 Allostellaceae bacterium | reverse complement strand
AGGGGTGCTGCGGCGCCTGGAACAGGCGCAGGGCCGGCTGCTCCTCCATGATCTGGCCGGCATACATGACGCAGACGCGCTCCGCAGTCTCCGCCACTACGCCCATGTTGTGCGTGATCAGCACCAGGCCCATGCCGCGTTCCTTCTGCAGGCCGCGCAGCAGATCGAGGATCTGGGCCTGGATAGTGACGTCGAGCGCGGTGGTCGGCTCGTCGGCGATCAGCAGCCTGGGGTTGCAGGCGATCGCCATCGCGATCATCACGCGTTGGTTCATCCCGCCGGAAAGCTGGTGCGGGAACGATTTGAGCCGGCTCTCCGGCGCCGGGATGCCGACCTGCTCCAAGAGCTCGACCGCGCGGCGGCGGCGCTGCGCGCGGTCCAGCCCTTCATGGAAACGCAGCGTCTCCATGAGCTGAAAGCCGATCGTGAAGCACGGGTTGAGGCTCGTCGTCGGCTCCTGGAAGATCATCGCCAGATCCTTGCCGGTGAGCCGCCGCCTGGCTCGCGGCGTAAGGGTCTGGAGATCCTGCCCGGCGAAGGCGAGGCGGCGCGCCGAGACGCGGCCGGGATAGGCGACGAGGCCCATCACCGCCATCATCGTTATGCTCTTGCCGGAGCCCGACTCGCCGACGATGCCGAGCACCTCGCCCTCGTCGACGGTGAGGCTGACGCCGTCGACGGCATGCAGCGTCCCGCCGGCGGTCGGGAACTCGACGCGGAGATCCTGGATGTCGAGGATCGCGGCGGTCATCGCTTGAGCTTCGGGTCGAGGGCGTCGCGCAATCCGTCGCCCAGCAGGTTGAACGCCAGCACGGTGACGAGGATCGCAAGGCCGGGGAAGGTCACGACCCACCAGGCGCGCAGCACGAACTCCCGTGCGTCCGCCAGCATCGTCCCCCATTCCGGCGACGGCGGCTGCGCGCCGAGGCCGAGGAAGCCCAGCGCCGCGGCGTCGAGGATCGCGGTCGAGAAGCCCAGCGACGCCTGGACGATCAGCGGCGGCAGGCAGTTCGGCAGCACCGTCGAGACCATCAGCCGCAGCGTGCCGGCGCCGCTCACCCGGGAGGCCGTGACGTATTCCTTCGCCAGCTCGCCGATCACCGCGGCGCGAGTGATCCGGACATAGTGCGGCAGCACCACGATCGCGACCGCGAGCATCGCGTTCGTCAGGCCCGGACCGAGGATCGCGACGACGACGATCGCGAGCAGCAGGCTCGGCATCGTCAGCATGATGTCCATCAGCCGCATGATCGCGATCTCGACGACGCCGCGGAAGAAGCCGGCGACGAGGCCGAGCGCGATGCCGGCGGCGAGCGCCAGCGCGACGACGATGATCCCGATCAGCAGCGACAGCCGCGCCCCGAACATCAGCCGCGAGAGGATGTCGCGGCCGATCGCGTCGGTGCCGAGCGGGTAGGAGAGCGACCCGCCGTCCTCCCAGAAGGGCGGGCGGAGCAGCGCCGCGCCGTTGGTGGCGTCCGGATCGTGCGGCGCGATGACCCCTGCGAAGACCGCGAGCAGCAGCACGGAAGCGATCACCGCGAGCGCCGCCACCGCGCCGGGATTGCCGCGGAACGACTGCCAGACCTCGACCAGCGGGTGCGGCGGCGCGCCGCTCCCCGGCAGCGGTGTGGCGTCGAGCGTCTCGGCGCTCATGGCCGGCGTGCCTCCATGATCATCGCGTGTGCCGGATCCGCGGGTTGATCAGCCCGTACAGCAGGTCGACGGCGAGGTTGACCGCCATCACCACCGTGCCGATCAGCAGGATGCCGCCTTGCAGCACGGGATAGTCGCGGCGGCTGATCGCGTCGACCAGCCATTTGCCGATGCCGGGCCAGGAGAAGATCGTCTCGGTGAGGATCGCGCCGGTGAACAGCACCCCGACCTGGAGCCCGATCACCGTCACCACCGGGATCAGCGCGTTGCGCAGCGCATGCAGCGCGATCACCCGCCGCGGCGGCAGGCCCTTGGCCCGCGCCGTGCGGATATAGTCCTCGCCCAGCACTTCCAGCATCGCCGACCGGGTCATCCGCGCGATCACCGCGAGCGGCACCGTGCCAAGCACGATCGCCGGCAGGATCAGGTGCGACACCGTCGAGAGGAACGCGCCGTCGTCGTCCGACAGCAGCGAGTCGATCAGCAGGAACCCGGTCGTCGGCTCGATGAAGTATTCCACCGAGATCCGCCCGGACACCGGCGTCCAGTGCAGGGTGTTCGAGAACAGGATGATGAGCAGCAGGCCCCACCAGAAGATCGGCATCGAATAGCCGGTCAGCGACACGCCCATGACGCCGTGGTCGAACAGCGAGTTGCGCCGGACGGCCGCGATCATGCCGGCGGGCAGGCCGAGGCCGATCGCGATGACCACGGCGCAGACCGCCAGCTCGATCGTCGCCGGGAAGAGCGAGGCGAACTCGGACGTCACCGACTCATGGGTGATGAGCGAACGGCCGAGATCGCCGCGCAGCGCATGCGCGGCGTAGATCCCGTACTGCACGATCAGCGGCCGGTCGAGTCCGTATTCGTGCAGCAGCCGCTGATGCTCCGCCGGGTCGATCCCCCGCTCTCCGGCGAGCGTCTCGACCGGATCGCCCGGAACGAGCCGGATCAGGAAGAAGGCAAGGAGGGTGATCCCGATGAAGGTCGGGATCACGAGGCTGACGCGGGTCAGCAGGAAGCGGAGCATGGCTCGCCGCCGTGCCGCCCGCCGCCGCCGTCCGCCCCGCCTACTTCAGCTCCACGCCTTCGAACGCATGGCGCGCGAACGGGCTGACATGATAGCCCACGACTTCCTTTCGGACCGGCACCGACTGGATCGAATGCGCGATCGGGTACCAGGGCATCTCCTCATGAAAAATCACCTGCGCCTGCTTGTACAGCTCGGTGCGCTGCGCCTGGTCGGAGATTTCCTTGGCCTTCACGACGAGTTCGTCGAACGGCTTGAAGCACCATTTCGCGACATTGTTGCCGCCCTTCACCGCCTCGCAGCCGAGCAGCACCGAGAGGAAGTTGTCCGGATCGCCGTTGTCGCCGGTCCAGCCGAGCTGCACCATCTGGTGCTCGCCGTCCTGGGCGCGCTTGCGGTACTCGCCCCACTCGAAGCTCTTGATCTCGGCCTTGACGCCGACCTTCGCGAGATCCGCCTGCATCAGCTCGGCGATGCGCCGGGCGTTCGGGTTGTAGGGCCGCTGCACCGGCATCGCCCACAGATCGGTCTCGAACCCGTTCGGATAGCCGGCCTCGGCGAGCACCTTCTTCGCCTGCTCCGGATCGTAGGGGTAGTCCTTGATCTGGTCGTTGTAGGACCAGATCGTCGGCGGGATCGGGTTGATCGCCGGAACGCCGGAGCCGAGATAGACCGCGTCGATGATCGCCTTCTTGTTGATCGCCATGTTGAGCGCCTGACGGACGCGCTTGTCGTCGAACGGCTTCTTCGTCGTGTTGAACGCGAGGTAGCCGATGTTCAGGCCCGGCTGGTCCAGCACGGTGATGTTCGGATCCTGCCGCATCGCCTGGAGGTCGGCCGGGTTCGGGTACGGCATCACGTGGCACTCGCCGGCCTTCAGCTTGGCGTAGCGCACGGACGCATCCGGCGTGATCGCGAAGACGAGATCGTCGATCTTCTGCTTGCCGCCCCAGTACTGCGGAAACGCCTTGTAGCGGATGATCGCGTCCTTCTGGTACTGGACGAGATAGAACGGGCCGCTGCCGATCGGGTCCTGGTCGACCTTCTCGGGCGTCCCGGCCTTGAGCATCGCGTCGGCGTATTCCTTCGAGATGACCGACGCGAACTCCATCGCGAGGTCCGACAGGAACGGCGCCTCGGGCTTGTTGAGCACGAAGCGCACCGTCTGGTCGTCGACCTTCTCGACCGCCTTCAGCAGCTTGCCGAAGTTCATGTCGTTGAAGTAGCTGTGATTGCTGCTCGTGACCTTGTAGTACGGATTGCTCTCCTTCCACTGCCGCTCGAAACTGAACACGACGTCGTCGGCGCCGAGATCACGCGTCGGCTTGAAGCTCTTGTTCGCATGGACCTTCACGCTCTTCCGGAGATGGAAGGTGTAGGTCAGCCCGTCCGGAGAGATGTCCCAGCTCTCCGCGAGGCCCGGCACGACCTTGGTCCCGCCGGGCTCGAAATTGACGAGCCGGTCATAGACCGGATGCGAGGCGTCGAACGACGTGCCGGTCGTGTTGATCGCCGGGTAGAAATTCTCCGGACTGCCCTCCGAGCAGTAGACGAGCGTCTTGGCGGACGCCGCTCCGCCAAGGAGAAGCGCGGCGCAGCCGGCCGCAGCAAATGCTGTGCGATGAATCACGACGGACTCCCTCGATGAGACGCTTCCGCCACACTGCCGATCCATCGCGGCGCAGCGCCTTTGTGCGGAGGCTAGCCCTGGATTTTCAACCGTGTCAACGTGCGCCCGCCGTGCCGAGCGGCGCCGGCTGGATCGCGCCGAACCGGCGGTAGAGCGGCCGCGTGAGCAGCGGCCCGATATAGATCGGCAGCTGGACCGCGACCAGGAACAGCGTCATCTCCGGGGGCGCCGCGGCGCCAAGCGCCGCCCAGACCATCGCCATGTTGCGGTTGCCGCCGATCAGGCCGATCGTCCCCGCCGCGCTGCGGCCGAGACCGGAGAACGCAAACGCGCTGAGCAGCGTGAAGCCGAGCGATGCGCCCAAGGCGGCGATGGCGTAGCCCGCCATGTCAGCGGGCCGCGCGAGGACGATGCCCGGCACGCCGTCCATGATCGCGACCGCGAAGGCGATCAGGATCAGAACGTTGGCGCCGTTGATCTCGGTGCCGCGGCGCGCGACGCGTTCCTTGCCCAGCAGGCGGCGCAGCGCCAGCGCGACCACGGCCGCGCCGCCGACGAACAGCGCGAGGCGCCCCATGAACGGGACGATGCCGATGGCGAGGGGGAGGCCGAGCAAGCCGAGCGCGAGCGGCGGCAGGGTGAACGGCGTCAGCAGCATCGCCGGCACGGTGCCGACGAGCGCCAGGGGCGCGTCGAGCCCCAGCAGATAGGCGACCGCGGCGGCGGAGAGCATCGGCGGCGACGCCGCCCAGATGACCATCGACTGCGCGAGGCCTTCCGGCAAGCCGAGGGCGCGCGCGACGACCGTCATCGCGGCCGGCGACAGGATCAGGATCCAGAGCGCGACGAGCGCCAGCCGGCCGGGCCGCCTCGCATGGGCGGTCACCGCCGGCCAGTCGATCCGCACCATCGTCCCGATCGTCAGCAGGAACACCAGCATCGGCAGGGCAGGGCGGAGCAGATGGGCGAGCGGCTGCGTCGCGAGACCGAGAAAGAGGCCGGCGGCCATGAGGCGCGTGCCGTGGCGTCCGCAGAAGGCGAGAACGGCGGCGACCGGCATCCGGTCAGCTCCGCCGCAGCGCGATCCGGCGTCCGGCTTCCGGCGGCGGCTCCAGGGCGCGGTGCTCCGCCAGCAGCGCGTCGATACGCGCCTGCTCTTCGGGTGCGAACCGCGCAGCCCGCGGGCCGCCGGTCTCGCTGCCGTGCAGATCGACGTGCAGGCACAGCAGCTCGTTGGTCGCGACGCGCTCGCCGGTCGCGCCGTGCCACATGCTGTGAAAGACGTGCAGGCGCTTGGCGTCAGCGTCCAGCAGCTGCGTCGTCACGGCGAGAGCGTCGCCTTCGCGCAGCTCGCGCTCGTACAGCAGGTGCGCCTCCAGGACGTAGATCGTGCGATCCGTCGCCCGCCGGTAGTCGACGCCCAGGCCGAGCCGGTCGAGCAGCCCGTCGGTCCCGCGGTCGAAGGCGACCATGTAGTAGGCGACGTTCATATGCCCGTTATAGTCGATCCACTCGGGCGGCACGGTCGTGGCATAGGAGCGTGGCAGCATGTGCGTTCCCCGGGGCTCGGCGGCCGGCATGATGCCGCTTCCTTTCGTTCCGTCGCTAGCTTATTTCAACCGGGTGATTCGTGTCGCACCTCCGGCTGTCGCCGCCGCCGCCGCCCTGCTGCTCCTTGCCGTCGCCGCGGCCGGTCCGGCCGGGGCGGCCTGCACCGATACCGCGGTGCCGCACGTGGACTGGCGCCGTTGCAGCATCGACGGCGCCGAATTGCGGGAGCGGGATCTGAGCGGCGCCACCTTGCGCGACGCCTCCTTCGATCGTGCCGACCTTACCGGCGCCAATCTCTCGGACGTCCAGGCCTATCGCGCGAAGTTCGTCAGCGCCACGCTGCGGAGCGCGGTGCTGACGGGCGCCGTGCTCGCCGAGGCGGATTTCACCCGCGCCGACCTCACCGGGGCGCAGCTCGTCCGCGCGGACCTGCGGCGCGCCCGCTTCTTCCGGGCGAACCTGCGCGACGCGGACCTTACCGGGGCGCAGATCGCCGGTGCCGATCTCCTGAACGGAGACCTCAGCAACGCGCTCTGGATCGACGGCAAGCGGCGCTGCGCCGAGGGGTCGATCGGACAGTGCAACTAACGGATCGATTGAAATATCGCCGGCCTCGGCCGGGGATCGATGCCGAGCGGGTCACGCTTATTGCTCTTGCCATCGCCCTCCACGATGCGGCCGCAGTACAACATGGCGTAGCGCTGGCGCCGCCTCCGCCTCCGGCACGACCTTACGGTGCCGTGACCCACGCTGTCGTCATCGCATCCTTCGAGGGAGGTTCCCATGCCGGTTCGCATCGACCGCAATGGCCGCGTGCTGACAGTCATCCTTTCGCGCACCGAGGTGCGCAACGCCGTCGATCCCGAACATGCCGAAGCGCTCCATGAGGCTTTCATGGCGTTCGACACCGACGAGGCGGCGGACGTGGCCGTCTTTTGGGGTGAAGGCGGCGCGTTCTGCGCCGGGGCGGATCTGAAGAGTCTCGCTGCACGCGGCGTTGCGACGCGTGACAACGCCGGCACGCACAAATCCTTGGATTATCCCAAGGATGGTGGCCCCGTTCCGCGCGGACCGATGGGGCCGTCGCGGCTCAAGCTCGGCAAGCCGGTGATCGCGGCGATCGAGGGGCCGGCGGTCGCCGGCGGCATGGAGCTGGCGCTGTGGGCCGACTGCCGCATCATGGCCGAGGGCGCCTACATGGGCATCTATAACCGCCGCTGGGGCGTGCCGCTGAGCGACGGCGGCACCGTGCGGCTGCCGCGTCTCGTCGGCCTCGGCCGCGCGCTCGACATCATCATGACCGGCCGCAAGGTGGACGCCGAGGAGTGTCTGCGCATCGGCCTGTGCGAGAGGGTCGTGCCCCAGGGGCAGGCGCGGCGGGCCGCCGAGGACATGGCGCACATGATCGCGCAGTTTCCGCAGGCGGCCATGCGCGCCGACCGGCGCTCCGTTTATCTGCAACAGGGCCTGGACGAGCACGCCGCGCTGGAGCGGGAATGGTACAACTGCACCGGCATCTTCAAGGCGGAGGGTGCGGCCGGTGCTGCGAAGTTCGCCAAGGGCGCCGGGCGGCACGGCGATTTCGGCAACGCCACGCAGCCGCAGGACTGATCGAACGGCGCCAATAGCGGCCGCGGATCGAAGCCGCGGATCGAAGAAACGGTCGAACCACCAGACACGAAGAGCACCAAGATGAGTGTCGGCGCGTGCCGCGCGCGTGGACATCCTTGGTGTCTGGTGGTTCGATCGTTGTTTTTCTTCCCCCTATGGACCACGGCGAGATGGCGGCGACTTCTTCCGCCATGCGTCCCCTCCGCGCTCTCTACGGTAAAGGGAGTTTCTATTTCTCCTCGTCCCCGCATGCCGGCCCGAGCCGGAGACTCCTCGCACGTCGGCCGAAAACCGCCCCGTTTTCGCCGCGAATCCGTTGAAATAGCCGAGCCCGTTTCAGGAAATCTAAACGGTATCGGCCGATGATTCTGCGTCGGTACATGGGCTGGGCCCGGAGCGCAGACTG
>DASWRT010000167.1:0-2412 GCA_036403035.1 Allostellaceae bacterium | reverse complement strand
CGATTCCACGCCGCCCTTGGTTTTGTCCAGCATCGACCTCTGCCCATTGTCTTCGGCGCTAAGCGGCGCCGGATGGGGCAGGGATGCTGGCTTGCGGCGACAGGGTCAAGACGGAGCGGGCGGTCTTCCCCGCTATCCCGCCTGCGAGGAATTCGATCGCGTTCGCGTCCCGTGATGCTTGACTGCATGCAACTGCGGGTCGGCCAGAATCGGCCGCAATACGCGCGCCAGCCGCTCCGCCCAGGCGACCTCGGCGGCGGCCTGCGCGACGAGGTCCTGGCGGATTTCGACGAGCATGTGCGGCAAGCCGCGCAGCGTGCCGTGGTGGTACATCGTGTCGTCTTCGAGCGCCCCGTCATAAGGCTCGTTGTCGCCGACGATGAGGTCACCTTCGGCTTCGAGGGTCGTGGTTGTCGGGCGGGCGAGCCGCTCATCGACGTCCCACAGGATACCGACATGCCAAGGCCGCGGATGGCCCTTCCAGGCCGGGGTGAACGAGTGGATGCCGATGATCGCGGGTGGCGGTCCCACCGCCAGCATCTCGTCAATGAGCGCGCCGACGCGATCGCGGTAAGGCTGCCAGAAGGCCCGCCGCCGATGCTCGATTTCCGCGGCGTCGATCCGCGCATTGGCGGGCACGACCGCCCCGTCCGAGATGCGGACGACGAGCGTCGGATCGTCGGCGCCACGGTTCGGATCGATGAGCAGCCGCGAGAAGGTCGTGAGCACCGCCGGACAATGGAGGAGAGCGGCAAGGCGGCGCGTCACCCCGGCGGCGCCGATGTCGTAGGCGATATGTCGGACGAACGCCTCCGGCGGCAGGCCGAGCGAGCCATATTCCAACGGCAGCGCGTTCGAGGCATGATCGCAGACAAGGAGAACGCCCGCACCAAGCGGCCCGTCGAGAAGCTCGACGGGCCGCGTGGGGGAACTAGCCGGCGGACCGGTCAGTGCGTCAGCACGATGAAGTCTGTGCCGCCCTTTGGAGAGGTTTCGCCGCCGAGACCTTTGTCCGAGATCACCAGAGACGAGCCCGGCGTGATCATTGCGGCGATCCGGTCGCGCACCTCCGGCGTGATCTGCACCCGCTCCAGTGCCTCGCTGGCCGACGCCATCGGAGGTGAGGGCGGTGCCGCAGGAGCCGCAGCAACCTGGATCTTGCGGCCCCGCGAGTCGCGCTGAATGGCCGCTTGGCGGATCTTCGGCTCAGGCGCGGCCGCGCCGGAGCTTGGAATAGACACCGTCAGCCAATGCAGCGTGGTGCCGTCCGCCGGCGCGTTGGTTGCCGTGTAGACGTGCGTTCCCAGCGGCTGGTCGCCGTCGAAAGCAACCGGCGTATCGTAGATCGGCTTGAAGTTCTGCCGAACGAACAGCTTCTTTTCCTTGCGGCTGACGAAGATGGAAATCGGACCCGGCGGTGTGGCCGGCTTTGCCGCAGGAGCGGCCGCCGTCTTCGAAGACGCCTTCGCCTGCTGAGCCCGCTGCCGCTCACCGGCGGCGGCGATCTCTTCAGTCGTCGGCGCCATCTCTGCATATGCCGATGGCGGTAGCTCCGCCGCCGCGACCTGCTTTGGCGCCTGCGGTAAGGAGTTCGAGCTTCTCCCTTCCGTGGGGGGGAGGGCCAGCTTGTCGAGCGAGGCAACCTGTCCTGCGGCGCGAGCCCTGTCAGCCGTATTGTCAGGCGCGCCGGCGCCAAGGGCCGCACCCTGACCAGGCGCCGCCGCGGGGGATTCCGTGCCCGGTGCCGCTGCGGTGGGAGCCGCCGGGATCTCCTGCACGGTGAAGAGGCGCGGATTCGCGAACTCGCTCGGCGCGATCTCATTGCGGGTGATGATCACTCGCGCGCCGGGCTTGGTCATGTCCCACAGGCGCGTTGCAAACGCGGCCGGCAGCCGGATGCAGCCGTGCGACGCTGGGCGTCCGGTGACCATGCCGGCGTGAAGTGCTACGCCCGACCAGGTGATCCGCTGCATGAAGGGCATTGGGGCACCGCTATAGATATTCGAGTGGTGCAGCCGTTCCTTCTGCAGCACACTGAACACGCCAAACGGCGTCTCGTGTCCCTTCACGCCGGTTGATATGACCGTGGAGGCAACCGGGCGCTCGCCGTCGTAGACGGTGAGATGCTGCTTGTTGACGGAAATCGCAATGATCAGCGGACCGACGATCGGTTTGGCCGGCTCCTCCTTCGCTGTCGCGGACCCTTTCGCGCGGGTATAGCGGGTAGCATGCCGGCGAGGGACCGCGCTGCGCACGTGATACCTGGCGTGGTAGCCGCGGGCTGTCGGCTCGGCGCGCGCGCCGAACCAGCCGAATTGGGCTTGCGCCGGGGCTGCGCTCGTCACGACGAACAGCGAGAGCCCGGCACAAATTGCCAGCCGCGAAACTCCTCCGAGCGCGCGGAATTCCATC
>DASWRT010000166.1:0-6827 GCA_036403035.1 Allostellaceae bacterium | reverse complement strand
ATCGAGCACCCGGCCGTTGCGCAGCACGAGATCGTAGGCGGCGGCTGGCGTCATTCCGGTGCTCCCTTCAAGGCGGCGGCCGGCTGCCGCTCGACAACGCATATCACCATGCGCGCCGCGTCATCGGCAATCGTCCCGCCTTCCGCTACGATCGCCGGACTCATGAACCCGCTCCCGACGCCCAGGCTGCTCCTCATCACCGACCGCCGGCTCGCCGCGCCGCGGCCGATCGAGGACGTCGTCGGCGCGGCGTTCGCGGCGGGGTGCCGCTGGGTCAGCCTGCGCGAGAAGGACCTGACGCTTCCGGAGCGGACGGCGCTCCTCCGCCGCCTCGTGACGCTGGGCCGTGCGCATGGCGCGACGGTCACGGTGCACGGCGACATCGAGGCGGCGCTCGCCGCTGACGCGGCCGGCGTGCACCTGCCGGCAGGAGGATCCGCGGCGGCGGCACGGCGCCGGCTCGGCCCGTCCGCGCTGATCGGCGTCTCGGCGCACGATCTTGCGGAAGCGCGCGAGGCAGCCTCGGGCGGCGCCGACTACGTGACGTTCGGACCGGTCTTCGCATCGCTGAGCAAGCCGGGCTACGGCCCGGACGAGGGGGCCGCTGGCCTCGATCGGCTGCGCGAGGCGGCGGCCGCTCTCCCGGTTCCCGTCGCGGCGCTCGGCGGCGTCACCGCGGCTTCGGCGGGACGCTGCCTGGAGGCGGGCGCGGCGGCGGTCGCCGTGATCGGAGCGGTCGTCGCCGCCGCCGATCCCGGTGCCGCCACCGCCGGCCTGCTGACCGCGCTCCGTCCCGTGATGGGCCGGTATTGATGCGCTACTCCTTGCGCGAAATCCGGGCTAGCATCGGGGGGCGGGTGGAAGAATCGCCGGCCGTGCGGCGCAGCGTTACCGGAGCAGAGCCGGGCTGCGCCAGCCCCGGAACGGCCGCGCCCGCGATCTCATTAGCGTACAAGGATATTTATGCGTTCAATGGAAGGACAGCGGTCCGACCGCGTCGCGCGGAAGCGATCGCCCGAGGAGAAGCGGACCCAGCTCAAGGCGCTCAAGGAGCGGCTGGCCGCGATGAAGTCGCACGAGAGCCCGGCTCTGCGCGCTTCGATCCTGAAGGGAATCGAGGAGCTGGAGCGGGAGCTTGCGGCACCGTCTCCGGCCGGAAAGCCGCGGAAGGACTGAAAGCAGGGCGGGCGGGTCGCTGCACCGTCCCGTCCGCCTCATCCGATCCGCTTGCTCCGGCGACATGCCGGACTCTCCGTCGCGGTCCACGCCGTCAACGGAACGCTCACGACGGGCCGCGGCTGCCGATCGCTAATCGAGCACCGCGTAGCCGCGGTTGCGCAGGCAGTTGCGGACGATCGTGCCCTTCTCGCCGGCGGCGTTGCCGGCGCCGCTCGCTCCGCCGAAAATTCCGCCCGTGCCGGCGCCGATCGCCGCGCCGGCTCCGGGATCTCCCGTCACCGCACCCGTGACCGCTCCCAATGCCGCTCCGAGAAGCGCGGTGCCTGCGGCGCCGGACGCGGCGCGGCCGCCGGTGCTGACGCTGTCGGTATAGGTGCGGCAGTCGGCGAGGTCCTGCCGATAGCGCGTCTGGTCGACGCCCCGCGTATCGATGACCGGATCGCCGCCGGCGCAGCCGGCAAGGATCGCGGCGAGCATCGGGGCGGCGGCGAGGATGGCGGCGAAGCGTGGCGTCACGGCAGTGAACCTCTCCCGGTGCTAACGGCGCGGCGATGCGATTTGTCCGAGCTTTTGCCGATGCCCATGCTTGCTGACCCGCGGCGAGCACCTGTACCGTCGCTGCACCCACCGAATTTACGGAGCGGCAGCGATGACCGACGATCTGTCCTACCTATCCGCCGCCGACCTCGTGGCGGCGTACCGTGCCAAGCGACTCTCGCCGGTCGAGGCGACACGGGCGGCGCTGGACCGGATCGACCGGCTCGACGGCAGGCTCAACGCTTTCTGCCTGGTCGACGCCGACGGCGCGCTCGCGGCGGCGCGCGAGTCGGAGGCGCGCTGGATGAAGGGCGAGCCGCTGGGGCTCGTCGACGGCGTGCCGTCGACGATCAAGGACCTCCTGCTGACGCGCGGCTGGCCGACGCTGCGCGGTTCGCGGCTGGTGCCGAAGGATCAGGAGTGGAGCGAGGACGCGCCCGCGACGGCGCGGCTGCGCGAGAGCGGCGCGGTGCTGCTTGGCAAGACGACGATGCCCGAGTTCGGCTGGAAAGCGGTCGGCGACAGCCCGCTCACCGGGATCACGCGCAATCCGTACGACCTCGACCGGACGCCCGGCGGCAGCAGCGCCGGCGCCGGCGCCGCGCTGGCCGCCGGCATGGGAGCGCTCGCCGTCGGCACGGACGCCGCCGGGTCGATCCGCATACCCTGCTCCTTCTGCGGCCTGCCGGGGATCAAGGCGACCTTCGGACGCGTGCCGGCCTATCCGCCGAGCGCGATGGGAACCCTCAGCCATGTCGGGCCGATGGCGCGCACGGTCCGCGACGTCGCGCTGATGCTGACCGTCCTGAGCGCCACCGACGCGCGCGACCCGCACGCCCTGCCGTGGGAGGCGATCGACTACCGCACCGACCTGGAGAGCGGAGTCAAAGGGATGCGCATCGCCTACAGCCCGACGCTCGGCTATGCCTGCGTCGATCCCGAAGTGGCCGAGGCGGTCGGTCGCGCCGCAAAGGCGTTCGCCGAGATGGGCGCGCATGTCGAGCTTGCCGATCCCGGCTTCGCCTCGCCGCGCGACGCGATGAACGTGCTGTGGCAGAGCGGGGCGGCGAAGCTGCTCTCGGCCTATTCC
This sequence comes from Allostellaceae bacterium, assembly GCA_036403035.1. Taxonomy (GTDB): domain Bacteria; phylum Pseudomonadota; class Alphaproteobacteria; order ATCC43930; family CGMCC-115725; genus DASWRT01. The sequence goes on along the minus strand of DASWRT010000166.1, from coordinate 4,021 downwards.
GAGGAGCAGCGCGCCGCGCTGGTCGACCCTGGTCTGAACGCGGCGGCCCGGGCCGGCGCGCGGTTCAGCGCGATCGACTACGTCGCCGCGGACGCCGTGCGGTCCCAGCTGGGTTTGGTCATGAGCCTCTTCCACGAGCGGTACGAACTGCTGCTGACGCCGACCGTCGCGGTCCCGGCGCTGCCGGTCGGCGCCGACCTCAGCAACCCGTCCCGCGAGGAGCAGTGGATTGATTGGACGCCGTTCAGCTACCCGTTCAACATGACCCGCCAGCCGGCCGCGACGGTGCCGTGCGGCTTCACGAAGAGCGGGCTGCCCATCGGGTTGCAGATCGTCGGCCGGCTCTACGACGAGGCGCTCGTGCTCCGCGCCGCCCGCGCCTACGAGCGGGAGAGCGGGCATGCCTTCGTGGCGCCGCAGAGTTTCCTCTGATCTGCGGCGGGCGATGAGCGGCGGCGGCGGGCGCGGCACGCTCTTCCTGGTCGTCGGGCCGAGCGGCGCGGGCAAGGACACGCTGCTCCATGGTGCAAGGGCGGCGCTCGCCGAGGACCGGCGGATCGTCTTCGCGCGCCGGGCGATCACGCGTCCGCCGACGCCGCCCGGCAGCGGCGGCGAGGACCACGAGGCGTTCGCTGAGGCGGATTTCGAGCGCGCCCTCGCCGCCGGCGCCTTCGCGATGCATTGGACGGCGCATGGCGGCATCCGCTACGGCATCCGCATCGGCATCGAGGACGACCTCGCCACCGGCCGCGACGTGGTCGCCAGCGTGTCCCGGCGGGTGGTCGACGGCGCGCGGGAGCGTTACCGCCCGCTGCGCATCGTGGAGATCACAGCGTCGCCGTCCGTGCTCGCCGAGCGGCTGATGCGCCGCGGTCGCGAGGACCGCGCCGCGATCGAGGCCCGTCTCGCCCGCGCGTCGGCGCTGTCCGTCGACGGCAATGACGTGATCCGCATCGACAATTCCGGCGAGGTCGAGGCCGGCGTCCGATCGCTCCTCAACGCGCTTGGACGCGGATAGGCGGGCTCGTCCGAAAGCGGAACTTGAATCGGGGATTGCGGGATAGAAAAAGAAACGCCTCAACGCGAAGGACGCAAAGGTATCGCGAAGGACGCGATGCTTGAAGTTTCCGCGCGCCGCAGGCGCGCAATAAATCCTTCGCCCGTCGCGGCCCCTTTGCGTCCTTCGCGTTAAAGCGTGAGTGTTCCTTTTCTCTTATCCCCCCGATCCCCAACCATCCCCCCGATCTCCGATTCAGGTTTGTATGGCGTCGGCATTATTGGTCCCCCGGCAGGGCGCTGTCGTGCCAGCGGCGGAGCAGGAACCGCGAGAGGGCGGCGAGCGCGGCGTAGATCAGGATGCCGGTCACCGAAAGCATGACGAGGGCGGCGAAGAGGCGCGGGATCTGAAGCCGGTAGCCGCTCTCCAGGATGCGGAAGGCGAGCCCGGTCTCGGCGCCTCCGGTGCCGGCGACGAACTCGGCGACGACCGCGCCGATCAGCGCCAGCCCGCCGCTGATCCGCAGCCCGGCGAGGAAGTAGGGCAGGGCCGAAGGAAGGCGCAGCAGGCGCAGCGTCTGCCACGGCGAGGCGCCGTAAAGCCGGAACAGCTCGACGAGGTTGCGGTCGGCGCTGTTGAGTCCGGTCGTCGTGTTCGCGACGATCGGGAAGAAGGCGGCGAGCCAGGCGCAGAACAGCAGCGCCGCGAAAGTGTCCTTGACCCAGATGATGATCAGCGGCGCGATCGCGACGATCGGCGTCACCTGGAGCACCACCGCATAGGGGAATAGGCTCGCCTCCAGCACGCGCGAGCGCGCGAAGAGCAGCGCGAGCCCGCCGCCGAGGAGCGCCGCCGCGGCGAGCGCCGCCGCGGTGATGCGCAGCGTGACCAGGAGCGAGCCGAACAGGCTCGGCCCGTCCGTCCACAGCGTCGCGGCGATCGTCAGCGGCCCCGGCAGGACGTAGGGCGGCACTTGCCAGTACCGCACCGCCGCCTCCCATGCCGCGAGGAACAGGATACCGATCAGCGCCGGGGCCGACCGTTCGAGCAGGGCCCTCATCGCTCCGTCTCCATCGCCGCCGCGAGATGCTGCGACACGATCCGGCACTGCTCGTTGTAGGCGCCGCCGGTGCGCAGCGCCGCGTCGCGCGGGTAGGGCAGGTCGATCGCGATGTCGACGGCGATCCGCCCGGGCCGGGGCGTCATCACGATCACCCGGTTCGACAGGAACACCGACTCGAAGACGCTGTGGGTGACGAACACCACGGTCCAGCCCTGCGCCTGCCAGAGCCGCAGCAGGTCTTCGTTGAGCCTGAAGCGGGTGATCTCGTCCAGCGCCGCGAACGGCTCGTCGAGCAGCAGCAGGCGCGGCCGGGTCACGAACGCGCGGGCGATCGAAACGCGCATCCGCATGCCGCCCGACAGTTCGCGCGGGTAGGACGCCGCGAACCCTTCGAGACCGACCGCGGCGAGCGCCTCGGCGACGAGCGGCGCCGCCTTGGCGCGCCGCATCCCGGCGAGGCGCAGAGGCAGATAGACGTTGTCGGCGACCGTCGCCCAGGGCATCAGCGTCGGCTCCTGGAAGACGAAGCCGATGTCGTGCCGCGCGCCGCCGAGCGCGACCTCGCGCCGTCCCGCGGTCGGTTCGGCGAGACCGGCGATGATGCGCAGCAGCGTGCTCTTGCCGCAGCCGGACGGTCCGAGGATGCCGAGGAAGCTGCCCGGCGCGATCGCGAGATCGATGCCGTCGAGGGCGGCGAGGCCGGTGCGGTAGGTCTTGCCGATCCCCGCGAGCGAGACGGCGGCGGCGGCGGGCGGCGGCGCTTCTATTTCTTCAGCTCCATGCCGACCTTCTTGTTCACGAACTGGAGCGTGTAGGCCTTCTTCCACTCCATGTTCTCCGGGTAGAGACCCTGCTCCGACATCATCGCGAAGAAGTCGTGCCACCGCTTCTCGTCCATCGCGCCGATGCCGAGCGTTTCCGACGTGCCGCTGTCGACGATCCCGTACTCCCTGAGCTTGCCGCGGCCGTAGGCGAGCAGCTCGTCCGTCATCTCCGGGTTCTCGCGCTTGATCAGCGCGTCGGCCGGCGACGGGTCGCCGTAGATATAGCCGTACCAGCCCTCGATGCTGGCATCGACGAAGCGCTGCACGAGGTCGGGCTTCTCGGCGGCGAGCTTCGCCGATGTCTGGATGATCGCGGCGTAGCTCGGGAAGCCGTAATCGGCGAGCAGGAACACGAGCGGCTTCCCGCCCTGCTTCTCGATGGTCAGCGGCTCGCTCGACAGGTAGCCCTGCTGCGCCGCGTTCTTGTCGACGAGGAACGGGGCGACGTTGAAGGCGTAAGGGCGGATCTGGTCGTCGGCGAAGCCGTACTTCGACTTGAGGAAGAGCCACGCGCCGACCCGCGTGTCGCTGCCGATCATGATCGGCTTGCCCTTGAGGTCGGCGAGGGTCTTGATCCCCTGGTCCGCGTGCGCGATCAGGACCTTCGGGTCCTTCTGGAACAGCGCCGCGACGGCGACCATCGGGATCCCCTCGCGCACGAAATTGAGCGGACCGAACGAGTCCGGCGCCATGTTGAAGTCGAGCCGGCCGGCGGCGAGGAGCTGGGCGTGGTTGATCTGCGGCCCGCCCTGCCGGATCGTCACCTCCAGCCCGTGCTTCTCGTAGAGGCCGGTCGCGAGCGCCTGATAGAAGCCGCCGTGCTCCGCCTGCGCCTTCCAGTCCGTGCCGAACGACACCTTGTCGCCGGCCGCCTTCGCTGCCGTGCCGACGGCGGCGGCGATGCCGATTGCGGCGGCCAGCAGAACGGCGTGCGTCATTCCCCCGAAACGGACCATCCCGGGCTCCCCGTCATCCAGTCGAGCGCGCCGGAGCGGCGCGCCCACACTATTCCTTGCAGAGCCGGCGGGAGCAAGACGGTGGAAGCGGCTGCCGGGGGCGGAGATTGATGGAAGGAGCCCCTCCAAAGGAGTGGGCAACACCACAAAAGGGTAAGTGGCCCGTTGGGAATGCAGCTAA
>DASWRT010000165.1:0-9200 GCA_036403035.1 Allostellaceae bacterium | reverse complement strand
CGACCGGAGCGCGCTGCTTTCGGCGTGCGTCATAACGGAAACAGTGTATGTTCCGCGCCGCCGTGATGGCCGGGGCCTGCACCGGGCCTGTCCGAACTCGACGAGAGCGCGCCGATGAGTTCCTTCCCGCCCGCTTCGGATACCCCTTCCCTCCCCGGCTTCGCCGACGTGCAGGCCGCCGCCGACCGCCTTGCCGGCAAGGCGGTCATGACGCCGCTGCTCGAATCGCCCGTGCTCAACGAGCGTCTCGGCGGACGGCTCCTCGTCAAGGCCGAGCCGTTGCAGCGAACCGGTTCCTTCAAGTTCCGCGGCGCCTATAACGCGCTGTCGCAGATCCCGTCCGAGGCGCGAGCGCGCGGCGTCGTCGCCTATTCTTCCGGCAATCACGCTCAGGGAGTCGCCGCAGCGGCGCAGATTCTCGGCATGCCGGCGGTGATCGTGATGCCGACCGACGCGCCGTCGATCAAGATCGCGAACACGAAGGGGTACGGCGCCGAGGTCGTGTTCTATGACCGGTGGGGCGAGAGCCGCGAGGCGGTCGCCGCCGGCATCGCCGCGGAGCGCGGCGCCGAAATCATCCCGCCGTTCGAGGACGCGCGCATCATCGCGGGCCAGGGCACGATCGGCCTGGAGATCGCGACGCAGGCCGCAGCGGCAGGCGCCCGGCTCGACGCCGCGATCGTCCCGGCGGGCGGCGGCGGCCTCATTGCCGGATGCGCCCTCGCGCTGACCCATGAAGTGCCGGGCATCGCGATCTATTCCGCCGAGCCGGCCGCCTTCGACGATCTCCGGCGGTCGCTGGCCGACGGCACGCGGCAGCGGAATGCGCCCGGCGGCAAATCGTTCTGCGACGCGCTCCTCTCGCCGATGCCGGGTGAGCTGACGTTCGCGATCCACAAGCGGTTGCTTCGCGGTGGCCTCGCGGTCGACGACGATGCGGTCGCCGACGCGATGGCGCTCGCCTTCGACATCTTCAAGCTCGTCATCGAGCCCGGCGGCGCGGTGGCCTTGGCGGCGGTGCTTTCGGGCGCGTTCGAGATCAAGGGCAAAACCGTCGCGGTGGTCGCGTCGGGCGGCAACGTCGATCGCGGCACGTTCGCCGACGTGCTGCGCCGCGCACCGTGAGCGGCGCTGGCACGCCGTGTGCTAGGCTCGCACCTTATCAGACTTCCGTAATGCTGGAGGGAAACGTTTAATAGAATGCCAGCATATGTTTGAATAGGCCGAAACCCATAGCAATGCACAATCGGCATAGCGGGCAAGAGGAGTAATATGGCGATCGGGAATACCGTCGGAGCCGTCATTGCGGCCGCGCTGTTTGCCCTGCCGGTTCCGCGCGCCGCCGCGGCCATCTCCGACGGCGTGGTCAAGCTCGGCGTATTGACCGACATGAGCGGCGTCTTTTCCGGGTTCAGCGGACCGGGTTCGGTCGTCGCCGCGCAGATGGCCGCCGAGGACTTCATGGCCGCGACGTCGGGCTTCAAGGTCGAGGTGGTGAGCGCGGACCATCTCAACAAACCGGACGTTGCGTCGGCGATCGCGCGCCGCTGGCTGGACACCGAAGGCGTCGACGCCATTCTCGACCTGCCGAACTCGGCGGCGGCGCTCGCAGTAGGCGAAATCGTCCGCGAGAAGGACAAGGCGCTGCTGATCTCCGGCTCCTCCTCCTCCGATCTCACCGGCAAGGCCTGCTCGCCGAACACGCTTCAATGGACCTATGACAGCTGGTCGACCGCGAGCGTCATCGGCAACGCCGTCGTGCGGTCCGGCGGCGACAGCTGGTACTTCCTGACGGTCGACTACGCCGCGGGCCACGCGCTGGAGCGCGACATGGCCAATGCGGTGCGGGGCGCCGGCGGCCAGGTGCTCGGCGCGGTTCGGACGCCGCTGGGAGCCCCCGATTTCTCCTCGTACCTCCTCCAGGCGCAGGCGTCGCACGCGAAGGTCGTCGGCCTCGCTCTCGCCGGCAGCGATCTCGCGAACGTGGTGAAGCAGGCCGGCGAGTTCGGCATCGTAAAGGGCGGCCAGCGCCTCGCGGCAACCGTCGTGTTCATTACCGACGTGCACGGCTTCGGTCTGGAAGCCGCCCAGGGCCTTCAGTTCCCAGGCTCGTTCTACTGGGACCTCAACGACGGCACGCGCGCGTTCGCCCGGCGCTTCGCGGAACGCAACGGCGGCGCGTACCCGACGATGGTTCAGGCGGGCGTCTATTCGTCGGCGCTGCACTACCTCAAATCGGCCCATGCGATCGATAGCGACACCGGCGGCGCGGTGATCAAGCAGATGAAGGCGGTTCCGGCGGAGGATCCGCTGTTCGGCAAGGGGGCGGTGCGCGCCGACGGCCGCAAGATGCACGACATCTATCTGTTCGAGGTCAAACGGCCGGCCGAATCGCACGGCCCGTGGGACTACCTCAAGGTCGTCGCCCGCATCCCGGCCGAGCAGGCGATGCGGCCGCTCGATCAAGGCGGCTGCCCGCTGGTCCACTGACGAGGCCGCCGCCGTTGCGCGCTATCGACTATTTCGATCGGGGCTTCGTGCTCGCCCCGGATCGGGCCGCGTTCGTCGGCGACGGCGCTTCCTTCTCTTATGCCGAGGCGGCGGATCTGTCATGGCGGATCGCCGGCGCGATCCGCCGGCGCTCCGATCCAGGCGTCCCGCAGCAGCATGTCGCGGTCTTCAGCCCGAACGATCCCCGCGCCTTCCTCTGCGTGCTCGCCGCGCTGCGGGCCGGCGGCGTCTGGGTCCCGATCAACGCCCGGAACGGGGTCGACGAGAACATCTTCATCCTCCGCAACTGCGACTGCACCTGGCTCTTTTTCCACAGCAGCTTCGCCGAGCATCTGCCGCGGCTGCGGCAAGAGGTGCCCGGCATCCGCCACTATGTCTGCATCGATCGCGACGACGATGCCGAGAACCTGACCTGGGCCGACGTCGCGGTCGCCAGCGAGCCGATGCCGGCCGAGGCTCCCGAACTGCGCGGACCGCAACGCCTGTGCACGATCCTCTCGACCGGCGGCACGACGGGCCTGCCCAAGGGCGTCGCCTGGACGGACCGGACCTGGGAGACGATGGTCGCGAACTTCCTGGCGCACATGCCCTGCGCCGATCCGCCCGTCTATCTCGTCGCGGCGCCGATGACCCATGCCGCGGGAGTGATCGCCTTCCCGCTGATGGCGGCCGGCGCGACGTCGGTGATCCTGCAAAAGGCCGATCCGCTCGACATCATGCAGGCGATCGAGCGGCACCGCGTGACGCACCTCTTCCTGCCGCCGACGGTGATCTACCGGATGCTGGCGCACCCGGACGTGCGCCGGTTCGATTATTCGTCGCTGCGCTATTTCATCTATTCGGCGGCGCCGATGTCGGTCGATAAGCTCAAGGAAGCGATCGAGGTGTTCGGCCCGGTGATGGCGCAGGGCTACGGGCAGGTCGAAGTGCCGCTCATGGGCACCTTCCTGTCGCCGCGCGAGCACCTCGAAATCCTTGCGTCCGGCGACGAGCGCAGGTTGCGGAGCTGCGGTCGCCCTGCCCTCCTTTCCCGCGTCGAGATCATGTCCGACGACGGACGCATCCTGCCGCCCGGCGAGGCCGGCGAGATCGTCTTCAGCGGCAATCTCGTGATGGAAGGATACTACAAGGATCCCGCGACGACGGCGCTGGCGTCGGCAGGCGGCTGGCATTACACCGGGGACATCGGGCTGAAAGACGATGCCGGCTACGTCTACATCGTCGACCGCAAGAAGGACATGATCATCACCGGCGGGTTCAACGTCTACTCGACCGAAATCGAGCAGGCGATCTTGCGCCACCCTTCGGTGCAGGATTGCGCCGTCATCGGCGTGCCCGACGATAACTGGGGCGAAGCGGTCAAGGCGGTCGTCGAACCGAAACCGGGACAGGCGGTCGCGCCGGAGGAGATCATCCGCCTCTGCCGCGAGCGGCTCGGCGGCGTCAAGACGCCGAAGACCGTCGAGATCTGGGATACGTTGCCGCGAAGCCCAGTCGGCAAAGTCCTCAAGCGCGAGATCCGCGAGCGCTACTGGACGGATGCCGGCCGGAGCATCTGATACCGTCGGCCTCGGTCGTTGACCGATGCCGAGCGGGTTTTGCTCAAACGCCGCACGGGCTTAACCAACGGCCGATGAGGCAAGCTCAACGGCCGTTGGTATGACTATCCATAGACCCCGCGGGCGGCCGGCGCCGGCCGTTACTTCGCGGCAACCGGAACGACGTTCCGGCCGGCAACCAGGAACTTCTCGGGGTCCTGCGGGACGCCGTTGACGATCACCTCGTAATGGACGTGCGGCCCGGTGCTGCGGCCGGTGCTGCCCAACTCGCCGATCTGCTGGCGCCCGCCTAGGATAGAGCCGGCCGTAACGGTCGTGCGGTGCAGATGGGCGTAGCGGGTCACGATGCCGGACCCGTGGTCGACCTCGACGACCTTGCCGTAATCGCCCTTCGGACCGGCATAGATCACAGTGCCCGGCGCGGTGTTGTAAACCGCCGAGCGGTACGGCGCCGAGAAATCGAGACCGGTATGGATCGACTGGCGGTGATTGAGCGGATCGGTTCGGACGCCGAAGCGGCTTTCGAGTTGATAGGAGGCGAGCGGAGGACTGAGCGGCAGGCTCTTCAGCGCCTTCTGAAGGCCGTCGGCGCGGGCGATCAGTTCCTCCGGATCGGCAGCGGCAGCCGGCTTCCTGCCCGGCGCTCCCAACGCGACGAAAGGACCGCCCTGGCCGCTCGGCGTCGTGTTGAAGCGGGCGATCAGTTTCGGCACGTCGACGCCGGCCGAGGCCAGCACGCGTTCGATCTCGCTCCAGCCGGAGACGGCCGATGCTTCGGTGCGCGATGCCGCGGCGGGCAGCACGGGCGACGATGCCTGCGCAGCGCGCGAGGGAGACGCCTTGCCGGCATCGGCATCGGCTTCGGCGACACGCCGCTCAAGTTCCGCGACGCGCCCGCGCAGCCGGTCGCGCTCCGTGACGGCCTTGTCCCGTTCGGCGGTCGCGACCTGAAGCTTCCTCTCGGCGGCATCGAGAGCGGTCTGGACCTGAGTAGACTTCGCCGCGACGCTCTGCAACTCGGTTTCCAGCTCCCGGATGCGGTCGGTCAGGCCCGCGCGCTGCTGGTCGATCTTCTTCAGTTCCCCGCGCGCCGTATCGGCGGAGCGCCCGAGCGACGCGAGTTGCGCGTTCTTCGCCGAGAGCATCTCCTCAAGCACGGCCGACCGCTGCTGCAATTCGTCCCGCGCCGCGGCTAGGCGGTCGCGGCCCTCCTCCGCGGTGCGGACGCGCGCCTCGATCGCGTGGATCTGGTCGCGGAGACCGGCTGTCTGGGTCGTCCCGTCCGCGAGCTTCGTCCGGGTCCGGTCGAGTTCGTCGCGCGTCGCGCTCAGCCGTTCCTGCAACCGGATGACGAGTTCCCGAAGGTCGGCGTTCGACATCTCGGCCTTGAGAACCTCCGCCTCCTTCTCCGCGACCAGCCGGTCATAGAGGAAATGGCTGGCGGCAAGATAGGCGACGGCGCTCGTACCGGCGAGCAGCCCGCAAAGCCCGACGATCTGAAGCGATCCGGACAGAGTGATCTGGCGCATGCGCCCATGCACCCGGATCGAGATATGGCGTTCCGGGAACAGGCGTTCCCGCGGCGTGACGTTGTTGCTCAGCATGCCCCTCCGCGTCGCCTGGTCTCGACCTGCCGACCCGCGAGGGATCGAAGGAACGACGACCGCGGCCCCTCAAGGACACGTTCACGATGCTCGCCGAAGCGCCCTGCCCTCCGCGGCCGGTCTCGTCCGGTTATCCGGATCCGCCGCCGCCTCGGTTTCTAACTACAGGTTGCTTGTTCTCGGCTCACATCTACTAAACCGACCCTATCTTTCCGTTTCCGACAAATCAAGCTGGAAACCTCCAGCCCTGCGGCGGGCATTTCTGTCGAGCCGCGACACGCGACCTGAATCGGCGGAGTCACAGGCACCGATAGACCGCAAGCGGGTCGGCATGGCTCCGGTCGATCGAGTCGAGATGCGCGCGTTTCCCATGCTCCTGGCAATACCGGTCGGCCTGCTGGTTCGTCGCCGATACGTCGCCATCCTCTATACGGTAGCTGATGCCGGGCGGCGGCGCTTCGACGATCTGCGGCTGCCCGGCAGTACAGGCGGGGAGCAGGAGCGGCAGCATGATCGCGAGCAGCGAAAGGCGCATCGGGCGGATTCCAGCCGGGGTACGTTCGACAGACGCTCCGCCGTGCCGAAAGTTCCTGCACGGGCGCCAATGCATCCGTTCGCAGCGCTGGCGCTTGCGACGGCAGCCGCGTATGTCTGCGCGGCAATGCAGCGGCAAGCGACCAACCGACCGACCCAAGATACCGTGCGCTCGGAGCGGCGGCCGACGCCGCCGGGCGGCCGGAGTAACTGTCGATTAACCGTGTTTCGCCATGCTGAGACGACCCTGAGTCGCTCGGACGCATGCCTTGTCGCGTTCGAGCGTGTATGGTCTCTCACGGCAAGCCGCGCCGCGTTGCGCCGCCGCCGCGCCCCGCTTCGCTTTCCCGTTCAGGCAATCGATCGAATCTTCCGCCGATGCGTTCAGTCCCGACCGTTCCTCGTCACCCGCGCCTCGCGAGCCTCCACCGGCTCTGGCTCCGCCACCGCGCCGACGGCCACCTGCCGGCGGCCGAGGATTTCGATCCGCTCGACCTCCGCCCGTGGGGGGAGCACCTCGTCGTCCTCGACATCGAGTCGGAGGCTCAGTTCGTCTACGCCTATTACGGCAACGTCTTCGCCGCGGCGTTCGGCGGAGACCGGGTCGGACAGTCGATCGACGATCTGCCGGCGCAGCAGCGCGCCATCCTCCAGGAAGAGTACGACCGCGCACGGCGGCAGGGAGTGCCGCTGACGCGCGTCTATACCGCGGATTTCGGCGACGGCGTCGCGACGTGGGAGCGGCTCGTCCTGCCGCTTGCCTCGAACGGCAAGACCGTCGACAAGCTGATGGTCGCGGCGTTCGAGCTGCCCGGCGACGCCGACGACGCCTGATCGCGCCCTCCCCTTCCGCTTTCCTTTCCCCTCCGCAACTTCGCGTGAAGCGCCAGCATGACCGTTAGCGAAGCCTTCCAGCAGCAGCCGCAACCGCGCGACGAGATCGCCGCCGCCGCGGAGTCCCTCAGCGTTCGGGACTTCAACCTCTGGTGCGCGATGAACTCGAAGCCGTTCCGGCTGGCCTCCTACGTATGGCCGGACGGACGGCTCGAATGGTGCGTCGAAATCTACCCCGGCAAGGCCGAGGGGACGATCGCCTACGGCACCGCCCAGACCGAGGAGCCGCAGGCGGTGGTTGCCGCCTTCGCCTTCCTCGCCGGCATCGAGTGGGCCGAAGCGGCGGCCCGCCTCTCCTCCGTGGGGGCGGCCACCGAAGAAGGCGAGGAGGAAGAGGACGAGACGGTGGCGGCGGGTACGGGCTCGGTTGGTGGAGCCGCCGCGGCATCCGCTGCCGCCGCTCCCGGAGGCGTATCCGCACAGGTGAATGGAACCGCGGCGGAGGAGCATGCCGTCGCGATGACGGGTGGCGCCGCACCGGGCTGGACGGCGCCGCACGGCATGCCCGATCCGGCGGGCGTGGTGGTGGAGACCCAAGCATCCTTCGCTCTACCCGGCACCGCGCTGCTTGCGGCGCCGGTGGCGCCGGAAGCCGAAGACGAGGACGAGTCGGACTTGGCTCGCAACGCCAAGATGCTTGAGACCGTGCTGCGCAATTTCGGCATCCGCGGCGAGATCATGGAAGTCCGCCCCGGCCCGGTCGTCACGCTTTATGAGCTGGAGCCGGCGCCCGGCACGAAGTCGTCGCGCGTCATCAACACCGCCGACGACATCGCACGGTCGATGAGCGCGGTTTCGGTGCGCATCGCGCTGATCCCCGGACGCAGCGTCATCGGCATCGAGCTGCCGAACGCGGAGCGCGAAACCGTCTTCCTTCACGAGATGCTGACTTCGGACGCATACCGCGACGAGGGCGTCCGGCTGCCGCTCGTGCTCGGCAAGGACATCGGCGGCACGCCGATCGTCGCCGACCTCGCGAAGATGCCGCACCTGCTGATCGCCGGCACCACCGGCTCGGGCAAGTCGGTCGGGATCAACGGGATGATCCTGTCGCTGCTCTACCGTCTCTCGCCCGACCAGTGCCGGTTCATCATGGTCGATCCGAAGATGCTGGAGCTGTCGGTCTATGACGGCATCCCGCACCTGCTGACGCCGGTCGTCACCGACCCGAAGAAGGCGGTGGTCGCGCTCAAGTGGGCGGTGCGCGAGATGGAGTCGCGCTATCACGCGATGTCCAAGCTCGGCGTGCGGAACATCGAAGGCTACAACCAGCGCGTGCGCGAGATCGAGGAGCGCGGCGAGACGATCGTCCGTCAGGTCCAGGTCGGGTTCGACAAGACGACAGGCAAGCCCGTCTACGAAGACCAGGTGCTGAACCTGAGGGTGCTGCCCTACATCGTCGTGATCGTCGACGAGATGGCCGACCTGATGCTGGTCGCCGGCAAGGAGATCGAGGCGGCGATCCAGCGCTTGGCGCAGATGGCGCGGGCTGCCGGCATCCACCTGATCATGGCGACGCAGCGCCCGTCGGTCGACGTCATCACCGGCACGATCAAGGCCAACTTCCCGACCCGCATCTCGTTCCAGGTCACGTCGAAGATCGACAGCCGCACCATCCTCGGCGAGGGCGGAGCGGAGCAGCTCCTGGGCCGCGGCGACATGCTCTACATGGCCGGCGGCGGCCGTCTTACCCGCGTCCACGGGCCGTTCGTCGCCGACCGCGAGGTCGAATCGGTCGTCAACTTCCTGAAGGCGCAGGGGCAGCCCGACTACCTGCACGCGATCACCGAGGACGATGACGACGATGCCGGCGCCGCCGCGCCGGCCGGCGGCGGCGGTGCAGGCGGGATCGACGACGACGGCGAGGTCGGGGAAGGCTACGTCCCCGGCGCCGACGACCTCTACGACCGCGCGGTCGCGATCGTCACCGCCGAGCGGAAATGCACCGTCAGCTTCATCCAGCGGCACCTGCAGATCGGCTACAACCGTGCCGCGCGCATGGTCGAGCAGATGGAGCAGGACGGGATCGTCAGCGGCGCCAATCATGTCGGCAAGCGCGAAGTCCTCGTCAGCCGCGGCGGGCGCATCAGCGGATAGC
>DASWRT010000164.1:0-4977 GCA_036403035.1 Allostellaceae bacterium | reverse complement strand
ATCCCTTCCGTCGCGTTCTTGCCGAAGCCGCGCCACGTCTCGCCGAACCCGCGGTACATCCGGCATGCGGCGAGGTCCGTGGCGTCGCAGATGTCGGTCTTCATGCCGGCGCGGCGGAAGGCGCGCGGCAGCGTAATCCCGTCATGCAGCGAGGCGCGGATCGCCGCGTGCCCGCCGGCATGCTCGTAGGCGTCGCGCCACGCGAGGAAGAGCTGGCCGCACCCTGCCCCGAGGCCCGGCGCGCCCTGCCTGCGCATCAGGAAGACCGGCAGGTAGCCGAGCAGCAGGACATGGATGAACGGGATGACGAGCTTCTCGCCGAGCGTCTTCGTCTCCTGCCGTGGAAAGCCGCTGACCAGCCCGGCGCCGCTCGCCTCCAGGAACGCGGCGAGCCGCGCCGCCGCATCGGGCGCGAGGCGCACGTCGGCGTCGACGAACAGCAGGTTGGGATGCCGCGCGAGCCGGGCCAGCATGTGGCAGGCATGCTGCTTCCCGGACCACCTGGCGGGCAGCGGCGGCGCCGGCTCGACGCGGACGCGCGGGTCGCCCCGGCCGATCCCGCGGACGATCTCCGCCGTGCGGTCGGTCGAGTGGTCGTCGAGTACGATCACCTCCAGCTCGACGTCCCGGCTCGCCCGCGCCGCCTCGACGGCGGCCTCGATAACCGCCTCCTCGTTGCGCGCGGGGATCAGGATCGAAACGCCAAGCGCCCCGCCACGTGATGGCAACGACGGCGGCGGACGGAAATCCGCGAGGTTGCGCAGCGCGAGCAGCACCGGCAGCGCCGCCAGCGCCAACGCGGCGACCGCGAGGACGAGGAGGACCGAATTCACGATTCCGGCTTGCCGTGCTCGCGCTGGAACGGGCGGCCGGTGATCAGCGCGACGATCTGCCGCCAGAGATCGTAGATGCCGCCGACCCCGACCGCGCCGCGCATCAGCGGCTCGAACAGCGACGCGTCGCGGCGGATCGATTCGGTGGCGAGACCGTCCATCGCTTCCTCAAGGCGCGCCTCGAGCAGACGCTGCCACGCCGCGACGTCGCCGCGGACCGCCTGCTCCTCCTGCGCCGGCACGAAGGCGCGGCCGAAGCGGAACAGCGCCTCGGGATACCGCTCTTCCCAGAACGTGTACTCGATCGCGAGCGGCACCACGGCGGCTTCGGGGACGAGCCGCATCAGGTGCGCGAGCCCCGGCCGCAGCCGCACCGGGCGCTGCCGCGGATCGGTGAACTGGCCTTCGGCGGTGATCCACAGCATCGTCCGCCGGTCGGCGAGGATCGCGCGGCAGGTCCGCAGGAAGGTCGCGGCGCCGCGACGCGTGTTCAGCTCGATGCCGAACACGCCGAACTTCCGCATGAACCCGTAGCGTTCGAGCGCCGCCGCATCCATCGGGCCGAAATGCCGGCGATCGGGGAAGCGGCGGCTCGCGATCAGGACGAACAGGGCCGCGTCCCACCAGCTCGGGTGGTTGGTGTAGACGATGACCGGCCGCCCGTCGGGAAGGATCGGCCGGCCGCTCTTCGAGACCCGGACCGCGTGGAAGCCGCGACGGAAATACCACCAGCGGAACAGCCCGCCGAACAGGTGCAGGAAGAGGGGCGAGGAGGTCGGGAGCGCGCCGCCGCTGTTCACGCTCCGCCGCCGCTCACGCCGCAGCACCCGCGCCTGCGTCGGCGTCGTCGAGCCTGACGCCGCCGCCTCCCCGCAGGTCGGCATCGAGCGCATCCGCCGCAATCCAGCCGGACATCAGCACCATCGGCATGCCCGGCCCCGGATGCGCCGCGCCGCCGGCAAGGTAGAGGCCGGCTATGTCGCGCCGCCGGTTCGCCGGCTTGAAGGCGCCAAGGAAGCGGCCGTGGCTCGCCAGCCCGTAGATCGCGCCGTTGAGCACGCGGTAGCGGTCGTGGATGTCCTGCGGCGTCAGGTGCCGCTCGACGACGATGCGCTCCTCGATGTCCTTCATCCCGGCGGTGTGCTTCAGCTTGTCGAGGATCCTGCGCCTATAGTCCGGCAGCATCGCCGTCCAGTCGTGATGCGGCCGGAGGTAGGGCGTATGGACGAGGATGTAGAGCGCCTCGCCGCCCGGCGGCGCGACGCCCGGCTCGGTCCGCGCAGGCGCGGCGATGTAGCAGGTCGGGTCCGGCGCCGGCTCGCCGCGCCGGTAGATCCAGTCGAATTCCTCCTCCGGATCGGCCGAGAACACGAAATCGTGATGCAGTAGGTGCTCGTAGGCGCGATCGAGGCCGAGATAGAGCACGACGCCCGAGCAGGCCGGCTCGTAGCGCCTGCCCTCGAACGTGTAGCCCGCCGTGCCGCCGATCAGCTCGCCGTAGGTCCGGACCGAATCCATATTCGAAACGACGGCGGAGACCGGCACCGTCTCCCCGCCGTCGGTCTCGATTGCGGATACAGCACCGTTCGCAGTCGCGATACGCCGCACGCCGGTCCCGAGGCGGATCTCGACGCCCAGCTCGCGCGCCAGCTTTTCCAGCGCGACCGGCACCGCCCGCGTGCCGCCGATCGGGTACCACACGCCGTCGTTCGTCTGCATGTGGGCGATCGCGCAGAGCACGGCCGGCGAGCCGTAGGGCGACGAGCCGACATACTGCGTGAAATGGTCGAGCATCTGCGCGACGCGCCTGTCGCCGACGCGGCGGCGAATCGTGCCGGCGACGGTCGTCCCCATGCGCAGGCTCAGCACGTCCGAGAGCGTGCCGGCGTTCATGCTGCCGCGCAGGTCCATCGTGTCCTGCAACCCGCCGACCGACTTCCAGAAGAAGAACCGCTCCGAGACCTCGTGCAACCGCTGCGACAGCGCCATGAAGTCGCGGTATCCGGACCCGGCCTTGCTGCCGGGAGCGTAGGAATCGAGCCGCTCCGCCATGGTTCCGGTGTCCTCGACGAGGTCGAGCACCGAGCCGTCCTCGAAGAAGCAGCGCCATTGCGGATCGAGCCGGACGAGATCGAGCGACGTCGCGATGTCCCGGTCGGCCTCGGCGAAGATGCGCGACAGGACGCGCGGCACCGTCAGGATCGTCGGCCCCATGTCGAAGCGGAAGCCGCGCTCCTCCAGCACCGCCGCCTTGCCGCCGAGCCATTCGTTGCGCTCGAACAGGATCACCTTGTAGCCGCGCGCGGCCAGCGTGCAGGTCGCGGCGAGGCCGCCCAGCCCGCCGCCGATCACCGCGACCGGCGGCGCATTCTCTTTACTGCTCATGCTCGTATTCATCCTCAGCCGGCCATCGCCGTGCGGAACTCCGGCGCCATCGCGGACTGCGTGCTCCAGCGCGGCGCCAGTCCGAGATCCTCGGCCACGAGGCGCGAGGAGATCCGCGCCGATTCGAAGATCACCGGCAGGCCGCTGCCTGGATGCGTGCCGCCGCCTACGAGATAGACGCCCTCCAGATCCTCGAAGCGGTTGCGCGGCCGCCAATGGAGCAGCTGGCCGAGAGAGTGGGCGAGGTTGAACGTCGCCCCGCGATAGATCTGCATCTCGCTCTCCCACCCCAGGGGGGTCATGATCTTCTCATAGCGGATGCGCCGCTCGATGTCCCTGACGCCGATCTTTTCGAGCTGCTTCAGCACGCGGGCGCGATAAGCCCGCTGCTCCTCCGGCGTCCAGCCGAACGCGCCGGTCCGGTGCGCGACCGGGACCAGGACATAGAGGGTGCTGCATCCCGGCGGCGCGAGATCCGGGTCCGTGACGCAGGCGTTCTGGACGTAGAAGGACGGATGCTCCGGTGGGACCCCGCTGCCGTCCACGATTTCGGCGAGGTTCCGCTTGTAGTCCTCGGCGAGGAAGACCGTGTGGTGCTGGAGATGGTCGATCCGCCCCTCGATCCCGATATACATCATGAAGGTCGAGCAGGAGAACCGCTTGCGCGCGATCTTCTCGTCGCGCCAGCGGCGGCGCAGGGCGTTCGGCACGAGCTTCGTCATCGTGTTGGCGAAGTCGGCGTTGACGACGAGCGCGTCGGCGGGGATCTCTCCGGCCGGCGTCCGCACGCCGACGGCCCGCCGCCCGGAGAACAGGATCTCCTCGACCGGTTCGTTCAGCCGGACCTTGGCGCCCAGCTCGGCCGCCACCTCCGCCATCCGGGTCAGCAGCGCGCCGCAGCCGCCGCGCGGATGGAACACGCCGTACTCGTATTCCATGAAGCCGAGGATGGTGAACAGGCTCGGGCACTGGAACGGCGACATGCCCAGATATTTGCTCTGGAAAGAGAAGGCGAGCCGGACGCGCGGATCGGCGAAGTAACGCTTGAGATCGTTGTCGATGCTCGCATGCGGACGCAGCAGCGGAAGCAGCTTCATCAGCTCCAGCGTCAGCACGTCGCGCAGCCCGGAGTAGTTCATTTCCAGCGCCGGGCGGAACCGTTCGAGCTTGCGGCGATTGTCGGCCATGAAACGGCGAAAGCCCGCGGCGTCGCCGGGGGCGATCTGCGCGATCTCGCGCTCCATCCGCTCCGCGTCGCCGGTCGCCCGCAGCTCGCCGGCATTCTCGAAAATCAGGTGGTATTGCGGATCGAGCCGGATTAGATCGACTTCGTCCTGCAGCCGCCGGCCGCAGGCGGCGAACACGTCCTCCAGCACCCGCGGGTAGAGGAAGAAGGTCGCCCCCATGTCGAAGGAGAACCCGTCGGCCTTGATCGTGCCGGACCGCCCCCCGACGCGGTCGAGTCGCTCGACGACCGTGACGTCGGCCCCTGCCTTGGCCAGCAGCATGGCGGCCGCGAGTCCCCCCGGACCGGCACCGACGATGACAATGCGCTTGCTCATTCGGTCCGCTTTCTCCCGTCCCGGTTCTTGCTCGTCACGACGGTTCGGACACGGACGCACATCGTCGCCGGCCGGTCCCGGTGCGGAGGGACATAGAGTTGATCGAGAGTAATTCCACAGTTGCATTCCCGAGCCTGAGCGAGGCGGCGGCGCGTGTCAAAGCCCTCGTCGCGGAAGCCCGTGCGGCGCAGCCGGCC
>DASWRT010000163.1:0-6650 GCA_036403035.1 Allostellaceae bacterium | reverse complement strand
CCGCCGCCGCGCCCCCTCCTCGAAGCCTACTGGAAGGGCGTGCTGCTGGTGCCGGAGCGGCATCTCTTCGTCGCCCGGCTGGACGGTGTCGTCGCCGGCTCGGCGCAGCTCGCCCGGCCGGCGCGCAACAACGAGGCGCAGGCGTTCAACGCTCACCTCACCAGCCTGTTCGTGGCGCCCTGGGCGCGCGGCTACAAGCTGGGCGGCCGCCTCGTCCACGCGGTCGAGGAGGCGGCGCGCGAAGGCGGGGTGGAGGTGCTGAACATCGACATCCGCGACACGCAGAAGGTGGCGCTCCGCCTTTACGAATCGCTGGGCTACATCCGCTGGGGCTCGCACCCGGCCTATGCCCGCGTCAACGGCGAGACCGTGCCGGGCCATTATTTCTATAAGGTGTTGGGTCAGCGGTGATCCTCTATCCGGCGATCGACCTCAAAGGCGGCCAGTGCGTCCGCCTGCTGCGCGGCGACATGGACGCCGCGACCGTGTTCAACGACGACCCCGGCGGACAGGCGCGCGCCTTCGTCGCCGCCGGTTGCGAGTGGCTGCACGTCGTGGACCTCGACGGCGCCTTCGCCGGGCGGCCGGTCAACGAGCCGGCGGTCCGCGCGATCCTCGCTGCGGCGGGACAGATCCCGGTGCAGCTCGGCGGCGGGATCCGCTCGCGCGCGGCGGTCGACGCCTGGCTGGAGCGCGGCGTGCGCCGCGTCGTGCTCGGGACGGCGGCGTTGACCGATCCGGACCTCGTGCGCGAGGCGTGCCGCGCCCATCCGGGGCGCGTCGCGATCGGCATCGACGCCCGCGGCGGCAAGGTCGCGACCGAGGGCTGGGCGAAGATGTCGGAGATGACTGCGTCCGACCTCGCCCGCCGCTTCGCCGACGCCGGCGCGGCGGCGATCGTCTACACCGACATCGACCGCGACGGCGTCAAGGCGGGCGTCAACGCCGAGGCGACCGCGGCGCTTGCCCGCTCGATTCCCGGCACGCCGGTGATCGCCTCGGGCGGCGTCGCCTCGCTCGCGGACCTGGAGAGGCTCAAGCAATTCGAGGCGGACGGGATCGCCGGGGTCATCTGCGGCCGCAGCCTCTACGACGGCAGCATCGACCTCGCCGCCGCCGTCGCTTTGTTGAAGGGGAACTGACCCGATGATGAAGATGCGCGTCATCCCCTGCCTCGACGTGAAGGACGGCCGCGTCGTCAAGGGCGTCCGCTTCCTCGACCTCGTCGATGCCGGCGATCCGGTCGAGCAGGCGCGGGTCTATGACCGCGAGGGCGCCGACGAGCTGTGCTTCCTCGACATCACCGCGAGCGCCGAGGACCGGGCGACGCTCTACGACGTCGTCGCCCGCACCGCCGAGCAGTGCTTCATGCCGCTGACCGTCGGCGGCGGCGTCCGCGTCGTCGAGGACATCAGGCGCCTGCTGCTGGCCGGCGCCGACAAGGTCTCGATCAACACCGCCGCCGTCGCCAGGCCCGAGTTCGTGCGCGAGGCGGCCGAGAAGTTCGGCGCGCAATGCGTCGTCGTCGCGATCGACGCCAAGCAGGTCGGCCCCGGCCGTTGGGAGGTGTTCACCCATGGCGGGCGGCGCGAGACCGGGCTCGACGCGGTCGAGTGGGTGCGCCGCATGACCGGTTACGGCGCCGGCGAGATCCTGCTGACCTCGATGGACCGCGACGGCACCAAGAGCGGCTTCGACATCGGCCTGACGCGCGCCGTCGCCGACGCGGTGTCGGTTCCGGTGATCGCCTCCGGCGGCGTCGGCACGCTCGACCACCTCGTCGAGGGCATCCGCGACGGCCACGCCACCGCCGTGCTCGCCGCCTCGATCTTCCATTTCGGCACCTTCCGGATCGCCGACGCCAAGACGCGGCTCGCCGAGGCCGGCATCCCGGTGCGGCCCTGAGATGACGGACGACACCTCCGGCAGCGGCGAAGGCGGCGGCGGCGGCGCGCTCGACGGCGCCGTCCTCGACCGGCTGTTCGCGACGATCGCGGCGCGGCGCGGCGCCGACCCGGCGACCTCCTACACCGCGAAGCTGTTTTCACGCGGCACCGAAAAGATCGCGCAGAAGCTCGGCGAGGAAGCGGTCGAGGCGGTGATCGCGGCGGTCGAGGCGAAGCCCGAGGGCCTCGTCGCCGAGAGCGCCGACCTGCTTTACCATCTCCTGGTCGCCTGGGCGGACGCCGGTCTGGCGCCGGCCGACATATGGCGCGAGCTGGAGCGCCGCACCGCGCAGTCCGGCATCGCCGAGAAGCAGTCGCGGCCGAACAAGAGCTGATACCGACGGCCGTTGAGCTTGCTCATCGGCCGTCGGTTAAGCCCGCGCGGCGCATGAGCGTAACCCGCTCGGCGTCGGTCAACGGCCGAGGCCGACGGTATGACAGGAACGAGAAGCAGCGGGAGATCAGATCGATGGCTTACGACAGCGGCAACGTCTTCGCCCGCATCCTGCGCGGCGAGATACCCTGCAAGAAGGTCTACGAGGACGAGCACGTGCTCGCCTTCCACGACATCCACCCGCAGACGCCGACTCATATCCTGGTGATCCCGAAGGGCGCCTACGTTTCCTTCGACGATTTCTCGGCGAAGGCGACGCCCGAGGAGATTGCGGCTTTCATCCGCGCCGCGGGAAATATCGCGCGCGACGCCGGCGTCGCCGAGACCGGCTACCGGCTCCTGGCGAACCACGGCCGGGACGGAAACCAGGAGGTGCCGCACTTCCATCTGCACATCTTCGGCGGCCGTCCGCTCGGCCGGATGGTGCCGACGGATTAGAGGAATTCGTGTGCATTGAGCCCTTCGAATACCAGCGGCCGTTGAGCTTGACTCATCGGCGATTGGTTGCGCCCGTGCGGCGTTTGAGCAAAACCCGCTCGGCGTCGGTCAATGACCGAGGCCGACGGTATAACGTAGGGGCGCGGCTTGCCCCGCCCGTGGGCTCTCGGCGGACCGATGTTCTGCAGCCGCAGCGGAGCTGCGGCGAGCGGCGCCCCAAGGGACGCCTCTACAATAAATACCAACGGCCGTTGGTATTATATCTCTTTTGAACCGTCGCGCGTGCGGTACATGCCCATGCCGCGCATCGACAGGACCGTCTCGCCGTCCTGGTTCAGTACTTCGTTGATCGAGCGCACGATGCCGCGGTTGGGCTTCGACATCGACCGTTTCGTCTCCACCACCGAGACGCGCACGCGCAGCCGGTCCCCAGGGCGGACCGGTTTCAGCCAACGCAGCTCGTCGATGCCGGGCGAGCCCATGCTGCTCTCGCGTGGGATGAAATGGTCGACCAGCATGCGCATCATCATCCCCGCGGTATGCCAGCCGCTGGCGATCAGCCCGCCGTAGATCGAGCCGCGCGCCGCCTCCGGGTCGGTGTGGAACGGCTGCGGATCGAACTGCCGCGCATACTCGACGATTTCGGCTTCCGTGACCGTCCGGTCGCCGAATTCATAGACCTGTCCCGGCGCGAAATCCTCGAAGAACCGTGGCCGCGTCGGCTGCGTTGCGGCGGTAGTCGCTGAGGGAGATGCCGTCATCCTTTAATCCTTCGCTCTGATCCCAATGCCGTCGCTCACGGGAATTGCTGCCGGCGGGGCCGCGGCGGCGCGGCGCGGTCGCCGGAACTGTCTTCGACCTGATCGATCCGCACCGCAACGGTCCGCGTCTGTCCCTTGCGCTCGACGGTGAGGCCGAGCGTCTCGTTGACGCGGGTGAGGCCGATGCGGTTGCGGAGCTGCGTCGCGCTGCGGATCGGCACGTCGTTCACCGCGGTGATGATGTCGCCGCTCCTGAGCCCGCCGCGCTCCGCGGAGGAGCCGGGCGCCACCTGCGCGATCAGCGCGCCTTCGGTGCGTGCCGTGCCGAGCGCCTGCGCCACTTCCGGCGTCAGCTCCTGGATCGCGACGCCGATCCGGCCGCGCTTCACCTCGCCGTACCGGATGAGCTGTTCCATCACCAGCTTGACCATGTTGATCGGCACCGCGAAGCCGATCCCGATATTGCCGCCGCCGGGCGCCAGGATCGCGGTGTTGATGCCGACCAGCCGGCCGGTGAGGTCGACGAGCGCGCCGCCCGAGTTGCCGGGATTGATCGAGGCGTCGGTCTGGATGAAGTCCTCGTAGCCCTCGATGCCGAGGCCGCTGCGCCCGAGGGCGCTGACGATGCCCGAGGTGACGGTCTGGCCGAGCCCGAAAGGATTGCCGATGGCGAGCACGAAGTCGCCGACCTCCAGCCGGTCGGAGTCGCCGAATTCGAGCGCGGTCAGGTTCGTCGGGTCGATCTTCAGCACGGCGATGTCGGTGTCGGCATCGCGCCCGACCAATTTTGCGCGGAAACGCCTGTTGTCCTTCGTCGTGACCTCGATCGCGTCGGCGTTGTCGACGACATGATTGTTGGTGATGACGTAGCCTTGCCGCGCATCGACGATGACGCCGGAGCCCGTCGCCTGCGTTTCGCGCGTGCGCTGCTGCTCCGGAATGTTGAAGAAGCGGCGGAAGAACGGGTCCTGTAGCAGCGGGTTCTGCTGCACCGCGACGCGGGCCCGCGTGCTGATGTTGACGACGCCCGGCGTCACCTGTTTGAGGACCGGCGCCAGGCTCGGCACGCCCGACCCCGCGACCTCGGGAAGTCCGGCGGCCCCCGCTGTCTTCGCCGGAACGACGGCGGAGGCTGCCAGCAGAAGCAGCAGCGATCCGGCGGCCTGTCCGGCAAACCCGCGACGACGATTCATCCCGACCTCCCTTGGAGCCTACTGGGATAGGCTTTGATCCGTTAATCCGTGATCGTGCGACGAAGGGGATTACACGAAGCGATCGGGTACGCCAAGGGTGGGACCGCGGGATGCCGGCAAAGCACGTATCGTCCGCCGGCGGTCGAAGCACCCACCG
This sequence comes from Allostellaceae bacterium, assembly GCA_036403035.1. GTDB lineage: Bacteria > Pseudomonadota > Alphaproteobacteria > ATCC43930 > CGMCC-115725 > DASWRT01. Next base: position 1,761 of record DASWRT010000163.1, on the reverse strand, counting down.
GATCGAGATCGCGCCGTGATCCGTTCCCTCTCCCTCGAATGCCGGTAAATCTGTTCTGGCGTGATTCATGCTCTTCACGATAAACCATAATTAAGTGTATGGTAATGAAGCTGCCTGCTGCGGCAGCGGTGCGCCATGACGGTGCATGCCCGCCTCGTGTCCCGGCAACCCAAATCGCTCTTTGAATATCAAGGAAGCTTGCACAAACCTCCGGTCGAATTCCGGTCGGAGCCGACGGCAGTGCTTCGGTGAAACTTGCTTGGGTCGCGCGCCAGGCGGCGGTTTCGGCGATGCCCGTCCTGCAGGTATACTGTCGGCGGCACGTTATCAGGGTGTGCATGTTCTCCAGGACAGTTGTCCGGATATGCCGTCCTCTCGCGGATCGGCACCTGCCTTCATGCAGCAAAATAGATGGTCGTTCCGATTTCTTAAGATCCGTGCGCCCGCCTTCCGGCAAAAATTACCGACAATTTTGTGACTTCGCACTTGTACGGTCATTGATCCAGTGGCAAATAGTAATCTGGCTTGAAAACGAACAGAGAGCACGGTCGACATGTCGGACTCGCAGGTCGGAGCACGCGGTATGACGCTTCTTTCGAGCGTCACCGAAATCGTTTCCGTTTATCTTCAGCAGAACAAGGCGGAGCCGAAGCAGCTCTCGCAGATCATCACGTCCGTGACGGATGCGTTGCGCACTGCGCTTTCCGGTACGCCGGGGAGCGCTGCCGAAATGCAGCAGGACTCGGCCGATGCGTCGGGCGAGAGTCATGCGGCGGAAAATGCTGCCGAGGTCGCGCAGCCGGCTGCGGCCGCCGCGCCGGCGCCGGTCGAGCCGGCGGTGCCGGTCGAGGACTCCGTGGCGTCGGATTACCTCATCTGCCTGGAATGCGGCCTCAAGCAGAAGCTTTTGAAGAAGCATCTCCGGATTGCGCACGGCCTCTCGCCGCAGGATTACCGCAAGCGGTGGAGCCTTGACGCGAAATATCCGATGGCCGCGCCGAGCTTTGCCGAAGGCAAGCGCGAGATGGCCAAGCGGATCGGTCTTGGACGCGGCCGGCCGGGCGGCGCAACCGGCAAGGGCGCGCCCGAGGCGGCGCCGGCAGCGGCGCCTGTGGCGAGCGCTCCGGAGCGGAAAAGAGGGCGAGGCCGGAAACCGTCGGCCGCCGCGGGCCAGAATAGTGTCGGCAGCGGCAAGTCGACCGGCCGTGGACGCCGGTCGAAGTCTGCCGGCGTGTCCGCCGGGATCGCCTGATCCTGCGACTGTCCGGTCCGCCCGCGAGATTTCGCCGGAGACGGCGAAGGGCTCGCCGGGTGTCCGGCAAGGAAACCGGCTCTTCTCCTTACCGCGCTCCGTCAGGAGCGCGGTTTTTCCCCATGTCCGGGACGATGCCGTGAACGGCGGCGGCGTGCCGGCAAGGATAGTTGATGCGCGGACCGGAGCGTTGGTAATGCTCCCTTTTGATCCTGCACTCGCAGTCCGGGTGATGTCGTCAGATCGGTTTTCGATCGAGCTTGGAACGACGGAACTCGCGTGATGCAGTTCCAAACAACCGCAATCCGCGCTAATGAATGATCCTTTGTGCTTCTGCTCCGTCGAGCAATCCGAGCGCGGGAAATCGTGCCGGCGTCGCGACGGCGGCTCATCGGCGGTCGATTAAGAGCCTATCCCCGTAGGCCGCCGTGGTCTGCGTTGCGCCGTGACGTCCGGCGGTTAGGCGCGCGGCCGCAGGCGATGCCGGGACATCGGCAAGGCCGTGCGGC
>DASWRT010000162.1:0-1616 GCA_036403035.1 Allostellaceae bacterium | reverse complement strand
CTTGCGGCCCTGACCTTCTCCGGATTGTCGTACCAGGAGCCGCCGCGCAGCACCCGCCGGCCGCAATCGCCGCTCACCCAGGCACTGCCGTCGCTCGGCGCGCCCTTGTAATCGTCGTGCCAGCAATCGGCGACCCATTCGTTGACATTGCCTTCGATGTTGAACAGTCCGAACGCATTGGCCGCGAGCGAGTCGACGATCACGGGCTTTTGCCGAAACTCGCCCGGCTTGCCGCCGGCATAGATGGTGCGGGCATCGTAATTCGCCTCGCCCGGCGAGATCGAGGCACCCCACCAGAACGGCGTCGAGGTTCCGGCGCGCGCGACATATTCACGTTCGGCTTCGCTCATGAGCCGGTACGCTCTGCCGGTCGTTTTGCTGAGCCAGGCGACATAGGCCTGCGCGTCATTCCATGACACGTCCGTTACGGGATAGCGGCTGCGCAATTGCGTATCGCTTTTGGGCTCGTAGCCGTTGCAGCCGCCGTCCGCGAGACAGGCTTTCCACTCGTCCGCCGTCACGGCGAATCGGCCGACCGCGAACGGCTTGCCGATCGTCACGTCGTGCTGCGGGCCTTCGCTGGCGGAACGCCCGGGCTCTGGGTCAGGCGAGCCCATGATGAAGTGCCCGCTGGGGACGACGACCATGTCCGGGCAGGTCGGGCACTCCTGAAACCGCTCGCCCGCCAGGAGCCGCTTTTCCTCCGCCGACGTGAGCGGCGACTTCGCACGCTCGGCGAAACGCTTGCCGCTCTCCGGGAGAATTGCACCCGCCGCCGGGATGTTCATGGCGACGCTATCATCATGCGGCGGCGTGACCGGCGGCGGATTGCCGACAGCGGCCGGCGGATTATTCGTCGCCGCGACCGCCGCATCGTTTTTCGCCTCGGCAAGTTTCGTGCGGGCCTGATCGACATAGATGCTGTCGCCGTAATCGCGAATGAAGCTTTCGAGCGCCGCCGCATCCCGCGTGTCCTTGACCCTGACCCACGCCTGCGCCGCCTCGAAAGCGGAGGGCTTTTTCCTGTTTGGTGCGGGCTGTTCGGCCGTGGCGTTCGGCTCCGGAGCGGGCGTGGCGCGAACCTGCGGCACCGCTGCAGCGGGAGGCGCTGCCGCAAACGATTGGCGCGCGCGCAATTCGTCGAGGCGGGCGCGTGCCATCTCGGCATAGATCGTGTCGCGAAATTGCCGGCTGAAGGACTCAAGGACCGCGACACTCGTCGTGTCCTTCGTCATCGACCATGCGCGCGCCGCCTCGTCGACTGCCTGACGCGCTGCCGCGACCGCGACTGGAGCAGCGGGCACCAGGTAAAAATTGCCGGAAAGCTCGTGGTAGAAGGACGGGCGCTGCTCATGCCCGACGGTGCCTGCCAAAGCCTCCACATCGCTGCGGACGCGCTTGGCGAGATCGGTCATCTCGAGGCCGGGTTCGCGCAGCAGCGGCAACAGCGTGCGCGTGTAGACCGAGTTCGGGTTGGTGTCGGCGGCGGATAGCGAATCGAGCGCCTCCTGTCCGGCACCGGCCGACATCATGACAAGCGTGCCCTTCGGCGCTTCTTCGCGATTGGCGAGCGTGCGGCTCACCCCCATGCCGCGGCGGCCCGATTTGTTCGCATA
>DASWRT010000161.1:0-5163 GCA_036403035.1 Allostellaceae bacterium | reverse complement strand
GCGGTACGCCCGCAGCAGGAAGATCGCTTCGATCAGGTCGCCGCGCGCCTGCTTGATCGCGAGCGCCGCGAGCGCACGGTCGTAGACCGATCCCTCCGTCATCACCCGATCGACGGCGAGCGACATCTGCTGCTCGATCTGCGCGATCGTCAGTTCGGGCACTTCCGGATCGCCGCGCCTTGTCTCGGCGAGCAGCCTGTGCGCGGCCGTGATCGCGGCCTCGCCGCCTTTCACCGCGACGTACATCTCAGGCCTCCTCCGCCCGGGTCGTGCGCGGCAACGCCGCGAGCCGCTCCCCGCAGGTCAGCACGATGTCGAGGCCGCGCGGGAAGAGTGGCGCGAGCGCCGACCGCCGGGTCCAGAACCCGCCGGGCAGCCCGTCGACCGCCAGCGCGGCGGTTTCGGCGATGCCGGGCCCGGAGAGCGTCAGCGCCGTGCCGCCGGACTTCCCCGCGGCGAGCCCCGCGACCTCGACGACCAGCGTCGCCGAACGGTCGGGATACTCGTCGCTGCCGAGATCGAAGGCGTCGAGCGGCGGAAGGGCGCAAGCCTCCACGGCCATCGCGAAGCGCGCCGCCGCCGGGTCGGCGGCGAGCGGCGCGCCGCAATGGAAGCGCAGATAATCCGCGGCCCCGGCCTGCGTGCGCCGGTCGAGCCAGAGCGGCGTGTCGATGTCGCATAGCGTCAGCAGCACCGAGGCGGCGGCGCGTCCGAGCGGCGCGGGCGGCGCCGCGGCAAGGACGTTCTCGGGCACCGCCACGATGCGCCCCGGACGGGCCATCGCGTCGAGCACCGCGCGGAATACCGACTGCGCGCCGTGCACGGGATCGGCGAGTCCCGGTGCGAGGCGGGCGGCATCGATCGCCTGCGTCGCCGGCTCCATCAATCGCCCCGTACCATCGTGAAGAACTCGACCTTGCTCGACGCGACGGCGGCGGCCTGCGCCGCCTTCCGGGCGCGGTGCCGCTCGGCAAGCGGTGTGACGACTTGCCGCTCGACGGCGTCGCGCCAAGCGGGATGCTGCACCATCGCATCGAATGCCGCAGCCAGCTCGGCATGCCGCCCGTTGCGGCCGGCGACATGGCCGAACCCGGCGACGGTCGCGCCATCGGGCAGTGCGATCTGCACCGCCGCGCGCGTCATCGTCATCTCGCCGAGATTGAACGGCGCGCCGGTCCCGCCGATCCGGCCGCGGACCATCGCGAGTCCGGTCTCCGGCCGGCGCAGCCAGACATAGGCCGGGCGTTCGGGCAGGGCGGCCCAGGCTTCTTCCAGTTCGTCCATTCCGGCCTTCGCGACGGCAGCGGCGCATCGCTGCCTTACGGCGGCGAGAGCTGCGGCATCGGCATTGGACATTTCAAAAATTTGTCTAGACATCCGTACCTCTTCACGGACATCCTCACCTCAAACCGCTGCGGGAGTAAAGCAATATTGGGTGACAATTTTTTGACGCCTCCTGCCCTCGACCGGCCCGATGCGGACGACGACGGCGTCGCCCGATGGCGGCGCGTCGAGCGCGCGATCGCCGGGGAGATCGAAGGCGGGCTCCTCCAGCCCGGCGACCGGCTGCCGACCGAGCAGGCGCTCGCCGGGCGCTTCGGCGTTCACCGCCACACCGTCCGGCGCGCGATGGCGGCGCTTGCGCAGCGCGGCCTGATCCGCATCGAGCAGGGCAGGGGCACGTTCGTTCAGGAGGACGTGATCGACTATGCGCTCGGGCGCCGCACGCGGTTCAGCGAGAACCTGCTGCGGCAGCGGCGCGAGCCGTCGGGGCGAAGCCTTCGCGCGCTCGAAATGCCGGCCTCCGCGGCGGTCGCGGCGGCGCTGCAGCTTGCACCGGGCTCGCCTGTCGCGCTGATCGAGACGCTCGGCGAGGCCGACGGCACGCCGATCAGCATCGGCCAGCATTTCTTCCCGCTGCCGCGGCTCGCCGGGATCATCGAGCGGTATGCGGAAACCGAGTCGATCACGCGCGCTCTGGCGGCGCTGGGCATAAGCGACTACGTGCGCCGGACGACTCGGCTGACGTCCCGTCTGCCAAGCCATGAGGAAGCGGCGCATTTGCGGCAGCCGCCCACCCGGCCGATCCTCCAGTCGGAGGCGGTCAACGTCGACACCGACGGTCGGCCGATCGAATACGGCGTCACCAAATTCGCCGGCGAGCGCGTCCAGATCGTCGTCGAAACGTGATGCCTAAGCCGCCGCCGATTGTTGTCAGCCTTAAACCGGCTTGTCGGGCAGCACAGGGCGGCTCGGGTTGATGTTGTCGCGTCGCTGCCGGCGCAATTCATCGTCGTCGGGCTCGCCCGTGTCCATGTCGCCCTGGCTGACCATGCCGGTGTTGCTGCCGGGTCCGATCCGGCCCGGCGTCAGTCCGCCCGCAAGCGGATCGACAGGCCGCCGTTCCACCGTTGCTTCGCCGCGCTCGTCGTTCTCTTTGTCGTCCGCGGTCATATCGGCCGCCACTCCTGCCCAAATCGTCATCGGCGGCAGGCGGGGTGCGCTTGGCCCGGCCCGGCTGCTCGCCTGTCATCCTGCGAACGAGCAGGGCTGCCGGCAGTTTCCAGTGAACTCTACTGCCGCCGGATCTGCTTCGGCACGTAACGGTCGCCCTCGATGCGCTCGAACAGCGAGTCGATCATCGGGTGGTTGATGGCGCCGTTTTCCGAGTCGGGCAGGAGGTTCTGCTCGGACACGTAAGCTTCGTACGGCCCTTCAGAATTCTGCGCGAGCAGATGATAGAAAGGCTGGTCCTTCGACGGGCGGCGGTCCGGCGGGATCGACTCATACCATTTGTCGGTATGGTTGAATTCCGGATCGACGTCGTAGATGACCCCGCGGAATGGGAAGTGCCGGTGGCGGACGATCTGCCCGACTGCAAACTTCGCCTCGCGGATGGTCCGCTTCATGCTCACTCTTCAACCTGTCCTCATCCGGTCCTGCCGTTCGGCGGACCGCAGTTCAACCGTACCGCGAGGCTGGGCAGAGTTAAAGGGGCCGCTGCCGATAATCCGCCCGGTTCCCGCCGCCATGCCGGCCCGATCCCCTCCGCCTACTGTACGACCAGCGCGGTGAACGGCCAGACATACGCCTGAAGCATGATCAGCCCGCCGACGAGGCAGGCGAGGGCCAGGCTGTGGAAGAAGACATAGCGGAGGATGTCGCCTTCGTGCCCGTACCACCGCGTCGCGGTCGATGCGACGACGATGCTCTGCGCGTCGATCATCTTGCCCATCACGCCGCCGGAGCTGTTCGCCGCGGCCGTCAGGATCGGGTTGAGGCCGAGCTGCTCCGCCGAGATGCGTTGCAGGCTGCCGAACAGCACGTTCGACGAGGTGTCGGAGCCGGTCAGCGCGACGCCGAGCCAGCCGAGCATCGCCGCGAAGAACGGATAGAGGATGCCGGTCTTCGCGAAGGCGAGCCCCATCGTCGCGTCGGTTCCCGAGTAGCGGGTCGTGAAGCCGAGCGCCATCATCGCCGCGATCGTCAGCAGCGAGTAGCGCGTCAGCACCAGCGTGCGCCAGTATGTCCGAAGCATTTGTATCGGCCCGACGCCCATCGCGAACCCCGCGATGATCGCCGCGATCAGAATCCCTGACCCGGTCATCGACAGCCAGTTCAACGTGTAGACGGCGGCCTCCGGTGTCGGCTTCGGCACGACCGGCGGCACCCGGTCGACGAGGTTGTGCAGGCCGGCGATCGGGAATTTCGGCGCCGATATGCCGTCGAGGAACGCCTTCACCTGGGGCGTGCCCCAGAGGAAGACGATCACGCTCAGAATGATCCAGGGCATCCAGGCACGCCAGACGGTTGTGCGGTCGGCAGCCGGCGCCTGTGCTGGGCCGGACGCACCGGGGAGCGTGCCGGCGAACTCGACATCGGCGGGCATCGCCATCGGCGCAGCGCCGGCGCCGACCAGAACGTCCTCGCCGCGCTTCCAGCGATGGCTCATGCCCGCCATGACCTCGCGCGGCTGCCAGACCCTCAGGAAGAGCGCAACCGCCGCCATCGAGACGAGCGCCGCGACGATGTCGACGAGCCACGGCCCGTGGAAGTTCGAGACGAGGAACTGCGGGATCGCGAAGAAGACTCCGGCGACGAGGATCGCGGGCCATACTTCGATCATTCCGCGGAACCCGGCGAAGGCCCAGATCAGCCAGAACGGCACGAGCAGCGAGAAGAACGGGAGCTGCCGTCCGATCATCGCCGACAGCTTGAGGAGGTCGAGCCCGCTGACTGCGGCGAGGCCGAGCACCGGCGCCGCCAGCGCGCCGAAGGCGACGGGCGCCGTGTTGGCGATCAGCGACAGGCCGGAAGCGGCGAGCGGCGGGAATCCCAGGCCGATCAGGATAGCGCCGGTCACCGCGACGGGCGTTCCGAATCCTGCCGCGCCCTCGAAGAACGCGCCGAAGCAGAAGGCGATCAGCAGCAATTGCAGCCGGCGGTCCCGCGTGATGTGGGTGATGCTGTTCTGCAGAACCTGGAACAGCCCGCGTTCGAGCGTGAGCTGATAGAGGAAGATGATGTTCAGGACGATCCAGCCGATCGGCGCCAGTCCGAACGCCATACCGTAAAGCGCCGTCTCGCCGGCCATGCCGGCCGGCATGCCGAACAACACGATCGCGACGAACAGCGACACGGCGAGGCCGAGTAGCGCGGCGTAATGCGCCCGCATCCTGAATATGCCGAGCGCGCTGAGCAGCGTGATCACCGGCAACGTGGCGCAGATCGTCGAAAGGACGGGGTTGCCAAACGGATCGTAGGTCTGGTTCCAATGCACGGCAAACCCTCCCTTCGGCGTTTTTCAGGACCGCCCCTGGCAAACGTGCAGCGCGCAGCTTGGTTCAACGACTCGCCGAATGCGGGAACGTCGCGCGCGGGCCACCTGCCCGTGAACGGCGGCCGCGCTTCCGGCAGGTACCGGGATCGGTCAGTGCCGGGAGCTTTCGTTCACGCTGGGGTCCAGCACGCCGTCGGCGGGACTCACCGCCGGCTCTCCAGCGCTCTCTTCGTCGCGCGGCATGTCCTGCCCGGACGCGGCCGGGGCACCCTCATCGTGGATTTCGCGGCGGGCGTGCCCGCCGTCCTTTGTCGAGCGGCCGGTTTCCCGATCGCTGCCGGTATTCGCCGTCTTCGGCATCGTCCTCTCCCCGTCGGCAATGG
>DASWRT010000160.1:0-7458 GCA_036403035.1 Allostellaceae bacterium | reverse complement strand
ATCACCGTGCTGACGAGCCCATTGCTGAAGAAGATCCCCAGCGAGCCGTTCGACAGCAGCATCGATTGGCGGAATGCATCCTCGGCCTTGTCGCCGATCACCATCGCGAGCACCAGCGGCGCCACCGGGTAGTCGAGCTTCTTGAAGAGGAAACCCAGGACGCCGAATCCCATCATCAGCAGGACGTCGAGATAGGAGTTCGACACCGAGTAGGCGCCGACCGTGATCACGATGAAGATCAGGGGGGCGATGATGAAGAAGGGAACGCGCATCATCGCGGCGAAGATCGGCACCGTCAGCAGCACGAGGACGAGCGAGACGACGTTGCCGAGATACATCGAGGCGATCAGGCCCCAGACGAAATCCTTCTGCTCGATGAAGAGCATGGGGCCGGGATTGAGGCCCCAGATCATGAGCCCGCCCATCATGACCGCGGCGGTCGCCGAGCCCGGGATGCCGAGCGACAGCATCGGCAGCAGGGCGCTGGTGCCGGCGGCGTGGTCGGCGGTCTCCGGCGCGATGATGCCTTCCTGCTCGCCGCGCCCGAAATTGTCGCGGCGCGGCGACACGCGGCGCGCGATGGCGTAGCTCATGAAGGAAGCGGCGGTGGGACCGCCGGGCGTTATCCCCATCCAGCAGCCGATCGCGGCGCTGCGCAGCAGCGCCCAGCCGTGCCGCGGAAGATGAACGAGGGTGCGGATGACCTCGCGCCACTCGACCTTCGAGTTGACGCCCTTGACCTTCATCTCGTCCTCGACCGCGATCATGAGCTCGCCGATGCCGAAGAGGCCCATCACCGCGACGACGAAGCTCACGCCCTTCACAAGCTCGTCGACGCCCATGGTGAGGCGCACGTTGCCCGAAACGGTGTCGATGCCGACGGCCGCGAGCGCAAAGCCGATGGCGAGCGAAACGACCGTCTTGGAGGCGCGCGCGCCGCCCATGCCGATGAAGCTCGCGAACGCGAGGAAATAGACGGCGAAATACTCGGCCGGGCCGAATTGCAGCGCGACGTTGGCAACCCAGCTCGCGAGCAGCGTGATCAGCACGACCCCCGCCAGCGCGCCGAAGGCGGCCGAGCCGAAGGCCGTGGCGAGCGCCGTGGTCGCTCGCCCGTCGCGGGCCATGGGATAGCCGTCGAAGGTGGTCGCGACCGAAGAGGGCTCGCCGGGGATGTTGAAGAGGATCGAGGTCACCGACCCGCCGAAGAGCGCCCCCCAGTACATGCTCGACAACAGGATGATCGCCGAGACTGGCTGCATGCCGAAGGTGAGCGGCAGCAGGAGAGAGACGCCGTTCGGCGCGCCGAGCCCCGGCAGCACGCCGACCAGGATGCCGAAGAGGACGCCCACCACCATGAGGCCGAGATGCGGCAGCGACAGGGCGATCGCGAAGCCCTGCATCAGTTCGGATACGTTCTCCACCGACCGCTCCTCAGAACCCAAGCGCGGCGCCGAGCCAGCCGTGCGGCAGCTCGACCTCGAAGACCTGCTCGAAGAGCCAGTACAGCGTCACCACGGTAGCGAGCGCGATCAGCCCCGAGCGCCAGTACGGCATCCGGTGCTGCACGCTGAGCGTCCACAGCAGATAGAAGACGGACGCCACGTAGAGGCCGACGAACGGGATGACGGCGACGAAGGCGACCGCCGGCAGGAAGAGCAGGCCGACCCGCCGCAGCTCCGACGCGCGCAACGCCAGCGCGGGCGGGTCAACAAAGGCGCGGGCGAGATTCGCGAGGCTGCCCCCCAGGATCAGGATGCCGGCGACCAGGGGGAATGTTCCCGACTGCACGCCGGCGCTCGACCAGCCGCTGCCGACTGCGATGCTCGAGACGATGACGGCGATCCCGAACGTGCCCGTGAGCGCGCCGGTCAGGATCTCGAGTTGGCGACGCGTGATCATCGCTGCGCCGTCCCCTTTCGCGGATCAGCCGATCAGTCCGTGACCAGCCAGCCTTCTTCGGCCGCGACCTTGCGGTTGCGCTCCAGATCGTCGGCGATGAACTTCTTGAACTCGTCGCCCGAGAGGAACATCGACGTCTGAGACGTACGCTCGACATATTCCTTCCACTCGGGCTGCGCCTGCACCTTCTTCATAAGATCGACGTAGAAGGCGACCTGATCCGGCGTTACGCCGTTCGGCAACCAAACCGTTCGCGGTTGCGAGAACAGCGGCACGTTGAGGCCGGTCTCGACGCAGGGCGGGATGTCGTGCCAGCTCTCCTTGTCGGTGATCTTGGGGCCTTCCGGCAGGTGCTTCGTGTTGAAGACGCAAAGCGGACGCTGCGTGCCGCCGCGCCACTGGCCGATGCTCTCCGAGGGATTGTTGACGTTGGAGTCGATATGGCCCCCGGCGAGCTGCACCGCCGCGTCGGCGCCGCTCTTGAAGGGGATGTAGGTGATCTTCACTCCCGCCGCCTTCTCGATGAGCCGGGTCAGCGTCTCGTCGGTGTCCTTCGACTGCGCCCCGCCCATCTTGAACTCGCGCCCCTTCGCGGCGGCGACGTAGTCCGCCGCGGTCTTGTAGGGCGCGTCCATCTTCACCCAGAGCAGGAACTCGTCCGAGGCGAGCGCCGCGACCGGCGTCAGATCGGTGTGCTTGAAGGCGACTTTCGAGACGAGCGGCTGCGTCCACGCGTTCGAGGTGCCGAAGATCACCCTGTTCGGGTCGCCTACCTGCGACTTGCCGTAGACGTAGCCTTCGGCGCCGCTGCCGCCGGCCTTGTTCGAGACGATGACCGGCTGGTCGAGCAGCTTGTGCTTGGTGATGATGCTCTGGACGGTGCGCGCAAGGTTGTCGGTGCCGCCGCCGGGGCCGGCCGTCGCCACGAACTCGATCGACTTGGTCGGCTTCCAGTCGGCGTGCGCCGCCGCGCCCGCCCCGGCGCCGAACAAGACCAAGGCGCTGGCGGCGACCGTCGCCGTGAGGTTCCTCGCAAGAGCCATTTTTTCCTCCCTTATCTTCTATTTTTGCTTCTGTTCTTTGTTGTCGAGGCGGGGCGCCGTGATGCGCCGCTGCGCCCCGATTGATTAAGCAGACACTATCGCGCCGTCGCGTTCAAATCCCGCGATCTCGTCCGGGGTGAAGCCGAGACCGGAGAGAATTTCGCGCGTGTGCTCGCCATAGAGCGGCGCGCCGGTACGCGGTCCACCGGGCGTCATCGAGAACTTCACCGGCAGGCCGAGCGTCTTGACCGCGCCGAGCGTCGGATGCGGCACCTCCACCACCATCTCCCGCGCCACCGTCTGCGGATCGTGCAGCGCCTCCAGCATGTCGTAGACCGGGCCGCAGGGCACGCCCTGCCTGTCGAGCAGATCGAGCCAGTGCGCCGCCGGCTTCGTCCGGAAGCGCCGGGACAGCTCGGCTTCGAGCGCCGCGAGGTTGGCCATGCGGTCGGAGCCGGTGCGGAAGCGGGGATCCTCGGCAAGCTCGGGCGCGCCGAGCGCTTCGACCGTGCGCAGCCAGTTCCTCTGGTTGGCGCCGCCGACGACGATCCAGCCGTCCGCGGTCTCGAAGGCTTGGTAGGGGGCATTAAGCGGGTGCGCCGAGCCCATCGCCTTGGGCGCGACGCCGGTCGCGAGCGCGATCGCGGACTGCCAGTAGGTCTGCACCAGGGCCGCCTCGAAGAGCGAGGTCTCGACCCATTGGCCCTCGCCGGTCTTGAGGCGGTGCACATAGGCGGCGAGGATCCCCATCGCCGCGAGGATGCCGGCCGTGATGTCGGAGAGCGGCGGTCCCGACTTGGTCGGCGGCCCGCCGGCCTCGCCGGTAAAGCTCATGATGCCGCTCATCGCCTGCGCGACGAGGTCGAAGCCGCGCCGCTCCTTGTACGGCCCCGTGCGGCCGAAACCCGAGAGGGAGCAGTAGATGAGACCGGGGTTCTCCTGCTTCAGCGCCTCGTAGCCGAACCCCAGCCGATCCAGGACGCCGGGCGCGAAATTCTCGACCATGACGTCGGCCGCCCGTGCGAGCCGCCGCAGGATTTCGGCGCCTCCCGGCGTCTTGAGATCGAGGGCGATGCCGCGCTTGTTCCGGTTCATCATGAGATAAGGCGCCGCCTCGTCGCCGATCTTCGGCGGCACCATGCGGCGCGTGTCGTCGCCGTCCGGCTTCTTCTCGACCTTGATCACGTCGGCGCCCATGTCGGCGAGCATCAGCGTGCAGGTCGGTCCCGCCATGACATGCGTGAGGTCGAGGACCTTCAGACCGGAAAGCGGACCCATCAATTCCTCTTGTTGGTGGGAGCAGGCGAGGGCGAGGCGAAGCGGAGTGTTCAGCGGCCCTTCCAATTCGGCGGGCGCTTGTTGAGGAACGCGTCCATGCCCTCGCGGAAATCCTCGCTCATGTAGCAGAGCAGGATGAGGTCTTCGCCTTCGTCGCGGCCGAGCCGCGTCTGCAACCGGCGCAGCGCCTCCTTGGTGGCGCGCAGCGTCAACGGCGCGTGGCTGGCGTAGAGCCGCGCCAGCTCGTCGGCGCGGATCGCGAGCGCCGCGGCATCCTCCACAAGCTCGGAAAGAAGACCGAGCCGTTCCGCCTCGGCCGCCTCGATGAGGCGCGCCGAGAAGATCAGCTCCTTCACCCGCGCCGGACCGACGAGGCTGCTGAGCCGCGCGAGGTTCGACATCGAGAGGCAATTTCCGAGAGTACGCGCGATCGGGAAGCCGAACTTCGCCGACTTCGTGCCGATGCGCACGTCGCAGCACGCGGCGATGCCCGCGCCGCCGCCGGTACAGGCGCCGGAGATTGCGGCGATGGTCGGCACCCGGCACTGCTCAAGCGTGCCGAGCACGCGGTCGATGCGCGCTTCGTAACCGATCGCGTCCTGCGGCGTCGCGAAGGCGCGGAACTGCGAAATGTCGGTGCCGGCGGCAAACGCCTTGTCTCCGGCGCCCGTCAACACCATCGCCCGCACCGAGGCGTCGTCGTTGACGAGGCCGCAAATCTCGGCGAGGCGCTCGTACATGGCGAAGGTAAGGGCGTTGCGCGCCTGCGGCCGGTTGAAGACGACGTGGGCGATGCCGTCGCGGATCTCGAAGAGCAGCTCGTCCTGCGGGCTGGCGGGCGTGGCGACGTCCATTCGGGCGTTTTCCTCCGGGGTGACGGCCGGCCGTCTCGGGTTTGGCGGCTGGTTGCGTCGCGAAATTTGAATGCAGAATGAGCATCCCTGCAAGCAATTTGTTGCGTATGCCGGCATGTGAGGGCTAATTTGCATGCAAATTTGGCGGATCTTCCTTAATGAGCGCACAGCCGGGTCCAAGGGCGATGCTGCACGACGAGGTGGTCGCCCGCCTGCGGGAGATGCTGATCGAGGGCGTCATCCCGCCCGGCGCGCGGGTTCCGGAGCGCGATCTCTGCGCGGCGTTCGGCATCTCGCGCACGCCCCTGCGCGAGGCGCTCAAAGTGCTCGCGGCGGAAGGGCATGTGATGCTCCTGCCCAATCGCGGCGCGCGCGCGACGAAGCTCACGCTCAAGGACGTGCACGATCTGTTCGAACTCTGCGCCGGACTCGAATCGCTCGCCGGGGAACTCGCCTGCGAGCGTATCGACAAACCGGCGCTCGACCGCATCCTCAAGCTCCAGGACGAGATGGTGGAGCATCACCGTAGCCACGCCCTTGCCGACTATTTCCGCTGCAATCGATTGATCCATGAGGCGATCGTTCAGGCCGCGGGAAACGCCGTGCTGAGCGGCATGTACGAATTGGTGACCGCCCGCATGCGCCGCGCGCGCTACACCGCGCCGATGCCGCCCGATCATTGGGAACTCGCCATCCGCGAGCACGAGGCGATCGCGAATGCGCTGGTCCGCCGCGACGGAGCAGGACTGGCGCACCTCCTGCGCCGCCATTTGCGGAACAAGCAGAACGAGATCAAATGGGCCGGCTTTGCGGAAGACGACGATGAGAGCGCGCGCGTAGCGGGAGCGGTGCAGTTCCGTCCACGCTAGATCGGTTTTGGATCGCGTTTGGAACGGACAGTCCGGCATCGCCGGTTCGCGTCGAGCATTTCCAACGCGAGCGCAATCCGGACTGACGGCGCAATCAACACCGGAAGGCCGGAGGCGGGGGCCGATAGGCCGCGCGATCTCAACAGACCATCGGAGTCCTGGGTTGCTCATTCCTCAATTGGCCGACGCGGTCCCCGTCTTCGCCGAAGTGGTGCTGATCAATCTCATCCTCTCCGGTGACAACGCCGTCGTCGTCGGGATGGCGGCTGCGGGGCTGCCGCCCGCGCAGCGCTTGCGGGCGCTCTGGCTCGGCATCGCGGTTGCGACGGCGCTGCGAGTCGTCTTCGCGGTTGCGGCGACGACGCTCCTGCACGTCTTCGGCCTTCTGCTGGCGGGCGGCCTTCTGTTGCTGTGGGTCGCGTGGAAGCTGTGGCGCGAGATCCTGCACGGCCAAGCCGAGGAGCAAGCCGAGGCCGAGGCGCTGCTCGATGGCGAGATCGTCAAGCATGTCGGCCCGACCAAGCAATTCAGGGATGCGCTTTGGCAGATCATCGTCGCCGACGTGTCGATGTCGCTCGACAACGTGCTCGCCGTCGCCGGCGCAGCGCTCGAACACCCGATGATCCTGATTGCCGGACTCGCGATTTCGGTTTTGCTGATGGGCCTTGCGGCCGCCGCGGTCGCCAAGCTGCTCGGACGATATCATTGGGTCGGTTACTTCGGGCTCGCCGTCATCGTCTACATCGCCGTCAGGATGATCTGGACCGGCGGCCATGAAGTGGCGGCGGCCGTCGCGCTCGCGGCCGGGGCGTGACCGCAACCTCCGATGTCACTTCTTTGATCCTTCCCCTGGTTTCCCGCAGGGGTACCGTGCGGCGTCGCAAACTTTCCCGCGGCGCCCCGATCCATCGGGAAACATGAGGTCTCCATGAAGCATCTTGCCGGGCCGTGCCTCGGGCGCGGCCGTCTCGCCATCGCGGCTTTCGCGCTCTCCGGCGTCCTTCTCCTCCACCCCGATCCGGCGTCAGCCCAGGGCTGCGGCGGCGGCGTGCTCAGCACGTCGAAGGGCAACCTCATCGGCAGCGCGGTCGGCGGCGCGGCCGGCGGCCTGCTCGGCAACCAGTTCGGCAGCGGCAGCGGCAAGGGCGTCATGACCGGCCTCGGCGTCGTCGGCGGGGCGCTCGCCGGGGGCTATGTCGGCCGCTCGGCGGAAGGATGCGACCATCCTCCCCAGGCGGCGGCGCAGCCGCAGCCGGCCGCCGCACCGCAGCAGGCCGTGCGCCGCGTATCCAATCGCACGGCGGCAACCGCACCCGCCCAGGCGGCGCAGGCGAGCGAGTCGCGCGCCTGCCGCTCCGTCCTGAGCCAGGCGGTCATCGACGGGCGCGAACAGCAGGTCGAGGGTATCGTGTGCCTCGACCCGGACGGCGTCTGGAGGACCGCGTCGGGTCCGGCCGCCGAGCGGGCAGCCACGGCCGACCTCGTGTTCCGGACGCAGCAGCGCCTGCACGA
>DASWRT010000159.1:0-9447 GCA_036403035.1 Allostellaceae bacterium | reverse complement strand
TTGACGATTTTGCCGGTGAGAACCTCGTCGCCCGTGCAGATGATCTCAATGCGCATGTTCGCCTATGCTCTAGTGGCGGCACTCCGGCCTCGCCAATCAATTTAGCGCGTTTCCCGCGCCGAACCTCCCTTGATCGACTCCAAACGCCCCCGGCCGTTCGTCGGCGTCACACCACCGTACGGTGCCGTTCGATGCAGGTCGTCAGTACTTCGTCCATCGGGCGCGACCACCAGCGCTCGGAAAAGATTTCGACCTCGGCGTAGCCGGCGAAGCCCTCCGCCTCGACCATCGAGCGCGCGGCGCGGATGTCTATGACGCCGGCGCCCATCATGCCGCGGTCGTTCAGCAGATCGGCGGTCGGCACCAACCAGTCGCAGACATGGAAGGCGAGCAGCCTCCTATCGCTTCCGGCGCGGCGGATCTGCGCCGCGAGGTCGGGGTCCCACCAGACGTGATAGAGATCGACGGCGACACCGAGTGTACCGGTGCGAGTGGCGTCCAGCCGGTCGCAGATGTCGAGCGCCTGGGCGAGCGTGTTCACACAGGCCCGGTCGGCCGCGTACATCGGGTGCAGCGGCTCGATCGCGAGGGGCATCCCGGCCGACCGCGCATAGTCGAGCAGATCGGCGATGCCCTCTTCGACCTGTCGCCGCGCCGCGTCGAGGTCGCGGCTCGCGGCGCTCCCCGGACGCGAATATTGCGGCAGCCCGCCAACCACCAGCACGAGGCACGGCGCGCCCAGCGCCTTGGCCTCGTCGACCGCGCGCCGGTTGTCGTCGCGCACCTCCTGCCGGCGCGACGGATCGGCCGGAAACATGCCGCCGCGGCAATAGCCGGAGAGGTCGAGCCCGGCCTCGCGCACCGCGCGCACGGCGCGGTCGAGCCCGACCGCAGCCACCTGATCGCGCCAGGGCGAGATCGCGCGGATGCCGTGCCGCGCGCAGGCCTCGACGATCGCGACGAGATCGCCTTGACGGCGAACCGTCGCCGTGTTGATCGACAGCCAGCGATGATCGGCGGAGAAATCGCGCGGGTTAAACGGCATCTATGAAGGCTCCCTATGCGAGACCGATGAATGACGCGAACGTGCCGAAGTCTTCCGCCCGCATGAGCGGTCGCGCACGACCAAGCCGGTGTGCGCGATCCACCGAAAAAATGAGGCACCTCTCGCAGCTACTCGATCGCTTCGGAGCCGAAATCCGGGCCCCAATCAAAGCTCCCGTGCATTGCGGCCGGCGTCATAGCGGCCAGCAATTCCTCCAGTCGATAGCGGGGCTGCCGGGCAACCGAAATTACAATCCGCCCGCTATGAGCCTCGACCTCCACACGCGAGCCTTCGGATAGGCCGATACAGGAGGCAATGTCTTGTGGAATGCACAACCCTAGGCTGTCACCACAGCGGGTGATGGTTACCTGCATCGGCCTCTCCCATGTCCTGCCTTTCCTATCCCTCCACCCCATGCGTCGCCAGAACCGTCCGCATCCGCGCGACGGCCGTCTCCGGATCGCGCAGCAGGCCGGCTGCGTCGGCGAGGCGGAAGATCTCGGCGAGGTGGAGGATCGAGCGCGCGCTCTGCTGGCCGCCGACCATCGTGAAATGGTCCTGGTGGCCGTTGAGGTAGGCCATGAAGACGACGCCAGTCTTGTAGAAGCGGGTCGGCGCCCGGAAGATGTGCCGCGACAGCGGCACGGTCGGCGCGAGGATGTCGTTGAACGCGGCCTCGTCGCCCGCGGCGAGCCGGACGACCGCGGCCGACGCAGCCGGCGCGATCGCATCGAAGATGCCGAGCAGCGCGTCCGAGTATCCCTGCTCGTCCCCGGCGATCAGCTCCGCGTAGTTGAAGTCGTCGCCGGTATACGTCCGCACCCCGCGCGCGAGGCGGCGGCGCATCACGATCTCCTTGTCCTTGTCGAGAAGCGACATCTTCACGCCGTCGACCTTGGCGGCATGGTCGTTGATGATCGCGACCGCAGTGTCCATCGCCGCGTCGAGATCGGCGCTGCCCCAGTACCCGGCGAGCGCCGGGTCGAACATGTCGCCGAGCCAATGAATGATCACCGGCTCGCGGACCTGGCCGAGGATGCGGCCGTACACGCGGGCGTAGTCGTCGGCGGTCCGCCCGACCCGCGCCAGCGCGCGCGAGGCCATCAGGATGATGCGCCCGCCGGCCGCCTCGACAGCAGCGACCTGCTCCTCATAGGCGCGGATCACGTCGTCGATGCCGCGCGCCGCGTCCGGCGCGAGATGGTCGGTGCCGGCGCCGGAGAAGACGAGCGCCCCACCCCGTGCGCGGGCGGCGGAGACGGAGCGGCGGATCAGCTCCAGCGAGGTCGGCCAGTCGAGCCCCATGCCGCGCTGCGCCGTGTCCATCGCTTCGGCAATGCCGAACCCGAGATCCCACAGATACTCGCGGTAGGCGATCGTCCGGTCCCAATCGACCGCCGCATCGTGCGACGGATCGGCTGCGGCGAGCGGGTCGGCGACGACATGGGCCGCGGCAAAGGCGACACGATTGAGCGCCCCGGAAAGGCGCTGCGGAAAGTCGCGCGGCGCGCTGAGCCGGAATGTCTCCAGCGACCGGTCGGAACGCGGCAGGCGGATCGACAGCGCCGACCGCGGCGGAACGAAGCCGTTCATCATGTCCCTCCCGAGATCAAAGGCTGAGCGCCGGAACGTCGACCCAGCGGCGCTCCTTCCAGCTCTGGAGCGCGCATTCGACGAGTTGCACGCCCTTGGCGCCTTCGAGCAGCGTGTGCTTGTACGGCGCGTCCTCGCAGAGATGGCGGATGAACATCTCCCACTGGACCTTGAACCCGTTGTCGTAGGGCTGGTTCTCCGGCACGGTCTGCCAGTCGCCGTAGAAATCGTGGAGCCGCTTCTCGTCCGGGTTCCACACCGGGCGCGGCGTGCCCTGGCGCGGCTGGATCACGCAGTCCGTGAGCCCCGCGACCGCCGAGCCGTGCGTGCCGTCGACCTGAAAAGTGACGAGGTCGTCGCGATAGACGCGAACGCACCAGGACGAGTTGATGTGCGCGACGACGCCGCCTTCCAGCTCGAACGTCGCGTAGGCCGCGTCGTCGGCCGTCGCCTCGTAGCGCCTGCCGTTCTCGTCCCACCGCTCCGGGATGTGGCGGGCGCCGAGGCAACTGACGCTGCGGACCTCGCCGAACAGATTGTCGAGCACGTAGCGCCAGTGGCAGACCATGTCGAGGATGATGCCGCCGCCGTCTTCGGTCCGGTAGTTCCAGGACGGGCGCTGCGCCGCCTGCCAGTCGCCCTCGAACACCCAGTAGCCGAACTCGCCGCGCACCGAGAGCATCCGCCCGAAGAAGCCGGAATCGCGCAACATGCGCAGTTTCTGCAAGCCCGGCAGGAACAGCTTGTCCTGGACGACGCCGGTCTTGATGCCCTTCCTCCCGGCGAGGCGGCAGACCTCCATCGCCTCGTCGAGGTTGGTGGCGATCGGCTTTTCGCAATAGATGTGCTTGCCGGCGTCGATCGCGCGGGCGAGCAGCGTTGGACGCATCTGCGTCGTCGCCGCGTCGAAGAACACCGTGTCGTCCGGGTTCGCCAGCGCCGCGTCGAGATCGGTGGTCCAGCGGTCGACGCCGTAGCGCGTCGCCAGCTCCTCGACCTTCTCCCGGTTGCGCCCGACGAGGATCGGATCGGGCATCACGCGGCTCCCGTCGGAGAGCGGGACGCCGCCCTGCTTCCGGATCGCGACGATCGAGCGGATCAGGTGCTGGTTCATCCCCATGCGCCCGGTCACGCCGTTCATGATGAGTCCAAGGCGTCGCGTGGTCATGATGGTCTGCACTCCTTCGAAAATCCCTGGGCGATGCCGCCGCTCAATCGAGGTGTCCCTGCGCGTAGAAATGCCGGCGCACGGTCTGCGTCAGTTCGACGAACAGCGGATCGGCCATCACCTCCAGCGAGCGCGGGCGCGGCAGCGGCACGTCATAGATCGCCGCGATCGCGCCGGGGCGCTCGCTCATCACCAGCACGCGGTCGGCGAGGAAAACCGCCTCCGGGATCGAGTGGGTGATCAGCAGCACGGTCTTGCCGGTCTCGCGCTGGATGCGCTGAAGTTCGACGTTCATGCGCTCGCGCGTCATCGCGTCGAGCGCGCCGAACGGCTCGTCCATCAGCACGATGCGCGGATCGTGCACCAGGGCCCGGCAGATCGCGGCGCGCTGCTGCATGCCGCCCGAGAGCTGCCAGGGCAGCTTCCGCTCGAAGCCGTCGAGCCCGACCATCGACAGCAGCGCCTTCGCCCGCTCCAGATACTTGGCGCGCGGGAGCTTCTTCATGTCGATCGGCAGCATCACGTTGCCGAGGATGTTGCGCCACGGCAGCAGAAGCGCGCTCTGGAACACGATGCCGACATCGCCGTGCGGCTTGGTGATCGCCTTGCCGTCGACCCGGATCTCGCCGGCGCTGGGCGGCAGCAGGCCGGCGATCAGCTTCAGCAGCGTGGACTTGCCGCATCCCGACGGACCGACGACGACGAGGAACTCGCCCTCGCGCACGTCGAAGTCGAGCGGCCGCAGCGACGGCACCTCCCCGTCGCGCGTCCGGTAGGTCTTGGACACCCCGGCGATCTCGATGACGGCGCGGGACGGCGTCGTCGTGGTCGCTCCCCCGCCGACGACATGCAGATGCCGGGGCGAAGCGGATCGTGCCGGGTTCGGGGCCGCCGCCATGTACGCTCTCCCTTTCCCGCCTCTCACTTCGGGAGATAATCGTTGGTGTAGAAGGTCTTCGGGTTCTCGTTCGCGCTCGCGTCCAGCCCGCCGTACTCGACCATCACGGACACCGTGTCGGCCATGTTCTTGTCGGTGACGCGGAACGGCCGCTCGTTCTTCGTCTCCGGCGTGCGGTAGAGCGGGATCGTCAGCTCGAACCCTTCCTGGAGCGTGTCCGGCTTCCCGGCCTTCGGATCGGCGGCGAGGATCGCGTCCGTCGCCTCCTTCGGCGCCTTCTCGGCGCCCTCGACCGCCTTCGTCGTGGACGCCATGAAGCGGCGCACCAGATCCTCGTGCTGCTTCACATAGTCCTTGTTCGCGATCAGGCCGGAGCTGACGAGGTTGATGCCGTAATCGGCGAACTTGATCGGATAGACGCTCTTCCCGGTTGCGTCCTTGATCTTCATGCTCTGGTCCATCACGTAGCCGAGCAGCAGGTCGGCCTGCCCGTTGATGACGGCGTTGAGCTTGGTCTGGCCGTCGCCGGCGACGGTGCGGAAATCGCGCTCCGTGAGACCCGTCTTCTTGAGGAACAGCGGCCAGATCTGCGTCATCGAGTCTGCCGGCGTGATCGCGACGGTCTTGCCCTTGATGTCCTCGGGCTTGCGGATGTTCTTGTCGGCGAAGCCCATCACCGACATCGGGCTGGTCTGCAGCAGCACGCCCGTCGCGACGACCGGCGCGCCCTTGACCGCGGCGCGCATCATCGTCGGCACGTCGACATAGCCGAAATCGGCGGTCTTGGCGGCGACCGCCTGGGTGGTCGCGGCCGAACCGCGCCCTTCCTGGATCTCCAGATCGATCCCCTCGGCGGCATAGAGGCCCTTCGCCTTGCCGTAATAGAACGGCGCGTGCTCGCCGTAGACGTACCAGTTCAGCATCAGCACGACCTTGTCGGCGGCGAGCGCCGGGCCGGACCACAGCAGCGCCGAGGCGGCGGCTGCCGCGACCGTGGATCGGAACATCGTTTCCTCCTCTGTTCGTTTTGCTTCTTGCTTTGCCGCCGCCGTCAGGCCGCGAGCACGAAATCCTGCCGCTGGCTGGCGTGCCATGGAATAGCGAATCGCTCGACCAGATCGACGATCCAGAACAGCACGACGCCGATCATCGCCAGCACCAGGAGCGCAGCGAACATCGCCGGCAGGTCGAACGTACCGATCGAGCGCTGCAGCACGTAGCCGATGCCGGAATTGGCGCCGACGAACTCGCCGACCACCGCCCCGACGACCGCGAGCGTCACCGACACCTTGAGCCCGGCGAAGATCGCCGGCATCGCGTGCGGCAGGCTGACCGCGCGGAAGATCTGCAAGCGGCTCCCCTCCATCGCGCGGGCAAGGTCGATCATGTCGGGATCGACCGACTTGAAGCCCTGCACCGCCGAGACGACGACGGGAAAGAAGCCGAGCAGGAACGCCGAGATGATCTTCGGCACGATGTCGAAGCCGAACCAGACGACCAGCAGCGGCGCGATCGCGATCTTCGGGATCGACTGCGAGAAGACGAGCAGTGGATAGACGTAGCTCTCGACCGTGCGCGATCCCGCGATCAGCATCGCGACGGGGATGCCGAACAGCGCCGAGAGCGCGAAGCCCCAGAGCGTCGCGTAGGTCGTCGGCCACGCTTCGGCGAGGAGATGCGGCCAGTCCCCCCACAACGCCTTCAGGACGTCGATCGGGCTCGGTATCTGGTACGGCGGGATGTGGAAGATGCGGATCGCGAGATCCCACAGCACGACGATCAGGACCAGGAGGATGATCGGCCTGATCCAGCCCGCCTGGACGATGCGCAACGCGCGCGAGCCGCTTTTCGCCTTCGGCATGCGCTCCTCCCGGAACGACGGCGGCCCGCTGCCGGGCGACCGTATTTAACTCGTTGGATAAATACTAAGTAACGTCCGCCCCGCCGGTCAAGGCGTGGGCTGCGCCGGAGTCAACCGAGTTTGCGGTCCGGAACGCTCAGGATCTCGCCCGCGGTTTTACCGGCGAATTCGGCCGGGACCGCAGCGGCGTCGCCGCCGCCTGCGAGCGCGGCGAGCACGAGGTCGATCATGTGCTGGAGACGCCGCCGCTTCGCCTCCTCGGCCAGCAGGTCGCGGCCGAAGATGACGCTCAGCGTCGCGCTGTTCGACAGGTAGAAATAGGCGAGCGCGGCGATCGAGATGTAGAGCTGCACCGGATCGGCCCGCATGCGGAAATCGCCGCTCTCGTAACCGCGCGAAAGCACCGTCGCGATCATCTCGACGAAGGGCGAATGCATGCTCGCGACCTTGGACGACCGGCGCAGGTTGCGCGCCCCCGCGAGGTTCTCGGTGTTGAGCAGCGCGAGGAATTCCGGGTTCTCGATGAAATACTGCCACGTGAAGGCGATGAGGCGAGCGATGGCCTGCGGCGGCGCCAGCGTTTCGAGGTCGAGGCGTCGCTCGGCTGTGCGGATGTTCTCGTACGCCTCTTCGAGCACCGCGAGGTAGAGGTCGTCCTTCTTGCCGACGTGATAGTAGATCATGCGCTTGTTGGCGCCCGCCGCTTTCGCGATGCGGTCGACGCGGGCGCCGGCAAGGCCGTGCGCCGAGAATTCACGCTTCGCGGCATCGAGGATGCGCCGCCGCACCCCCTCGGGGTCGCGCTGCCATCTCGGGCTGATGTTCCGTTTTGCCAATGCGCGCGCACCCGTGGCGGGCCGGAGGGAGACGCATCTGGACCGCGTCGGCCGCCCCCGCTCGCTTGCCCGTTCGACTGCTGTTTACACCGCCCGCGCCGAACCCTGTCAACCGGCGGCGGGCGATCGTCCGATGCCGTAATCGGGATTGCGCTGCCGCTCCACCCGCCGCTTGGAGCGGCGGCGCATCAGCCGGAACGGCGCCCCGAAAGCATGCCATATCGCCGCAAGCCACGAGCGGGCCGGAGGCTCCGCCGCCGCACGGTCGAGACGCTCCACGCCACGCGTCGCGCCGCGCAGCACGACGACTTTCGAGTCCAAGCCGGCGAGATAGCTCGCCATGTCGGCGCCGCTCATCCGCGACAGCATCACGTCGGAGAAGAGCAGCGTTACGTCCGGGCGCTCGGCCAGGATCGATAGCGGCCGGAGCGTATCCTCGGCCTCGACCTGCTCGAACGGACACGCAGCGAGGTGGCGCAGATCGGCATCGCGATCCGCCACCAGAACCGTCAGGCCATTGCTCGACATGCTACGAGCATGCGGCCGGCTTCGTTAACGAATTCTCAATTCGCCCGCCTCTCGCGGCTTGACTCGAACGCTGAACAGATCTGATATATCAGTTAAATATAAGTCGTATGGTCAATGCGACCGCCTCGGCGACCGGAAGAGCCGCCGAGCAGGGCACAGGGAGGAGCGCCGCATGAGCCTGCAATCCGACGCCGTTCCGCTATCCACCGCTCACGATACGGCGGCGGCGGCAGCGCGGCGTACCGCCGCACCGGAGGCACGCGCCGCCCACGCGGCGGCGATCGCCGCGCGCATCGAACAGCTGCCGCTGACCTCGTACCAGCGCGGCATATTCCTCATCATCGCCACCGCCTGGTTCTTCGACTCGATCGACCTCGGCACGCTGACCTTCGTCCTCGGCTCGATCCGGAGCGAATTCCAGCTCACCGCGGCGCAGACCGGCCTGTTGTCGAGCATGAGCTTCGTCGGCATGTTTCTCGGCGCCGGGATCGCCGGGATGGTGGCAGACCGTTTCGGCCGGTCGATCGTGTTCCAGACGAGCATGATCTTCTGGGGCGCCGGCAGCATCCTATGCGGGATGGCATCGGACGCGGAGAGCCTTGCGCTTGCCCGCGTGCTGCTCGGCTTCGGGATGGGCATGGAATTCCCGGTCGCGCAGTCGATCGTCTCCGAGATCATCCCAGCGCGGAAGCGCGGTCGCTACATGGCCCTGCTGGAAGGCTTCTGGCCGCTCGGCTTCATCGCCGCCGGCCTGCTGTGCCTCGCCATCCTCTCCGTCGCGAACTGGCGCTACGTGTTCTTCCTCGAAGGCGGACCCGCGATCTTCGTCCTGGTGATCCGGCGCCTGGTGCCGGAATCGCCGCGCTGGCTCGCCGACCGCGGCCACGCCGACCGCGCCGAGGCGGTGATGCGCGGCATCGAGGAAAAGGTCAGCGAACGTCTCGGCGGACGCGCCCTGCCCGCCCCCGCTCCGGCCGCGTCGGTTGCAACCGACGCGGCTGCCACAGCAGTCGCCACTCGGCGGTTCTCGTTCCTCGAATTGTGGTCGGGCGACTATGCGCGGCGCACCGCGATGGTCTGGTGCCTCTGGTTCTTCGCGCTGCTCGGCTATTACGGACTCACCACGTGGCTGGGCGCCCTGCTCCAGCAGTCCGGGTTCGCGGTCACCAAGTCCGTCTACTACACGATCCTGATCTCGCTCGCGGGCGTGCCGGGCTTCTTCGCGGCGGCGTGGCTGGTCGAGGCATGGGGACGGAAGCCGACCTGCATCCTCATGCTGCTCGGCGGCGCGGCGGCGACCTACTTCTACGGGACCGCCGCCGGCATGGCCCAGCTCATCGGGTTCGGCCTGTGCATGCAGTTCTTCCTGTTCGGCATGTGGTCGGTGCTCTACGCCTACACGCCGGAGCTGTACCCGACTCGTGCCCGCGCCACCGGCTCGGGATGCGCCTCCGCGATCGGCCGTCTGGGCTCCCTGATCGGGCCGTACATCGTCGGCGTCGTATTGCCGACCGCCGG
>DASWRT010000158.1:0-10478 GCA_036403035.1 Allostellaceae bacterium | reverse complement strand
TCGCCGACAGCCTCACGCCTGACATCATAGGCGCGGACGCCGTACCCGGCCTTCAGCAGGTTGGCCGCCATCTCGCGGCCCATGGTTCCGAGGCCGATAAAGCCGACCGTCGCGCCCGTTCCGATCACCACCGGCATGCTCATGCCTTGTAATAGCGTTGGATGCGCTGCTCGGCTTTCGCCGCGGCTTCCTTCGGCGACGATTGTCCCGTCACCGCGTCGGCGAACATGTCGACGACGACGAAATCCGAGAGGACCGAGGCCGAGGGATAGCCGAGCGCGCCGGCATAGCTCACGGGCACGGCGCGCGCCGTCGCATCGCGGAACGCCTTCAGCTTGGGATCCCGGTCCCACACAGGGTTGTTTTCATACCCCTTCAACACCTGCGTGATGTAGCCGATCGAGCCTTCGAGCAGCCGGTCGTACTGCGCCCGCTCCAGTTGAAAGGCGATGAACGCCTTCGCCGCGTTCGGGTACTTCGTGTACTTGAACGTGATCAGCGGATAGATGAGGTGCATCTCCATCGGCCGGCCGACCGGACCGACCGGGAAATGCGCATGGTCGATATCCTCGGCCATCGGCATCTTGTCCTGGAGCGCCTTGCCGTAGATCGAGATCGAATTGTTGGTCAGCGAGATCTGGCCGGCGATGAACGCCTTGTTGTTGCTGGCGTCGTTCCACGAGGTCGTGCCGGGGATCAGCACCTGATAGACCTCGCGCGCATACTCCAGGGCGCGAATGGTTTCAGGGCTGTTGATGGCGGCTTTGTTCTGCTCGTCGACGATCTTGCCGCCGAAAGCCCACAGCATCCAATGGCACCAGGTGTTGCCGTCGTTCGCCGACTTGCCGAACGAGAAGCCGGCCGGGTGGCCGTTCTTGTTGAGATTCTGGCAGAGCTTGAGGAAACCGTCCGTGTCCGTCGGGAAGGTCTCGAAACCGGCCTCCTTCACCCAGGAAATCCGGTAATTCAGGGTGATCCCGACGACGATGTTCGGGATACCGATCCAGCGGTTCCCGCTTTTGCCGTATTGCTCGATGATCGGATACCAGCCGCCGTATTTCGGGCCGATGTAGTCGGCGACGTCGGTGACATCCAGCAGCTTGTCCGGGAAGAGATGCGGCGTGGTATGCAGCGCCCAGATGATGTCCGGCCCGGAGCCGACATTGGCCGCCACCGCGGCCTTGGTCTGGATGTCGTCCTGCCATTCACTGTCGACCTTGACTTCGACGCCGGTGGCTTTGGTGAAGGCGTCGATGTTGGCGTTCGTCGCCTGTTCCTCCGCGTCGAGGAACTTGCCCCACCGCAGGAAGCGAAGCTTCGCCCCCTTCTCCGGCCGGAACGGTTGCTCGTCCGCCCACGCCCGCGCCCAATCGAGCAGCGCCGGTGCCGCGGTGACTGCCGCCCCCGCGAGCACGGCCGCCGCGCCGCCTTTGATGATCTGCCGCCGGTCGATCGTCATCGTTTTCCTCCCTTCATTGTTCTTCGTGTTCGTCACGATTTATCAAAGGTCATATTGAATGCAATTCACGGGACTCGTCGAGTTTGATTGGAGCTGCCGTTTCGCTCGATCGCAGCATTGCCTCGATGACCTCGTGGACCAGCAGAGCCGACTTTCCGCTACACCGCGGCGCGCGACCGGTTTCGACGGCGTCGACGAAGTCCCTCAGAAGCGCTCGGTGTGCGTCATGGGGGAACGCCATCACGTTCGTGCCGGCACCCGTTCCGGCCTCCTCACCGGCTTCTCGATGTCGTCCGTCCTTATGCTCCAGGCGCAGCTTGCTGCCGACGAGCACGGCGCTTCCGTCCTCGAACGCGAGTTCGATGCGTTCGGGAAAACCGGGGTAGGAAACGGTGTTCGCGTCGATGGTCGCGATTGCGCCATTTCCTAGTCTCGCGACGCCGGAGACCATGTCCTCCGTGTCGATGGCGGGACGCAGGCCGCTGGTCCGGGCATACGCGAAGATCTCCTCGACGGGGCCGACCAGACTGAGAAAGAGGTCGAGCGTGTGGATGGCTTGCGTCAGGAGCACGCCGCCGCCGTCGCGCGCCTTCATGCCCCGCCCCGGCTGCGCAAAGTACGCGCTGTCGCGCCACCACCGGATTTGCACGTTGGCCGACAGCAGCCGTCCCAGATCGCCGTCGGCGATCGCATCCGCGAGGGCAAGCGCCGCCGGGCGGAAGCGATGCTGCAACACGATGCCTAGCGTGCGCCCGGCGCTCTCCATGCACGAGATCACGTCCCGCGCGCGTTCGAGAGTCACCTCGACCGGTTTCTCCAACAGGACATGCTTGCCGGCCTGGGCGCAGCGCCGCACCAGATCCAGGTGGGTGGTCGGCGGGGTCAGCAGGATGACCGAGCGCACGGACGGATCGGCGAGTACGGGGGCGATGTCGTCGACGAGCGCGACGCCGGGCCACTCCCGAGAGAAAGCATCGCGGCGCTGCGGGTTACCGGATACGGCGTAGGCCAGATCCACGCGATCCGACAGATCCTTCAGGCTGGCGGCGTGCGGCGGCAGCGCCAAGCCAAGCCCCACCAGGGCGGTCCGGTGCTTCATGGTTGCCATGCTCCTTGGAGACCGGTGGGCGACGCGTCGACGCAGGCCACGCTCAGGCTCACCGCCGGAACGTCGGCGCGCGGCGTTCCGCGAACGCGGCGATCCCTTCGCGGTGATCGCCCACCGCAAAGCACAGGGTGTTCATCTCGTTCTCGTACCGCAGTCCGGCATCGAGCGGCGCTGAGAGGGCAGTACGGACCGCAGCCTTGACGGACTGAACGGCGACCGGACTGTACTCGGCGAGTTGCCGGCAAAGGGCACGGGCGCGCACATCGACCTCGCCGTCGTCGACCAGGAACTCGACGAGCCCAAGAGCATAAGCTTCCGCGGCGTCCACCGGGTCGCCGGTCAGCAGCAGCCGCATCGCCTTGCCGTAGCCGATAAGACGCGGCAGCAGCTGAGAGGCGCCGCCGCCGCCCACCCAGCCGCGCTTCACCTCGGGGCAGCCGAACCGCGCGCTACGCCCCGCGACGCGGAGATCGGCCCCCAGCATCATCTCGAAGCCGCCGCCGAGCACCCATCCGTGGAGCGCCGCGACCACCGGCTTACGGATTTCGCGCACTGCCGTTGCATACTCGACCCGGTTGCGGAACGCCCACGCGGAGTCGTACTCGGCGAGCGAATTGAGGTCGCTTCCGGCGCAGAAGGCGCGCTCGCCCGCGCCCCGCAGCAGCACGACGCGAACGCCGTCGTCGCGGTCGACCGCGCGGCAATAGTCGGCGAGCGCCGCCGCCATCTCCGGCGTCACCGCGTTCAGCTTCTCCGGCCGATTGAGCACGATCTCGGCAATGGAATCGGTTACGGTCAGCATGACATGCTCGCTCATCGCGATATCCTCCGGAAATGGCCACTCCCGACACCGTGACGGATCACGGGACCGGCGACCGCGGGCGGACGCGGCTGACGCAGCGCGACCTCGCCCGGCATGCCGGCGTTTCGACCGCGACCGTCTCGCTGGTGCTGCGCAAGAGTCCGCTCGTCGCGGAAGAGACGCGGCTCAGAGTTCTCCATTCGGCCGCGGCGCTCGGCTATATCTACAACCGCGGCGCGGCGAGCCTGCGCACGCAGCAGACACACACGGTCGGGCTCGCGATCAATGAGTTGACGAACCCCTATTTCGCCGAGTTGACGGCCGCGATCGAGCATGCCTTCACCCGGCTGGGCCGGACCGTGTTTCTCAGCAACTCCAGCGAATCCCCGGCGCGGCAGGAACGCTTCGTCGAGACGATGCGCGAGTACAATGCCGACGGGCTCATCATATGCCCGGCCGAAGGCACCGACCCGGTCTGGCTGCAGCGCCTCGCCGGCGTCGTTCCCTGCGTCCTCATCTCTCGGCGGGTCGTCGGGGCCGACGTCGATTACGCCGGCAACGATCACCGGCTCGGCACACAACTCGCAACCGAGCATCTCCTCGCGCTCGGCCACCGCCGCATCGCAATGCTCGGCGGTACGGAGCGGACGTCGACCGGCGCGGAGCGGTATCAGGGCTATCGCGACGCGCTTGCCGCCTACGGCGCGACAGCCGATCCGGCGCTCGTCCGGCAGGGGGCGCCGACGCGCGAGAACGGCGTGCGCTGGATCCAGGAACTGCTCGACGCAGGCAGGGCATCGGCGACGACCGCCGCCGTCTGCTTCAACGACGTCGTCGCGTTCGGCGTGATGCTGGGACTGCGCCAGATCGGGCGTGAGCCGGGCCGGGATTTCGCGGTCTTCGGCTGCGACGACATTGCCGAGGCGGCGCTGTGGCGGCCGGCGCTCTCGACTGTGGCGATCCGCTCGACGGCCATCGGGGATGCAGCGGCGACGCTCCTGCTCGATCGGATCGCCGATTTCGACCGGCCGACGCGGCAAATCGTGCTGCAACCGGAGCTGGTGCTCCGCGAGACGAGCGGACCGCCGCCGCCGATCCACGCCCCTGTCCGACCGCGCCGGCGAGCTTGACGCACCCGACTTACAGGCGGGCGATGTGCAGTCCGCCATCGACATGCACGGCATCCCCGGTTGTGAAAGCGAAGTCGCCGCTGGCGAGCGCGACCGCCGCACGGCCGACATCCTCGGGCTCCCCCCAGCGCGCGATCGGCGTAATGCCCTGAGCGATCGCCTTGTGGTATTTCTCCTGAACAACCGCAGTCATGTCCGTGCGGATGATGCCCGGACGGATCTCGTACACCCCGATCTCGTATTCCGCGAGCCGGACGGCATAGAGCTTCGTCATCATTGCGAGACCGGTCTTTGACAGGCAGTACTCGGCACGGTCGGGCGACGCGAAGGTCACGTTGGCGGACGAGACGGTGATGATCGCGCGCCGCAGACCCAGCGGCGGTGAGGTCTCGATCATGCGGCGCGCGACCGTCTGCGTCAGGAAGAACGGCCCGCGCAAATTCGTCGCGATCAGGCGGTCGAAGCTCTCCGGCGTTACGTCGAGCATGTCGCCGCGCCGCGCAACCGAAATACCTGCGTTGTTGACGAGCACGTCCAACCGGCCGAACGCCGCGAACGCCCGATCGACGAGACCGGCATGCGCCGCGATGTCGGCGATATCCGCGCATACGAACGCACCACGAGCGCCCCGCTCGGCGATGCCCGCTAGCGTCGCATCGGTCGCTTCGTCCTCGACGAGGTCGTTGACGATCACGTCATAGCCCTTCGCGGCGAAGCTCCAGGCGATGCCGCGTCCGATGCCGCGGCGACCGCCCGTGACGAGGACCGCGTGGCGGCCGGAGGGCGCGCTGTCGGGACCGGCGGCCATCGTCATGCGAGGACCTGCCGGGCGATGATCATGCGCTGGACCTGGTTCGTCCCCTCGTAGATCTGGGTGATCTTGGCATCGCGGTACAACCGCTCGACCTCGATGCCGCGGATGTAGCCCATGCCGCCGTGGATCTGGACGGCATCGGCGGTGCGGGCGACGGCCGCGTCGCTCGCGAAGCACTTCGCCATCGAGCACTCGACGGTCGCGCGGCGGCCGGCGTCGAGCAGCGAGGCCGCATGGTGCGTCATCAGCCGCGCGGCGTGCAGATCCTTGGCCATGTCGGCGATCAGCCATTGGATGGCCTGGAAGTCGGCGATCGGATGGCCGAACTGGCGCCGCGCCTTCGCCTGCTCGACCGAGGCGTCGAGCGCCGCCTGGAGGATGCCGACCGCCAAGGCGGCGATGCCGACGCGCCCCTTGTCGAGAACGCCCATCATCAGGTGAAAGCCGCGGTTCGGCGGCCCGAGCAGCGCGTCCCGCGGCAGGTCGATCTCGTCGAAATGAAGCGCGCCGACCTGCGACGCCCGCTGCCCCATCTTGTGCTCGCTGCGGCCGACGCGGTAGCCCGCGCGGTCCCGATCGACGAGGAAGATGCTCATCCCCCGCTTGCCGAGGTCCGGCGCGGTGCGCGCCAGGACGACTGCGAAATCGGCCACCGGCGCATTGTGGATCCATAGCTTGCCGCCGGAGAGGCGCCAGCCCTCCGCCGTCTCGGTCGCGGTCGTCCGG
The DNA here is from genome assembly GCA_036403035.1 of Allostellaceae bacterium. Classification (GTDB taxonomy): domain Bacteria; phylum Pseudomonadota; class Alphaproteobacteria; order ATCC43930; family CGMCC-115725; genus DASWRT01. The sequence goes on along the minus strand of DASWRT010000158.1, from coordinate 4,439 downwards.
ATGCCGGAAATGTCGGAGCCGGCTTCCGCCTCGGTGATTGCGTAGGCGCAGCGCCGCTCCGCCCGGAGCAGCGGACGCAGGTAGCGTTCCTGCTGCGCCGGCGTGCCGTGCTCGGCGAGCAGCGTGCCGACCAGCTCGACGAGACCGCATTGATCGGCGACCGACGCATAGCCGCGCGACAGCTCCTCCATGATCTGCGCGTAGGCGAGGACGTCGGCGCCGACCCCGCCGAGCGCTTCCGGCACGGTGATGCCGAACATGCCTAGGTCGGCCATCTTGCCGTAGAGATCGGCCGGAAACCGTTCGCTTGAATCGAGCCCCGCGGCAATCGGGCGGATCTCGCGATCGGCGAAGTGCCGCGCCGCGTCGCGCAGCAGCGAGTGCCGGTCGGCCGGGTTGCCGTCGTCGCTCAAATGCTCCTCCCCTGCCCCATTTTCGCCCAGTTCACATCCGCCGGACCGATGGTAAGCTCCGTTTGACAGAGCGATCCAACACTTTTAGAACGTTCTAAAAGCAAAAATACGGTCGCCGCATGGGAGGAGACAACATGATCTTTCGATCGGTTCGTCGTCGCGCGTTCCTGATTGCCACGGCTATCGGCGCCGTGCTGGCCGCCTTGCCCTCGGCTTCCGATGCGGCAGCGCCGCGCAATACCCTGGTGATCGGGGTCGACACGAGCGATACGATCACGCTCGACCCGGCCCGCATGTCTCAGTACACGCCGCCGATGACGCTCAAGGCGGCGTACGAGACGCTGGTGACGATGGATCCCGGCGACTACGTCAACGTCAAGCCGCAGCTGGCCGCGAAATGGGAGCGGACGGCGGACGGGAAGGGATACCGCTTCACGCTGCGCGACGGCGTCAAGTTCGCCAGCGGCGACGTGATGACGGCGGAGGACGTCAAGTTCTCGCTGGACCGCGTGCTCAACCTCAAGGACCAGCCGGCGCAGTACATCGCGCATGTCGACCGGATCGAGATCGTCGATCCGAAGACGGTCGACGTTATCCTGAAGGACCCGTCCCAACCGATCCTGACCATCCTCGCGGCGCCGGCCTTCTCGATCTACGAGAAGAAGATCGTGGCGCAGCACGGCGGCCTCTCCGACGCGAGCGCGAAGGACGCCGACAAGGCGACGCAGTGGCTCGACCAGAACTCGGCGGGCACGGGCCCCTATAAGATCGCCGGCTGGGAGCGCAACGCGACGATCCAGCTCGTCAAGAACCCGAACTACTGGCGCGGGCAGCCCGGTTTCGAGCGCGTCGTGATCCGGCATATCGGCGACAGCGCGGCGCAGCTGCTGGCGGTCCGCCGCGGCGACGTCGACATCGCCTTCAACCTGATCCCCGAGCAGATCGCGACGCTCAAGGACAATCCGGACGTCGTGGTGCAGCGCGAGCCGAGCCTCGATTTCGTCTACATGGCGGTGACGCAGGAGCCGGAATTCAATCCGGCGCTCGCCAAGAAGCAGGCGCGGCAGGCGATCGGCTACGCGATCGACTATGACGGCATCCGCGACGCCCTGGTCGGCGGCTCGGCGATCCGCCCTGTCAGCTTCCTTCCGATCGGCACCAACGGCTCGACCGAGCAGCTGACGCGCGAGATCGGCTTCCGGCAGGATCTCGACAAGGCGAAGCAGCTCCTCGCCGAAGCCGGACTTCCCGACGGGTTCAGCTTCGAGCTGTCCTACGGCAACGCCTCGATCGTCGGCGTGTCGTACCAGCTCCTCGCGCAGAAGATCCAATCGGACCTCGCGCGCGTCGGCATCAAGGCGAACCTCAACCCGATGGATCAGGTCAATCTGCGGACGCAGTTCACGACCAACAAGTCGCCGGGTGGCGTGCTCACCTTCTGGAACCCGCCCGCGGTCGAAAACCAGCTGTGGGCCTCCGCCACGGTCGAGCGCGTCGCGCGCCGCGTCCACTGGCAGCCGCCGCAAGAGGTGAAGGACGTCGTGAGCCGCGCGGCCGCCGAGACCGATCTGCAGAAGCAGGCGCAGCTCTGGAGGCAGTACCAGAAAGCGATGGTCGACAACGCGAACTTGGTCATCCTGTTCCAGCCGATCTATCAGGTCGCCGTGCGCAAGCGCGTCGCCGGGTTCCAGCTCACCGGCGCCGGATGGATGGCGGATTTCTCTACGGCCAAGCCGGCGCAATAGAACGGCGGCGGGCTAGATGCTCCGCTATGTCACCTCGCGCGTCGCGATCGCCGCTCTGATGGCGGTGCTCGCGACGCTCGTGATCTTCCTTATCGCGAATACCGTGCCGGGCGACCCGGTGCTGACGCAGCTCGGCGACCTCGCCGCGTCGAACCCGGACTACGTCGCCCGGTTCCGGGCCAAGTGGGGGCTCGATCTGCCGCTCTGGAAGCAGTATTGGGTTTTCCTCAGAGGCATCGTTCACGGCGATCTCGGCGTCTCGATCGCATCGCAGCGGCCGGTGCTCGACGACATCCTGCAATACGCGCCGGCGACGATCGAACTCTCGACGATCGCCTTCGCGCTGTCGCTCCTGATCGGCATTCCGCTCGGCATTCTGGCCGCCGTGCGGCGCGACAGCTGGATCGACCATGTCGCGCGGTTCGTGTCGCTGATCGGCGTGTCTTCGCCGACTTTCTGGCTGGCCTTCATCATGCTCGCGATCTTTTATGGCGGGCTGCAGATCGCGCCGGGGCCGGGACGTCTCGACCCGATCGCCTTCCCGCCGCCGACGGTCACCGGGCTGTTCCTCGTCGACAGTGCGCTCGTCGGCGACTGGGACACGTTCCGCGACGCGGCCGCGCACTTGGTCCTGCCGTCGATCGTGCTCGCCGCCGCGACCCTGGGTCTGATCACGCGGACGACGCGCGCCAGCATGCTCGAGAGCCTGCAACAGGAATATGTCCGCGTCGCGCGCGCGAAGGGATTGCGGGAGACGGCGATCGTGATCGGTCACGTGCTGCCGAACGCACTCATCCCCGTGGTGACGCTCGGCGGCCTCGCATACGCCAACCTGCTGACCGGCGCCGTCATGACGGAGACGATCTTCTCCTGGCCGGGACTCGGCCGCTACACCTTCAGCAGCGCAGTGTCGGTCGACTTTCCGGCGATCATGGGCATCACCCTCATGGTCGCCGTCGTCTATCTCGTCATCAATCTGCTGATCGATTTCAGCTACGCACTGCTCGATCCTCGGGTGGTGCGGCGATGACCGACGCCACGCTCCAGGCGGTCCCGACCGCAGTCGTGCAGCCGGTGCCCTCGTCGCGGGCGCGGCGGATCTGGCGCCGCTACGGTCTCTCGGGGGGAGGGGCGGCAATCATCTTTATCTGGCTGCTGGTTGCGCTCGGGGCGCCGCTCCTCTCGCCGTACGCGCCGGACGCCGTCGACGTCGTGAACCGGTTGCAGCCGCCGTCGGCGGCGCACTGGCTCGGCACCGACGCGCTCGGCCGCGACGTGCTCGCGCGGCTCCTCTACGGATCGCGCATCTCGCTCTTCACCGGAACGGTCGTCGTGCTGGCGAGCGCGGTGTTCGGCACCGTGCTCGGCGGGATCGCGGCCTACGCCGGCGGCAAGATCGAGGAGCTGATCATGCGGATCACCGACCTCGTGCTCTGCTTCCCGCCGATCATCCTGGCGATGGCGATCGCCGCCGCACTCGGCATCGGCATCACCAACACGATCATCGCGATGCTCATCGTTTGGTGGCCGAAATTTGCGCGTCTCGCGCGCAGCCTCGTCATTGTCCAGCGCTCCCGAGAGTATGTCGAGGCTGCGCAGGTCATCGGCTTCGGTCCGGGCCGCGTGCTGATGCGGCACATCATCCCGAACGCCATCGGCCCGCTCATCGTGCTGGTCACGCTCGACATCGGCAACGCGATCATCACCTTTGCCGGTCTGTCCTTCCTCGGCCTCGGCGTCGTGCCGCCGACCGCGGAATGGGGCGCTATGGTCTCCGAGGGGCGGGAACTCGTCGAGCAATGGTGGGTGGCCACCTTTCCCGGTCTGGCGATCCTCACCGTCGTGCTCGGCTTCAACTTCCTCGGCGACGGCATCCGCGACTGGCTGGATCCCAAGGCGCGGCGGCGGTGAACGGCATGGATCATCGCGAACCCCCTCCCGCCGAGACGATCCTGCCGCGCGCCGAAGCGAGTGACGCCAAACCGATCCTCGAGGTCGAGGATCTCCGCACGCATTTCTATACCGACGACGGCGTCGTGCGCGCGGTCGACGGCGTCACCTTCTCGGTGATGCCGGGCGAGACGCTCGGCGTCGTCGGAGAATCCGGCTCGGGGAAGAGCGTCACGGCTCTGTCGATCATGCGGCTCCTGGAGGAGCCGAGCCGCATCGCGGGCGGGGCAATCCGTTTCCGCGGCGACGACGTGCTGGCGATGCAGGGCGGGGAGCTTCGGAGCCTGCGCGGCGGCAAGGTCGCGATGGTCTTCCAGGACCCGATGCAGTC
>DASWRT010000157.1:0-18245 GCA_036403035.1 Allostellaceae bacterium | reverse complement strand
GGGCCGAACAGCGCGCAGCCCGCCGCCAGCAGTAGCGGCAGCACCAGGATCGGTGCAAGAACCGCTTGCATGCGTCTCATCTGTGAACGCCTCTTTCGCTGTGCATGCCGGGAGCGGGGAGCGAGCCGGTCGACCCGCTCGCCCCGCGAGACAAACGCCGGCGGCACGCGGATTGCTGCGGTTGAGCGGAAAGTTCGTACCGCAAGCGGGTTGACGCTCGGAGCACCTGACAGGTACCGGTCGGGAACGATCGCGCCCGCCGGCGCGGACGGCATGGACATGACGGAAGGAGAGGCGATGGCGGCGGCGGAACGGTTGCGGGCGCGGACGGTGGCGCTGCTCGACGTGGGCAGGAGCCCGCTTGCGCCGCTGCTTGCGGGCGTCCTGTGCCTGACCGCGGGCATCGGCATGGTCTGGTCCGTGCTCGCCCTCTACCTGCAAAGCCTCGGCGCGGGAACGAGCGTCGCCGGATTCGTCATCGCCTGCTTCGGCGGCGCCCGACTCGTCGTCAACGTGCCGGCGGGCCTCATTTCCGAGCGTTGGGGGCGTCGGCCGACGCTGCTGGTGGGGCTGCTGCTCCTCGCGCTGGGCTCGTTCGGCGCGGTCGGCGCCGCGAGCATCCCGATGCTGATGGCCTGCCTGCTGGTCCAGGGCGTCGGCTGCTCGGCCTTCATCACGACCGCACTCGCGGCGATCGCGGATCTCGGCACGCCGGAGAGCCGGATGCGCGACATGGCCGCCTTCCAGGGCGCGTCGCTGATCGGCGTCTCGGTCGGCCCCGGCATCGGCGGGCTGGCAGCCGCCACATGGGGCTTCGGCACGCCGTTCCTGCTGCAAGGCGCGACGGCGCTGCTCGCCGCGATCCCGCTGTACCGCCTCGCCATGCCGCGCAAGACGGCGGCGGCCGCTGCCGCCGGCAGCCGATCGGCGGCGGCCGGCACGGCCGTTCCGCTGCGGCTGCTGAATGCCGAAATAACCGGCCTGTCGTTCATCACCTACGGGGTCTACTACGCGCGGGTCGCCGCCAACTGGGTCCTGCTGCCCTTGGTGGCGCGGTCGAGCCTGGGGCTCAGCCTTGCCAATATCGGGCTGATGCTGACGGCGAGCGCGGTCACCAACCTTGCCACCCTGCCGCTCACCAGCGCCGCGGCGACACGGTTCGGCCGCCGCGCCGTCATCATCGCGGCCAATTTGACGACGGCGGCGCTGCTGCTGCTGCTCGCGACGGCGCACACCGCGGCGCTTCTCTGGTCGACGGCGCTGCTGCTGGGTGCGGCGAGCGGGCTGGCGGCGCCGGCAGTCTCGGCGATCGCGGCGGACGCCGCCCCGGCGGGGCGGCTTGGCGCGGTGATGGGGCTGATACGGGTGATGACGGACCTCGGCGTCATCACCGGGCCGATCTTCACCGGCCTCGTCGTCGACGGGCTGGCCTTCGGGTATCCCGGGGGCCTGATCGCGACGGCCCTCATGCTCACGGCGACGACATGCGCCTTCTTCTGGATGCCGCGCCGATGAAGGGGACCGCGACCGGGGAACCGGCGGACGGACTCAGCGCCGCGGCGCGGGAGACCGCGGAGGGGGCGTGCTGCCGCCCGACAGGGCGCTGCCGAGATCGCCGCCGGAACCCGGTCCGGGGGTGATGGCGAAGCTCACGGACGGGCCGAGTTCGTAGAGCGGAGCGGAACCGAGATCGGCCTTGGGCAGGGCGCCGGACGGGACTTGCCGCTCGTCGGCGACGTCATACCCGCCCGCCCGGCCGCGCCGGACGGTGACGACCGCGGTGCCGCCGGGAGGCGCTTCGACGAAATGCAGCACCGGATCGCCCGGCACCTCGACGGCATAGCGGCCGGGCGGCAGCGTGAAGGTGAGGTGGGCGCCGGGAAAGGCCGGCTGCTCCCACGCCTCGCTGTCGCCCCGTCCGGTGCGGACGCGCATCGTGCCCGTCGGCGCGTCGTCGGCGAAGGCGAACTGGACGGTGCTCTGGCCGGAATCGTGCGGCAACGGATCGGCGGCGCGAGCGAACGGCGGCTGCCAGGCGGAGAGGATCGCCAGGGCGGCAACGGCGGCGGGCAGGAATATATGGCGGGCGGTCGGCATGGCGGCGGCATCCGGATTTGCTCCCTGTTCTACGGCCGCGGGAGCCGGCGGGTTCCGGACGGACGCGCGCCGCCGCCCGCCGCTTCAGAACGTCAGCCCCGTCGTGAAGATCAGCGCGGCGTAGAAATACAGCTCCGCATCCAGGGCGCGCTTGATGTTCTCCCCCCGGCGGAAGCCATGCTGCTCGCCGGTGAACAGCAGGTATCCGACAGGGATTCCCTTGCGGCGCAGCGCATCGACCATCAGCTCGGTCTGGTTCGGCGGGACGATCTCGTCCTCGTCGCCCTGGAAGAAGATCACCGGCCGGTCGAGCCGGTCGGCGTGATCGGCCGGTGAGCGCTCGCGATAGACCTCCTCCTGGGCGGGATAGGGGCCGATCAGCCAGTCGAGATAGCGCGATTCGAACTTGTGCGTGTCGCGGGCGAGCGCTGACGCGTCGCTGACGCCGTAATAGCTCGCCCCTCCCTTGAAGAAATCGCGGAAGGTCAAGGCGGCGAGCGTCGTGTAGCCGCCGGCGCTGCCGCCGGTGATGACGGCACGCGCGCCGTCCGCCAGCCCCTGCCCGACCAGGTACTTCGCGCCGTTGACGCAATCGTCGACATCGACGATGCCCCAGCGCAGATGGAGGCGGTCGCGGTACTCGCGGCCGTAGCCGGTGCTGCCGCCGTAATCGACGTCGAGCACGGCGATGCCGCGGCTCGTCCAGTACTGGATGCGCAGGTCGAGCGCGCCGGAGGCCGACGAGGTCGGCCCGCCGTGGCACTTCACGACCAGCGGCGGCTTCTCGCCTTCCGGCGCGGCGTAATCGGGATTGGAGGGCGGATAGTAGAATCCGTGCGCGGTCTTGCCGTCCTCGGTCGGGAACTCGACGTGCCGCGCGACGGAGAAACAGCGGCGAAGCTCCGGCTTCGACGCCGCCGGCATCGCGCTTTGCAGCACCTCGGTCTCCCCGGTGCCGAGATGGAGCAGGACGATGCAAGCCGGGTCGGCGGGAGAGCCGGCCCGGAAGGCGACGCGGTCGCCCGACGCCCTCACGGAGGAGAAGTCGGTGTAGGGGAGATCGAACGGCGTCAACGCCAGCGAACGCATGTCGAGCAGCGCCAGACGCTCCGTCCCGTTCTGCGAGTAGCTGCACACCAGCCGGTCCGCGTCCGCGAACGCATAGGTCGACATGCCGAAGTTCCATTGCGGCTGGCCGAACTCCGCCGCCATCGGGCAGAGCGGCCTGACGACGACGGCGTTGCCGGCGTCCTCCTCCAGCCGATAGAGGTTCCACCAGCCGCTCCGGTCGGAGATGAAATGGAGCCTTCCGTCGGGCGACCATTCCGGCTGGAAGACCGATTCGGTCCTGCCGCCGGCCACGCGCCGGGCGCCGGTCAGGCTGCCGTCGGGACCGCAGCCGGCGACCCACAGCTCGGTCCCGACCCAGGGCATGTCGGGGTGGTTCCAAGTCAGCCACGCGAGCCGGCCGCCATCGGGCGACAGGCGCGGCGAGGAATAGAAATCGTTGCCCTGCGCCAGCACGCGCCCGGTGCCGCCGGTCGCGAGGTCGATATCGACGAGCGTGTTGACCGGCTGATGCGGGTCGCCGCCTGCCGCATGCTCCTCGCGCACGCCGATCCAGCGGTTGCGCGCCCGGTCGATCAGCCCGTCGGCGTAACGGAAGCCCAAGCCGGGGCGGGACGGGTCGGGCGGGGGCGGCGGGGTGATCGGCACCGGCGCGGCCGCGCCGCGATCCTGGCGGTAGAGCCGCTGATCCGCGAAGCCGGAATAATAGACGGCGCCGCGATCGACCGCCGCCGCCCCGCCGCCATATTCGTGCACCCGCGTGCGGGCATTGAACGGCGGCGGGTTGACGTCCTCCCGCCCGCCGCCGGAGCAGCGGACGATGACGTTGCGGCCGGCCTCGCGCGGCCGCCCTTCGATCCAGTACACATCGTCGCCGTCGAGCATGACGTCGCCCAACCCGATCGATTCGGCGACGATCAGGTCCGACGTGATCGGCGAGAGCCAGGAGCCGTAAGGTTTGATCGACGGGTTCATGGCGGTCAGTTCCTCCGGCGGTGGCAAGCGGGCCATGCCGTTAAGCATATCGCCGCGCCGAGGCGCAACCAGACCGGACTGGGTTGGAGGTCGTCGCGAATAGAATGGCCGCCGGCACCAACGCGCCGACGGCCTTGAAAACATGCTCCTAATTGTAGGGGCGGGGCTCGCCTCGCCGGGGCTCTCGGCGGAACAAAGTTCCGCCTGCCGCCAGCCGGATCCAAGATCCGGCGAGAGGTGGCCCGAGGGCCGCCCCTACGTTAGAAAGCGTTCAGCGCGTTGTATTTATTAGAGAACCGTCAGCATCTCGGCGACGAGCGGGTGGCGGACGATGTCGCGGTCGGTGAGGCGCACCACCGCGATGTTCGGGACCTTCTCCAGCCGGTCCGCGATGTCGGCGAGGCCGGACAGGCCCTCCAGCAGATCGCTCTGGTCCGGATCGCCGGTCAGCACCATCGTCGAGTGCCAGCCCAGCCGCGTCAGCAGCATCTTGATCTGGCCGTAGGTGCAGTTCTGCGCCTCGTCGATCACCACGAAGGCGTTGTTCAGCGTGCGCCCGCGCATATAGGCGATCGGTGCGATCTCGATCGCCCCCTCGGTCATCAGGGCGCGCACCCGCTTGCCGCCGATCCGCTCGTTGAGCGCGTCGTAGAGCGGCCGCAGGTACGGAGCGAGCTTCTCATGCATGTCGCCGGGCAGAAAACCCAGGCTCTCGCCCGCCTCGACCGCCGGCCGCGTCAGCACGATCCGGCCGACCCGGCCGGCTTCCAGCGCCTCGACCGCCGCCGTCACCGCGAGATAGGTCTTGCCGGTTCCGGCCGGACCGAGGGCGAGCGTGAGGTGGTGGTTGGCGATCGCCTCCATCAGCGCCTGCTGGTTCTCGCTTTGCGGCCGGACCTTGCGGACGTAACTCTGATCCCGATCGCCTCCGTTCTGCAGCGACTCCATGTGCCGGGCGAGCGGGTCCCAGCCGTTGTCGAACAGGCTCGTGACTTTCGAGTCATTGACGCGCATCGCCATCGCATTGCGGACCGAACGCTTGGCCATCAGGATCTCCTCAAAAGGTCTCTGGAGAGAGACGAGGGGGTATCGCAGGCAACAAAAAACGCCTGACCGCATGGCGGCAGGCGTTGCTGGAGGCGAAGCGTCCGACCCTAAGCCCTCTCGCGGGGGGCCGGTCTGGCAGGGGTGGAAGAAGATGCTGCTGCAAGCGCGCGAACTTCCGTAGGACGACTCGCCTGACGAGAGTACTTCCGATGCCTCTCAATGTCACCATAAATTGCCCAACGTTAAGGTTTCACTACCGAGTTTTGAAAGTTCAACATTCCGCCGCGAGAATCGTCTCGCGCCGGAACGGGCGGGCCAGAAGCCGCGCGATCGTCTCATCGATCGCAGCATCGCGATGCAAGATCGAGTCCACCGCCGCGGCGATCGGCACCTCCACACCCAGACGCGCCGCCAGCGCCGTCACCGAGGCTGCCGAGGCGACCCCCTCGGCGACCGAGCGACGCCCGGCCAGCACGTCGGCCAGCGCCCGCCCCTCGCCGAGCGCGACGCCGAGCGAGTGATTGCGCGACTGCATCGCCGTGCAGGTCAGCGTCAGGTCGCCCAGCCCCGACAGCCCCGTCAGCGTCTCCGCCCGGCCGCCCTTCGCCACCGCGAGCCGGACGATCTCCGCCAGCCCGCGCGTGATCAGCGCCGCCCGCGCATTGTCGCCGAGCCGCCGCCCGACGACGATGCCGCAGGCGATCGCCAGCACGTTCTTCACCGCGCCGCCGATCTCCGCCCCGACCGGGTCGTCCGAGGCATAGGGGCGGAAGGACGGCGTGCCGAGCGCCGCCGCGAAGCGCGCCGCGAGATCGGGATCCGTCGCGGCGACGGTCACCGCCGTCGGCAGCCCGCGCGCCACTTCGGCGGCGAAGGTCGGCCCAGAGAGCACCGCCTGCGGCGCTTCCGGCAGTTCCTCGGCGGCGACTTCGGTCATCAACGCGAGGCTGCCCTGTTCGACGCCTTTTGCACAGAGCAGCACCGGCACGCCCGGCGGCAAATGCGGGCGGAGCCGTCTGGCGACGGCGCGCAGGTGCTGGGCGGGAACGACGAGCAGCACGGTCTCGGCCCGTTGCGCCGCGTCGGCGAGGTCGGTGGTGGCGCGGATCGCCGGATCGAGGTCGACGCCCGGCAGGTAGGCCGGGTTCTCGTGACCGCGGTTCACCGACTCGACCACATCAGCGTCGCGCGCCCACAACACGGCCTCGCGACCGGCGCGGCGCACGGTCATCGCCAACGCCGTTCCCCATGCGCCGCCGCCGATCACGGCGAGGCGTTCCATCATCTCTGCTCCGGCGTTGCGAGCACGCCGGCAACGCCCGCACGGCGTCCCGGCTCGATGCTGCGCCCGAAGGCATGGAGCATGCCAAGCCTTGGCCACACACCGGCGATGGCCATTCCGCTGCTGGTCACTTCGTCGAACTCCCGATTTTGCCGCGTCCTTCGTGCCCGTGCCGGCAGACCTTATTGGCGGCGAGGGGATACACTCAATCAAGAAGATCACGACCGATGAAGGATGCACTCGCAAGTATCGGGCGTTCGATCCTCATGCATTTGTCGGTTGCATTCACCCGCCGATGCCGTCGCGGGAGCGGCAAGTTGATCAGCATCAAATTCCCATCCTATCAATGCAAGAAATCTTTAGACTGCATAAGATTTGTTCATGAATTGCAAAAATTTTAGGCCGTGTTAAAATAATCATGCTTAACAACCCACGAGTAAAATCAATCAGGACTTAAATTTTTGAAGGAAACTCAATATCAAAGATAGAATCCCTTCGCGAAAAACAAAATATAATGTTTCGAATATTATTATTTCGAGAATTCATCTTAATTCAAAAAATCAAATCCCCATCACCGCGTAGAAAGGGCAGGGTTCTTATGAGCGTCAAGTTTTTGCTTGTCGGCGAAAGACTCCGCTACCGCAGCTTTAACGGCGCCAACAAGGCGCTGCCGGTGCTCGCGAGTTGCCTGACGCGGAATGGCTTCAAGAACGTCGTTCAGATTGATCTCGAACGGCCGGACGTCACGGCGGACGACCTGCTCCGCGAAGTTCAAGACGCTGACATCGTCGCGTTTGCGGGTGCGATGACGCCGCAATGGCCCGAACTCGACGTGACCGTCCGCATGGTTGCCGACCATTTGCAGCGCTTGTCCCGCAGCCACGTACCAATCGTGGTCGGCGGCTACGCAACGAAGGGCGTCGAGGACATCGCGCGGCTCAGCCCATGGATATCGGGCTACTTCGACGGTGAGGGCGAGGCAGGTATCATCGAGATCGCCAAGTCCGTGGCTCGGGGCACGTTCTTCGAGGATCGCCCGCGACTCCGCGGGATTTGCTATATCGATGCGGGTGGCCGGTTCCGACGGTCGATCGCCGAGCGCACGACCGATCTCGACTGTTTCGACCAGAATTTCGGGTTCGTCCACGTTCCCGAACGGCACAACATGGACATCTTCCGCGTCGACGGCCGACAGGCAAAGACTGCCCAGATCTTCACGCAGCGCGGCTGCCCCTATGCCTGCGCCTTCTGCAACAAGAGCGAAGAGGGAAACAATGTCGTCTGGGTTTCCGACGAGGCGTTGCGCGCTCAGCTTCGGAGACTCAAGGACGAAGGCTATTCGGCAGCCTACCTGGATGTCGACACGTTCAGCATAAGCGAACGGCGGGCGCGGAAGCAGGCGGAGATCCTGCACGAGGAAGGCTTCATCTGGGGCTCGAATACGCGTATCGACCGGATCGATCCCGACCTGATGCACCATTTCGTCCAGCATGGCTGCCGGTATATGTTCTGCGGCGTGGAGCACGTCCATCCGGGCGTCGCGCTCGCCATCGACAAGTTCAACGGGTCCCTCGCGCAGAAGCTCTCGCGGGCGCATACCTATCTCGACCAAGTGCGCAGCGTGTATCGCAGCATGACCGCCACCGGACTTCCGAGCAGCCTTTTCCTGATCCTCGGGCTACCCAAGGCAATCCTCAATGAGGATCGCACCGAGGTGATCGGCTACGCTCCGACGACGTTCGAAGACGACGCCGAAGCCATTCGGTTCGGTCTCGAAGAGTGCGATCCGGACTTCCTGAACTTCAACATGCTGCGCTTCATGCCGGGCAGCCTGGCGGCGGACATGCCCAACCATCCGGCGTACACATGCGTACGCCCCACCGGCGAAGCGCCGATCACTGGAGGACATTTCCTGCCGCGGGTCTCCAGCACGATGAACTATTCCCTGCCCGAGTATCACGGCATCTTCCGGATATGCGAATCGGTTGGCGAGTCGCAGCCGAGGACGACGGCGGTCGATGCGGACCGCATCTACCGGACGGTCGAATACTCGATCCGATTGATCAACGAAAAAATCCGTCGAGGCGGAAAGAAGACGTCGATGTTCATCGACAAGGACATCGTCGAAAACAAGCTTATCCAGCACGACGACGACGGATCCTATCGGCTCGCGCCGTTGCAGGCTTTCGAGATCCTGACTGCCAACTGACCGCGGTGCCGTCAGGCGGATGCGGCCGATCGGCCGCATCCGTAAAGCTTCCGTCTCAAACCGCAGGAATCATCCGCGCCGTGCGAGGTACGCACTGCGCCCTATCCAAGACGCGGCGTTTGCAGTCGGCGGCTTGGCGTCAGCCCTGGCGGAGGGATGGGGAAAGCACCTGCTGCCGACACATCCCGTTCATCCGCCGCGGCCCGATCCGCCGCGCCTCAGCCTACCGCCTCGACCGGTGACTTGGCGTGAGCCACCAGGCAATCGTCGGCCAACGGCACGATGGGCGCGAGGTCATGATGATGCTGGTAGTCGGGGCGCCGGCGCCGCGTCGGGGCATTCGAGACGGGATTGACGATCAGCGAGAAGATCTGCCTATTCCAGGGCGACATGTTGCTCGGCGAGCAATGCACGATGCCGTCGACGAAGATGAGCGCTGTGCCGGCCGGTCCGGTTGCCGAAGCGATACCGCCCTTCTCGACGAGCCGCGTCACGGAGTCGTTGTCGACGACCCAGAAGGCATAGCTCGTGGTCTCCGCATCGAACATCGCGGCAACCGGGTCGTCGCGATGCGAGCCCTTGATGAACCATAGGGGTCCGTTGAACTCGGTGACGTCATCAAGGAAGACGTGAAGGTTCAGCGCAAGCGGGGCGGGAACGCCATCCCCGTTATGGTGCGTGGCGAAGTCGTAGTGCCACTGCCAGATCTCGCCGTCGAACGCCGGCTTCGTATTGACCTTCACCTGCTGAACGTACAGCCGGTCGTCGCCGAGGATCTGAATCGCCGGCTCGATCAGCCGGGGATGCCGCACCAGCCGGGCGAACGCGTCATGGCGCAGATGCAGCCCCATGGAGGTCCGGACCTTGCCGCTGCGCTTCTCGCGGATGTTGGCCGGCGTATCCTCCGCGTAGACGACCGGCAGCGCCGCCCGAAGGACTGCTACCTCTTCCGCAGAGAATAGATTCGGAAGCACGAGAAATCCGTCCTTCCGAAAGCGATCGATCTGCGACGCGGTGAGCTGCATGTCGATTCCTCCTTGCTATGGCAAGGCTACCATCACAATGCACTGCATCTGCGATCCCGCACAAGTCAGCATTTCTCAACCGTGGCAGAGAAAACCGGGGGCATGCGGCCAACTGTTCGGCATGCCGCCGCGCCTGCGCCCCCGCTCTCCGCGTCACCGCCGTTCCGGCAGGGCGAGCCGCAAGGCGATTGCAACGAAGATGCCGCCGGTCGCGCGCTGCTGCCACCGCCAGACGCCCGGCCGGCGGCGCAGCCAGTCGCCGGCCGTGCCGAAGCCGCAGGCGACGCCGCCATTGACCAGCAGTCCGCCGACGTCGAACACGAGCCCGAGCGCCAGCATCTGAAGGGCCGGCGACGCCGACGCCGTGGCGGCAGCGGCGCCGTGGTCGACGAACTGAGGCAGGAAGGCGAGGAAGAACAGCGCGACCTTGGGATTGAGCGCGTTCGTGACCACGCCCTGGCGGAAGATCGCGCCGAGCGGCGCCGCCGGCGCCTTGCCCATCACCGCTGCATCGGCCGACGTGCCGGCCGAAAGGATCATCCGCAAGCCGATATAGAGGAGATAGGCGACGCCGGCATATTTCAGGACGAGGTAGGCCGCCGGGACAAGCTCCAGCAGCGCCGCCAGTCCGACCGCGGCGGCGGCGATATGGACGAGGCATCCGGCGAAGACGCCGAGCGCCGCGACGATCCCCGCTCGCCGCCCCTGCCCGACGCTGCGCCCGATCACATAGAGCATGTCCGGCCCCGGCGTGACGTTGACGGCGAGCGACGCCAGCAGGAAGCCGGCGAAGGCCGGGCCGAAGGGGAGGAAAGCCAACGCACCGCCGCCGCTCGTCATGCCGTCACCTTCGTTTCCATCGTCGTGGGATGCTCGATCACGCCTTCACCCCGGCGCCGATCGCCGGGGCCGCGTCGGGGTCGAGCGGCCATCGCGGACGCGGCGCGAAATCGAGGCCGTCGGTAAGGCCGAGGCGCAGCCGCTCCAGCCCGGCCCAGGCGATCATCGCCGCGTTGTCGGTGCAGAGCCCCAGCGGCGGCGCGACGAAATCGAGGCCGCTCGCCGCAGCGAGCGCCGCCAGCCGCTGGCGGATCGTCGCGTTCGCGGCGACGCCGCCGGCGACGACGAGGCTGCTTCCCTCGGGCCAGCGCTCGCGGAACAGCGTCACGGCGTTGCGGGTCCGGTCGACGAGGCTGTCGGCGATCGCCGCCTGCACACAGGCCGCGAGATCGGCGAGGTCGCGCCCGCCGCCGCCGCCGAGCGACGCCGCGAGATGGCGCACCGCGGTCTTCAGGCCGGAGAAGGAGAAATCGCAGCCCGGCCGGCCGAGAAGCGGCCGCGGCAGGTCGAAGCGCGCCGGGTCGCCGTCGCGCGCCGCACGTTCCAGCGCCGGGCCGCCGGGATAGCCCAGGCCGAGCAGCTTCGCGGTCTTGTCGAACGCCTCGCCGGCCGCATCGTCGATCGTCGTGCCGAGCCGCCGGTACCGGCCGACGCCTTCGACCGCGAGAAGCTGGCAATGGCCGCCGGAGACGAGCAGCAACAGATAGGGGAACGGCGTGCCGTGCGTCAGCCGCACGGTCAGCGCATGGCCTTCCAGGTGGTTGACCGCGACCAGCGGCTTGCGGTGCACGAGCGCGATCGCCTTGGCGGTCATCGTGCCGACGATGACGCCGCCGATCAGTCCCGGCCCGCCGGTGAAGGCGATCCCGTCGAGGTCGCCGAAGCCAAGCCCGGCCTCCCCGAGCGCCCGCCCGACCAGACCGTCAATGTGATCGAGATGGGCGCGCGCCGCGATCTCCGGCACGACGCCGCCGTAGGGCGCATGCTCGTCGAGCTGCGACAGGACGAGGTTGGCGAGGATGCGGCGCTCCCCTCCGCCGCCCGCCACGATGGCGGCGGCGGTCTCGTCGCAGCTCGTCTCGATGCCCAATACGATCATGGTCCGGACCTTATCGGCCGCCCGAAGCGCGCTCAATCGCCAAGATCGGGAAGCAGGCCGGCGCCACCCGGCGCGTTCGTCCCAGCATCTTGCATCCGAGGCATCGGGCGCCGCGACCCTCGTGGCGTCAGATAGGGTGCCGA
Organism: Allostellaceae bacterium; assembly: GCA_036403035.1. Classification (GTDB taxonomy): domain Bacteria; phylum Pseudomonadota; class Alphaproteobacteria; order ATCC43930; family CGMCC-115725; genus DASWRT01. The sequence continues at coordinate 6,460 of DASWRT010000157.1, read as the reverse complement.
CCGGCCGACCGCATCCGCCCGCTCCCGTGCGGTGAACGGTCGCCGGTGTTAACTGACCCTTTACCGTCCCCGCCCGGCGGCCTAATGAGGGGCCGCATGACGGCTCCGCTTCTCCGCATCGGCTCCCGGGGCAGCCCGCTCGCGCTGGCGCAGGTCGAGGAGGTGCGGCGGCGCCTCGGCGCGGCCCATCCCGAGCTGGCCGCGCCCGGCGCGATCGAGGTCACGATCATCAAGACCACCGGCGACCTCGTGCGCGACCGCACGCTGGCGGCCGTCGGCGGCAAGGGCATGTTCACGAAGGAGATCGAGGAGGCGCTGCTCGCCGGCACGATCGACCTTGCCGTGCATTCGATGAAGGACGTGACGACGTTCCTGCCGGAGGGGCTGGCGATCGCCGCCTGCCTGCCGCGCGAGGATCCGCGCGACGCCTTCTTCTCGCGCGACGGATGCCCGTTCCGCGACCTGCCGGCGGGCGCGGTCGTCGGCACCGCGTCGCTGCGCCGGCAGGCAATGGTGCTGCATGCGCGGCCGGACCTCCGCGTCGTACCGTTGCGCGGCAACGTCGAGACGCGGCTCAGGAAGCTTCAGGACGGCGCCGTCCATGCGACGCTGCTGGCACTGGCCGGGCTGAAGCGCCTCGGCCTCGACGGACGCGCGACCGAGATCCTGTCGACCGAGTTGATGCTGCCGGCGGCGGCGCAGGGCGCGATCGGCATCGAGACCCGGTTGCGGGACGACAGGACCAACCGCTATGTCGCGGCGCTCGACGACGCGCCGACCGCGGCGCGCGTCACGGCGGAGCGTGCGCTGCTCGCGGCGCTCGACGGCTCCTGCCGGACGCCGATCGCCGCGCTCGCCGAGATCGACGCCGGCGGCGGAACGCTGCGGCTGCGCGCCGCGGTGGTGCGCCCGGACGGCGCCGAACGCCACGACGCCGTGCGCGAGGGCGCACCATCGGACGCGGCGGCGCTCGGCACCGATGCCGGCGAGGAGCTGCGGCGACGAGCCGGACCCGGCTTCTTCGATCTGCCGCTGCCGCTCGGCACGCCGGCGTGATGGCACATCACGCCAGGGTGATAGTGCGTCACGCCGGTATGTGGGCGGCGGGCGAGCCGGGCTGAGCCATGAAAGTGCTCATTACCCGTCCCCGCGAGGATGCCGCGCCGTTCGCGGCCGAACTGGCGGCGCGCGGCCTCACTCCGGTGATCGAACCGCTGATCGCGGTACGCTTCGACCCGGCGGCGGCGCTCGATCTCGACGGCGGCGTGCAGGCGGTGCTGTTCACCAGCGCCAACGGCGTGCGCGCCTTCGCCGCGCGAACGCCGCGCCGCGACTTGGCGGCGCTCACGGTCGGCGACGCCACCGCGCAGGAAGCGAGCGCCGTGGGCTTCGCAACGGTCGAGAGCGCCGGCGGCGACGTCGCCGGCCTCGCGCGGCTGGTCCGCGAGCGCCTGTCGCCGGAAGCGGGACCGCTGGTGCACGCCGCCGGAAGCGAGGTAGCCGGCGATCTCGCCGGCCTGCTCGCCGCCGCCGGGTTCACGGTGCGCCGGGCCGTCCTCTACGCCGCCGCGCCGGTCGGGGCGCTGAGCCGCGAGGCTGCCGCACTGCTGCGTTCGGGGGAGATCGGCGTCGCCAGTTTTTTCTCTCCCCGCACCGCGTCAACCTTTGTTAAGGTCGCCGCCGCCGAATTCCCGGCCGACCGCAACCGGGCACCCGTTGCGCTCTGCCTCAGCTCCGCCGTGGCAGCGGCGCTTGCCTCGCTCGGATGGCGCGACTGCCTCATCGCCGCCGCACCGACCCGGCGGGATCTCTTGGCAGCCCTTGATGGTTTTCTCGCCAGGCCCTCGTCGGCCGCAGGCATCAGCTAGAGGATAGGACCCGTCACGATGAAGAAACCGCGCGCCGGATCCGCGACGCCGCGGACCGACCTGTCCAAGGCCTCAGGTCCGACCACGACGGAGGCCGGGAAATCCGGCCCGACGGCATCGACGCCGGCCGCCGACGCCGCCACTGCCGGTACGACCGGCGGCGGTGCCGACGCCGCCGCGCCGCGATCGGCGTTGCCCGGAAATGGCGCGAGCGGCGACGATGCCGTCGGAACAGATGCCGCCGGAACAGCGGCGCAGGGCGGGCATCACCCCGAGGCGACGCTGCGCTTCGCCGATACGCCGCCGGTGATGCCGGCATCCTCGGATGAGCCGTCCCTCGCGGCGGCGATGGCCGCTGCGGAGAGCCGCCCGGAGGGAGAGACTGCCGATGCCGCCGCCATCACGACGAATGCGGCGCCGGCCGCTGCTGCACCGGCCGACGCCGTGACGGACGAACCGAGACCGGTCCGCGGTGATTATACGTCCTCCGGCCATGTCGGCGCTGCCGATGCGCCACGCCGGCGTGGCGGTGCCGGCGGGATCCTGGCCGTCGTCCTGCTGATCCTGATCCTCGGCGCGCTTGCCGCCACGCCGTTCTGGGCGCCGATCGTGGTGCCGCTGCTCCCCTGGGGAGCCGAGCAGGCGGCGAACCAGACGGAACAGCAGCAGCTTCAGGACATCTCCGGCCGGGTGCAGGCGCTGGAGAGCCGCCCGGCAGCGGCGCCGGCACAACCGGCGCAGGCGGCCGACACCGGAGATCTGAAAGCCGCGCTCGACGCGCTCGACAAGCGCGTCGCCGGCATGGAGCAGCGCGTCGCCAGCGCCGGTAGCGGCGGCGTCGACCCGGCCGCGGTCGAGGCGTTGCGCAACGACCTGCAACGTCAGACGGCGGCGTCCAACCAGAAGCTTGACGAGCTGAACCAGCGTATCGCCGGCATCGACCGCAAGGTCGATTCCCGCCCGACGACCGACCCCGCCGTGCAGCAGGCGCTGCAAGGATTGCAGCAATCTCAGCAAGGGGTGCAGCAAGCGCAGCAGGGGACGCAGCAGGCGCTGCAGGGGCTGCAGAACGACATGCGCAGGATCGCCGTCGCGCAGACCGAGCTGTCCGATCGGGTGAGCCGAATGGAAGCGCAGGCGTCGCAGCAGGTGAACGCCGGCCGCGCCGATCAGGCCCTCCTGCTCGCCGTCGGCCAGCTCCGCGACGCGGTGAGTGGCTCGCGGCCCTACGCCGCCGAACTGGGCGCGGTGCAGGCGCTGGGCCGCGACCGGCCGAACGTGCTGGCGGCGGCGCAGCCGCTGACGGCGCGGGCGCAGACCGGCGTGCCGAGCCTCGCCGTGCTGCGGCAGCGCTTCAACGACGCCGCCACGGCGATCGTGCAGGCGGAGGAGAGCCCGCCGAGCCAGGATTTCGGCCAGGAGGTCCTGGGCAAGCTGCGCTCGCTCGTCACCGTCCGCCATACCGGCGCCGCGCCGGAGAACCGGCCGGCGCAAGGCGCGGTCGCGCAAGCGGAGAGCGCGCTCAACGCCGGCGACCTTGCCGGCGCGGTCGCCGCGCTCGACAAGCTGTCCGGTCCCGCGGCCGAAGCGGCGAAGCCGTGGCTCGACGACGCAAGGGCGCGCCTCGCGGCCGAGGGGGCGGTCGCCAAGCTCGACCAGCTCCTGGTCGCGCGGCTGACCTCGGAGTCCGGGGGCGGCAGCGGCGGGAGCGGATCGTCCTCCGCGTCCGCCGGCACGGACGCCGTCGCGACGGGAGTGAAGTAAGATGCGCGCAGTCCCGGCGATCGTCATCCTCGCTGTCTTCGTCGCGGTATCGCTGTTCGTCGCGGAGAACCCCGGCAGCGTCTCGATCCTGTGGCAGGGTTGGCGCGTCGATACCTCGCTGGCGATCCTTGTGCTCGCCGTCGTCGCTCTCACGCTGGTCGTCGGGATCGTGTTCCGGCTGCTGCGCGCCATCGTCTTCGGGCCGCGGGCGCTGGTTCGGGCGCGGCGCGAGCGGCGGCGGCGCAGAGGCTACCGCGCGCTGACGCAGGGCATGGTCGCGGTCGCCGCCGGCGACGCCGAAGAGGCGCAGCGCTTCGCCCGCAGGGCGGACGTGCTGCTCGCCGAGCCGCCGCTGACGCTGCTGCTGTCGGCGCAGGCGGCGCAGCTCAACGGCGACGAACACGCGGCGCGCAAGTACTTCACGGCGATGCTGAAGCGGCCGGAGACCGAATTCCTCGGGCTGCGCGGCCTGCTCAACCTCGCGATGCGCGATCGCGACGAAGCGGCGGCGCTGCGGCTGGTCGAGCGGGCGCACGAGTTGCGGCCGAGGACGCCTTGGGTGCTGACCAGCCTGTTCGAACTGCAGACGCGCAAGGGCCGGTGGGCGGCGGCGCAGGGCACGCTCGCCGAGGCGGTGAAGCGCCGGGCGATCGAAGCGGCGCCGGGCCGGCAGCACCGCGCCGCCGTGCTGTACGAGCGCAGCGTGACCGCCGAGGCGGACGGGCTGCCGCGCGACGCGCTGATCTACGCCGAGGAGGCGCAGGCGGCGGCGCCGGACTTCGCGCCGGTCGTCTGCCGCTACGCGACGCTGCTGCATCGCGACGGACGGACGAAGAAGGCGGCCAAGGCGATCGAGAGGTCATGGCGGCAGGCGCCGCACCCGCAGCTCGCCACATGCTATGCCGATCTGTACCGCAACGAGCAGCCGCTGGAACGGCTGAAGCGGATCGAGCGGCTGGCGTCGCTGAGGCCCGACCATCCGGAAAGCCATGTCGCGCTGGCGACCGCGTCGCTCGCCGCGCAGTTGTGGGGAGAGGCACGGCGGCACCTGGAGCTCGCCGTCGGCAGCGGCGAGCCGACCGCGCGGATCTGCCGCCTGATGGCGGAGATCGCCGAAGCCGAGCACCAGGACGGCGCCGCCGCCCGCGACTGGCTGGCGCGCGCGGCCACTGCGCCGGCCGATCCGGTCTGGTTGTGCAAGACGTGCAGCACCGAGCATGCGGTCTGGACCTCGCTCTGTCCGAGCTGCCGCAGCTTCGACTCGTTCGCCTGGGAGACGCCGTCGCGCGCCGCGGTCGCGGTCCCGATGATCGGCGTCGTCGGCAGCACAGCCGCCATCGCCGCCGCCGCGCACGAGGAGGCGCAGCCGTCGCAGCAGCGAGCGCCGGCCGGCACGATCGAGACGACGGCCGCCGCAGCCGGCGACAAGCCCTCGACGATGGCGGCAATGCCGTCGGCGGAAACGGCAGCCGCGGAGAGCTGAGAGCCCACGTTAAGAGCCTATCGAGCAGGCTCTCAGGAGAATGCCGGCCGTCCCGCCGCCGCGACGAACTTGCCGAGACAAGCGGTCGTCCGCACCTATAGTGTCGTGCATCAGCCGTTGAGGCGGGGCGGCCGTATTCTCGGGATCGATCGGGGCATGAAGAGCGCCATCGCGAAGCAGCGCGACATCGTCGACCGGCGGGTGCTGACGGCAGCCCTGGACGCGCTCGCCGGCACGCGCGCCGATCTCGACCGCGACCGCGCCCCCGTGGTCGACGTGCTGAAGGAAGCGCTGAGGACCGGCTCGGCCGAGATCCGCCGCCGCTTCGAGGCGGCGAACGACGGCGACAAGGCGGTCCGCGACCAGTGCTTCCTGATCGACCAGCTTCTCCGCATCCTCTACGACTTCGTCACGACGCGGCTGTTCCCGATCGCCAATCCGACGGCGGGCGAGCACATGGCGGTGGTCGCGGTCGGCGGCTACGGGCGCGCCGAACTGGCCCCGCATTCCGACGTCGACCTGCTGTTCCTGCTGCCCTACAAGCCGACGCCGCACACCGAGCAGGTCGTCGAGTACATCCTCTACACGCTTTGGGATCTCAGCCTGAAGGTCGGACACGCGACCCGGTCGGTCGATGAGTGCCTGAGGCAGGCGGAGGCCGACCTGACGATCCGGACGGCGATGCTGGAGGCGCGCTACGTCTGGGGCGACCAGCCGCTGTTCCTCGACCTGAAGCGCCGCCTGGAAGCGGCGAAGACGAAGGAAAAAACCGTCGCGTTCGTCGAGGCGAAGCTCGCCGAGCGCGACAAGCGGCATCAGCGGATGGGAGACTCGCGCTACGTCCTGGAGCCGAACGTCAAGGAGGGCAAAGGCGGGCTCCGCGACCTGCACACGCTTTTCTGGATCGCCAAGTACATCTATCGCGTGGACGACGTCGCAAAGCTGGTCGATCTCGGCGTGCTGAACGCCGAGGAATCGGCGCGCTTCGCCCGCGCGGAGACCTTCCTGCGCACGGTGCGCTGCCATCTCCATTACGTCACCGGACGCGCGGAGGAGCGGCTCACCTTCGACGTTCAGACCGAGATCGGCCGCCGCATGGGCTACACCGACCATGCCGGGACGCGCGGCGTCGAGCGCTTCATGAAGCACTACTTCCTGGTCGCGAAGGATGTCGGCGACCTGACCCGCATCTTCTGCGCGGTATTGGAAGCGATGCAGACGCGCAAGCCGCGCTTCCACTGGCGGGTCTGGGGACTGCGCGGCGGACGCAAGCTGATCGACGGCTTCAAGGTCGACGGCGAGCGGCTCACGGTCGCGGGCGACAGCGCGTTCCGCGACGATCCGG
>DASWRT010000156.1:0-23240 GCA_036403035.1 Allostellaceae bacterium | reverse complement strand
TCGGTCATCGGCGACAGGAAGCGGTTGATGAAGTGCGTCAGCTCCTGCGCGTTCAAGCCTTCTGAGATCGTCGTGAAGCCGCGGATGTCGCAGAACATCAGCGTCATCGTCCGCATCTCGCCGCCCAGCACGAGACGCCCGGGGTTCTTGGCGAGTTCCTCGACGAGGACCGGCGACATGTAGCGCGAGAAGGCACCCCGTACCTGCCGCCGCTCGGCTTCCGTGCGGAGGAATCCGATCAGCGTCGCGACGACGTATACGCCGAGGATGACCAGCCCCGGATAGACGGCATCGATCAGGAGGTGCGCCTCCCGGAAGGCCAGGAAGGATCCTGTGCCCGCCGCGACCAGCGTCGCCAGTGCAATGAACGCGCCGGCGAGCGCGCCGAGGTGCGGAATGATGACGATCAGCGCGAGTCCGACCGCTGCCGCGAAGGCCAGCTCGATGCCGGTGCTCCAGTCCGGCCGTTCGAGGAACCATCCCTGGATGACCTGCTCGATCAGCTGCGCGTGAACTTCCACCCCGCCCATTGCTGCCGAGAGCGGCGTCGCGACGAGGTCATTGTTGCCGGCGAAGGTCGAGCCGACGATGATGATGCTGCCCCTGACGCGCGACTGATCGAAATTCCCGTCGAGCACGTCCTTCGCCGAGATGCGGCGCGTGGCCGCCGCCGGTGAGGTGTAGTGGAGCCATACCGATCCCGTGGCGTCGGTCGGGATGGTCGCGCGGCCGATGCGGACGGCGACGATCCCGTCCGCGCGGCCGAAATTGGTCTCGCCGTTGGCGCCTGCCGTCTTGACGACATAGCCTTTGGCGCCCGAGGCGACGCGGAGGAGTTCGGCGGCGAAAGAGGGATGAAGCTTGTCGCCGGCGCGGAGCAGCAGCGGTACGCGCCGGACCACGCGATCCCAATCCGGTTCATGATTGAGGAAGCCGAGCCCGGCCGCGGATTTCAGGATGGAGTCCAAGGGCGCGATGGCGCCGGCGTTCGCGGGAACGGTGCCGAGCGACGTCGTTCCCGCCACGGCGAACGCTGCCTTGGCCGGCGGAACCGGCCCTCTCTCCACGGTCAGGACTTCGCCGACGACCACCGGCGCCGCGCCGACCGCCGCGGCCAGGATGCTGTCATTGTCCGGCGCGCGGGCGAGGAACGAGCGGGTTTCCTCCGGGACGACGCCGCCGCGCTCGATCGTCTTCAGAAAAACCCTGGGGGAGGACCGATCGGGTTCGGCGAACAGGACATCGAAGCCGATGACCCTGGCGCCTGCTTCGGAAAGATCCCGGACGAGTTCCGCGACCAGCGTGCGCGGCCAGGGCCACTGCCCGTACTCGGCGAGACTCGCCTCGTCGATGTCGACGACATGGACTGGAAGATCCGCAGCGGGGCGGGGGGCCATGCGTTGGAACGCGTCGAAACAGAAATCCGACAGGCGGTCGGCAAATCCCGGCGCGGCCAGCCGCAGCGCGATCGCAGCGAGGATGGCCGCGACCGGCAGTCCGTAGGCGAACGCGCGGCGCTTCGCCGCTCCCCCGCGCCTTCCGGCTCGCCACGCTCTTTTCATGCTTTCCATGCCGCTACCGCCGTGCCGCAAAGGTGCCGGTCGCGCGGTACCCCGCCGCGCCGCCGGCCTGCGTCAGCGTGAAGGCGCCGCCGGTCTCGGCCGCCTTCGGACCGAACATCGTGCCGGTGACCGTGCCGGCGAGGCCGCTGCCCGAGAGGCCGCCCTGGTAATTGCGTCCGTTCGCGCTCGCCGTCGATCCGCCGACGCTGCGGCCGTCGAAATTGGCGATGGCGACCGTTCCGGTCCGTGCCCCGAAGTCGAACCTGCCCTGGAAGGCGCCGGCGGCGACGTAGCTTCGGCCGGCATTGTCGACGGAACCGATCGCGTGGCCGGCGAAGGCGGCTATGCCGGTCCTCGGCAGATCGGCGAGCGGCGTTTCGGAGCCGGCGATCCAGGTGCCGAGATGGACCTGCCCCCAGCCGTGGTCGAGGGCCGCGCTCCAGAAACCCCAACGCGCGTATTGGCAGTTGCAGAACGTGACGTCGGGGAAGGCTGCGGCGAGGGCGCCGGAGACCGCGCCGGCGCTGATGAACGCGCCGCCGGCGGCGAGGGCGCTGCTGTTCCCGCCGGCCCAGCTATTCGCCGGCGGCGACGCCGCTTCCACCGCCCCGAACGACGTATCGTCTATGAAGGCGGAACGTCCCGGCGCATCGAGGCCGCCGAAGACAAGTCTCTGTTCTCCGTGATGACGGTGCGAGCGATGCCAGGAAGAGTCCCCGAGGTCGAACCCAAGTCTCTGCTCTCCGTGGTGGCCGTATGAGCGATGCCCGAAAGAGTCCCCGGCAGCGAACTGGACGGCGATCCGGTTGGTGGACGGATCGGTCGTGAGCGTGAAGTCGTCGGAGTCGCGCGTGGCAAGGATGCGGCCCGGCCCGCCTGCCGTCTCGGCGATCCCGGCGGCGAACCCGGTCATGGTCTGCGCCGTGCGCGACGCCGCCGCGGGCGGAGCGCCCTGCGGCAGCGCGGCGACGGCAAAGCCGTATTGCGAGGCGGGCGTCCGGGTCGAAGAGGCTTGCACGGTGGCGAGCGACGCGACCGGATTCCCAGCCGGATCGTAGCCGTTCTGGTCGAGCACGAAATATGGCGACCCGCCCCCGCCGAAGAAGCTGTTTCCGTCCGCGTCACGGACAGTGCCGAGCGAGGCGCGGGTGAGCGTCGGGCCTGCCGACGCATCGAGGCGCGCCGTCCCGCGGACGAAGCCGCCGAGCGCCGTCTTCCCGCCGGAATCGAGCGTGCCGCCGACGGCGACGACCAGGGCGGACGTCTGCGTGCCGCCCGTTCCCTGAAGGCCGAGCCCCGCCTGGAGCATCACGGCTTGCCCCGGAGTGTCGCCGAAGGCGAGCAGCAGGGGCGAGGCGACGCCGGGGATGGAAGCGCCGCCCTGTCCGGTGAGGAACGGCAGTCCCGCTCCTCCGACGGCCATGGTGTTGTAGGCGATGCGCGTTCCCGGCGCCGGCGACGTCGGAAGCGCTGCTTGCGCCGACCCGCCGCCGAAGACGAGAAGGAGTCCTTCACCCGCGCCGGTGCTTGGCCGGAGATCGGCGAAGACGAAGCCGAGATCCGGGGAGATGAAGCCTGAGCCGGTTGCCGGCCCGAATGGCGTTTCGACGTCTGCCGACGCGAAGGAGCCGTCCGGCGCCGCACGGATCGGGATGGAGAGCTGGCCGTTCGGCAGCGTCGCGACGAACTGTCCCGCCGTGAGCCGGCCGTCGCGGTACGCGAGCGTGTCGCCGCCGACGGGGATGCTGGTTCCGATGCGGCGAATAACGCCGGAGAAGGCGAACGGCGACGTGACGCCGTCGGATTTCAGCACGGTTTTTTCCAGTCCGGCGCGGCGGTACACCTCCGGCCTGACCGCCTCGAAGCGCGCCTTGATGCCGGTGCCGGCGGCATCACGAACGGCGGCAATCCGTGCCGGGTCCACCTGCTGCCGCTGAGCCGTATGCGGGTCGAGGCGGGCGCTCAACGAAACGATTTCCTGCGGCATCGCCCGGATCGTGCCGGCGCGGCCCGCGGCGTCCACCGTTATGCCGAATTCCTCCCGGACGACGCGCCGGGTTTCGCCGGTTCGCGTCGACACCGTCATTTCGTTTCCGTGCAGCAGGACTGCGGTCGTCGCGCCGCCATCGACCGCTACCAGCATGACGCCGCCACGGATGGCGATGATCGAGGCGGGCGTGTTCACCACGACGCTCTCGGGACTCTTGCTGATCGCGCCCCCGATGAAGCGCAATACGCCTTTGCCCGCGCTGGCGACGAGCTTGCCCTGCGTGGTAGCCGGGTCGTAGATGAAATCGTCGATGACGAGGTCGGAGCCCGGACCGACGGTGAAGGCGGACTGGTCGACAAAGACGATCTGCGCCTGACCGTTGTCCTCGGTCTGGATCCGTTCGTCGTGGACGATCTCGTTGCCGATATAGAGATCACGCCGCGGCGCATCGGGCGGCGTGCCTGATGCCGCCGGATTTACCGCCGTGCTGACGCCGACCTGCGGAGTCTGCGCCACGGGGGCAGATGAGAAAAGCGACAATACCCCCAGGACTGCCGACAGGAATGCCGCGCGCCGCCCGAGCGCCATCTGCTTGCCCCCAAAAATCCGTCGGCGGAGCCAGCAGAAGCCGAAATATTCGAACTGATTAAATGCAGCATGCCATGATGGATATGCGCCTGGAAAGCGCCTTGAATCAGAAAGCAGGACTCTGAACCTTTTACGAGCATTTATGGGTTGCGTTTGCCGTAATGCTGTGTGGCGGATCGTCTTGGAGATCCGCCCCTGGATTCGCCTCGTCTGCCGATCATCTTCCGCCTGCCGGTCCCTTGCTGCGCCGGGGCGATCCCGGTAGAACCGCGGCGCGCGGTGCTCGCGGCGCCGGCGGATGCGCTCTCGCGAGAGGCAGGGACGGACGATGAAGGGTCAGGTCAAGAAGGTGGTGCTCGCCTATTCGGGCGGGCTCGATACGTCGATCATCCTGAAGTGGCTGCAGGAGACGTACGGCTGCGAGGTGGTGACCTTCACCGCCGATCTCGGCCAGGGCGAGGAGCTGGAGCCGGCGCGCAAGAAGGCCGAGATGCTCGGCATCAAGCCGGAGCACATCTTCATCGAGGATCTGCGCGAGGAGTTCGTCCGCGACTTCGTGTTCCCGATGTTCCGCGCCAACGCGCTGTACGAGGGCGAGTACCTGCTCGGCACGTCGATCGCCCGGCCGCTGATCGGCAAGTACCTGATCGACATCGCGAACAAGGTCGGCGCCGACGCGGTGGCGCACGGCGCGACCGGCAAGGGCAACGATCAGGTGCGGTTCGAGCTGACGTGCTACGCGCTGAAGCCCGACATCAAGATCATCGCGCCGTGGCGGGAATGGGACCTGACCTCGCGCACGCGGCTCATCGACTATGCCGAGAAGCACCAGATCCCGATCGCCAAGGACAAGCGCGGCGAGGCGCCGTTCTCGGTCGACTCGAACCTGCTGCACATCTCGGCCGAGGGCAAGGTGCTGGAGGATCCCTGGGAGGAACCGCCGGAGTTCGTCTACAGCCGCTCGGTGGCGCCGGAGGACGCGCCGGACCAGCCGGAATACGTCGAGATCGATTTCCTGCGCGGCGACCCGGTCGCGGTGAACGGGCAGACTCTCTCGCCGGCGCAGCTCCTCACCAAGCTCAACGAATTGGGCGGCAAGCACGGCATCGGCCGCCTCGACCTCGTCGAGAACCGCTTCGTCGGCATGAAGTCGCGCGGCGTCTACGAGACCCCCGGCGGCACGATCCTGCAGACGGCGCACCGCGCGATCGAGAGCATCACGCTCGACCGGGGTGCTGCGCACCTCAAGGACGAGCTGATGCCGCGCTATGCCGAGCTGATCTACAACGGCTTCTGGTACGCGCCGGAGCGCGAGATGCTCCAGGCGCTGATCGACAAGAGCCAGGAGTACGTCGAGGGAACGGTCCGGCTCAAGCTCTACAAGGGCAGCATCCGCACCGTCGGCCGCAAATCGCCGAAGTCGCTCTACAGCCTCGCCCACGTCACGTTCGAGGAAGACAGCGTCTACGACCAGCGCGACGCGCAGGGCTTCATCAAGCTGAACGCGCTGCGCCTGCGGCTGATGAAGGCGGCAAGGGGGTAGGGCCGAAAAAGAAAAACGCTCGAAGCGCCATGACGCCGAGAGCGCCAGGATTTGTCAGCGCGCTTCCCGCGCCTTTTCCAAATCCTGGCGCTCTCGGGTCTTTGAACTTCTTCTTATCTACCGCCCGACTTGCCGTCCTTGGGGCCGCTGTGTGCGGAGACAAGAAACTCCGGCTGTGATCCCCGGCCGGCGCCTACTGCCCGGACCCGGCCGCGCAGCCGGGAGCGTTCCGCAGGCCGCCCTCGTCGTCGAAGGTACTGCCGTCGTTGGGCGCGCCCTCCTTGAGCGGCGTGATCGTCACGTCGCTGCACGAGCTGTCCACGAGGTTGCGCAGCCGCATGTAGGTGGGCTGCGCGGCGCTGATGTGTATCCGGTCGAGGGTGAGATTGTAGATCGGCGATTCCGGCACGCCGATGATGAGGCCGCCGGTCGTGACCGCGTCCGGTCGGACCGTCCTGGGATTCGTCGCTGTCACGTCCGCGACCGCGATGTCGTGGACGAAAGGCTCGTTCGTTATCGCCTGCTCGATGTCGGGAACCGAGGGCGACGGGATGGTGGGGTAATATTCGCTGATCGAGAGCGGGGTCGGAACGTCCGTCATCGTCAAATTCTGGATGGACATCTCATCGATCTGGTTGCCGCGGTCGCGCCCGGTCTTGATCCGGAAACCGTTGTCCGTGCCGGCGAAAGTGATGTCGCTCGCCCAGATCCGGTGAATGCCGTTCACCGTCTCGCTGCCCACCGACAGGCCATGCCCTCGCCCGAAGGCGGAGTCCGCCACGACGACGTTGCTGGTCGGCGTCCGCGGAAGGTTGTAGGGCGGCGCATAGTACGCGCCGGACGGAACGCCGGGGAGACCCGACTTGATCGCTACATTGTCGTCCCCGGTCGCGATGTCGAGCTTCACCAGCATCACGTTCTCTGCGCCGACGAGATCCACGCCGTCGGTGTTGGGCGAGTCGGGCGGGTTGCGCACGGTGTAGCCCGAGACCACGGCGCCCTTCACGTATCGCAGGCCGAGGCACCACATCGGCGAATTGGTCACGGTGATCCCGGACACGACGACGTTGCTCGCATCGTAGAACTCGATCAGCCACGGGCGCGGCAGGCCGTTGCTGGTCGGGATATCCGGATAGCCGGGATAGGTGTAGCCGGGAGCGGAGGCGGCGCTCTTCGCGTTGGCCGCAAGCTGCCACCAGCTCAGCGCGTCGGGATTGTCCGGCGTCGGCCCCGCAGCCTGGTCGGCGCCGCTGCCGTCGAGCGTCCCGGTCCCGATGATTCCGGTGTTTTCGACCCCTGAGGCCGAGATCATCGCCTCGGGCAGCCCGGGCAGACTGGGACCGCCGCCGGTCGCGGCGGGGTCGTTCCGGAATTGGAAGGGATAGCCGATGAACGCCGGCTGGTAGCGGGCATGGTCGGTGGTGTTCTTCAGCGTCGTCCCGTCGCCGATCCGCAGGAAGACGTTGCTGCGCAGCGAGATCGGCCCGGTGACGTAGGTGCCTCCACCATCGACCGGCACGATGCCCCCGCCACGGGCGGCGCACGCCTCAATGGCGTTCTGGATCGCGGCTGCGTTGTCGGTCCGTCCGTCGTTGACGGCTCCATAGGCACGGGGGTCGCAGATGGCGGCCGGCCCGGTGACGGCGGCTTCGTCGGCTTGGGCGGTACATGCGTCTATTGCGTTCCGGATCGCGGTCGCATTGTCCGTCCATCGGTCGTCGGCAGCCCCGTAGGCTCGGGGGTCGCAGGCGCTGGCCTGTGCATGGCCGGCGCCTGCCGTGCAGATCAGCGCGACAAAGGCGAGCAGGATCGATCGCACCATTATGGCTGCCGTCATGGATCTGTCCTCGGCGTTGCTTGCTGCAAGCGCGAGGCGGCTGAGAATCACACGGTTGGACGCCGCGTTCAGTCCGGGGGCTTTCAGGATTTCCGCCATCGCACCGGCCCGCCTTTGTCTTCGCCGCCACCGCAGTCGCCGCGCGTCTCCTAGATATTGCGCGCCCAGGGCGCGGCCGCGTCGAAGATGCCTCGCGTACATCGCAAACACGCGCGCGCGGCACGCGACACAATGCTGTGTGGCGAATACTGCGCAGCTCGGCGTGCCGCGGAAGCAATGCGGAAGCAATAGGGACGAGATGCTCTCGTCGCGCGGTCGAGCGATCAGCTTTAGCGGGGCAGCAGCTCCACCCGGCGGTTCTTCGCGCGCCCCTCGTGCGAGGCTGCGGTCGATCTCGGCGGCGGAGACGACGGTCATACGGTTCGAGAGTTCGCCGGTCTGGAGCACGTCCGGACGGACCGTGACCTGCCCCTTCTGCGGACTGAATTTCGGCTCGTAGCGTCCTTGTACTCGACGACGTGGAGCGAGACGTAGGTCTTGACGGCGCCGTTGTCCGTCACCGCCGCGGCGTAGCGCGCCTCGTCCGCCGTGCGGCGTGTCACGGCGATGACGCCCGGAACCGCCCTCCGCCGCGGTCGTTGTCAGGGAAGACCCTCCCATGACGAGGACGGAGACAGGCTATGGCCAGCAATACCCTTGCCGGCAAGACGGTCGCCATTCTGGCGACTGACATGTTCGAGCAGGTCGAACTCACCGAGCCGCGCCGCGCGCTGATGGAGGCGGGCGCAACGGTGCACGTGATCGCGCCGCACCAGGGGCCGATCCAGGGCATGAACCACCACGACCCCGGCGACAAGATCGCGACCGACCGCACGCTCGACGACGTGCGCCCCGACGAGTACGACGCGCTGCTGCTGCCGGGCGGCGTCGCCAATCCCGACGAGCTGCGCACCAACGACAAGGCGATCCGCTTCATCCGCGGCTTCTACGACCAGCAGAAGCCGATCGCCGCGATCTGTCATGGCCCGTGGACCTTGATCGAAGCCGACGTGGTGCGCGGGCGCACGCTGACCTCGTGGCCGTCGCTGAAGACCGACCTGCGGAACGCGGGCGCGAACTGGGTCGATCAGCAGGTGGTCGTCGACGGCGGGCTGGTGACGAGCCGCAAGCCGGACGACATCCCCGCCTTCAACAGCAAGGTCATCGAGATCTTCGCGGAGGGTGTCCCGGCGGCCCAGCAGGGGGCGGCGTCGCACGCCGCGGCGGAGTAGAGCCCCGAAATGACGCAGGCTCCGCCGCTGTCGCGCCAGGAACAGGCCTTGTTGGAGTTGGGCCGGCTGCTACGCGACGGCGGCGGCTACGCCTTCGTCACGCCGACGCCGGAGACGCACCGGCGCGTCAACGCCCGGCCCGGCAGCGATCGCGGCGCGGACCTGCGTGACGTGTTCGGCTGGAGCCGGCCGTTCGCGCGGGATCTGCTGCCGCCGGAGATGCTGCGGCTGCTCGATACCGCCGGGGCGCTCGACGAGGCCGGCGGGGGATCGGGACTGCTCAAGAGCCGGGTCCGCTTCTCGACGCTCGGCCCCGGCCTCTATGCCCACTCCGCCTATCCGACGACCGAGCCGGACGCCGTGTTCTTCGGACCGGACACTTACCGTTTCGTGCGGTTCCTGGCCGGCGTGCTGGCCATGCGGCCGCCGCAGGCGACGAATTGCCTCGTCGATATCGGCTGCGGCAGCGGCGTGGGCGGGATCTCGGCGGCGCGCTGCCTCGCCGTGCCGCCGCGCCGGCTGATCCTCGCCGACATCAGCGCCAAGGCGCTGTCATTCGCCCGCGTCAACGCGGCGTTGAACGGGGTGGAGGCGGAGGCGGCGGAGAGCGACGTGCTCGACGGCATCGGCGAGGACGCCGCGCCGGATATCGTCGTTGCCAACCCGCCCTACCTCGTCGACCCGGCGCACCGGCTCTATCGCGACGGCGGCGGCGCGCTCGGCTTCGACCTGTCGCTGCGCATCCTGCGCGAGACGCTGGACCGGCAGGCAGCCACTGCGCCGGGCGGACTGCTGATCCTGTATACCGGCGTCGCGATCGTCGCCGGGGGCGAGGACCCGTTCCGCGCCGCGGCCGAGCGGCTGCTCCGCGAGCGGCGCGTGCGCTGGAGCTACAGCGAGATCGACCCCGACGTGTTCGGCGAGGAGCTGGAGAATCCGGCCTACGCCGAGGCCGAACGGATCGCCGCCGTGGGACTCGTTGTTGAGTCCATAAGGTAAAAGACGAAACTGCTGAACAATCAGGAGTGTAAATGCCGCTCGACTTCGTGCAGGCGGCGGCGGGGACGCTCGACCTCGGCGACCCCGCCGGCTTCCACCGGACGCTCGCCCGCTTCAACCAGACGCGGCTCGCGCCGCAACGCCCTCATGACGGCTGGGAGGACGACCTCCTCGCCGAGACGCGGCTGCGGCTCGCCGAGGGCGCGTTCGTCGAGACCGAGCGGGCGGCCATCTCCGCTCGCGCCGCGACGGCGCCGACGGACCCGGACGGGTTCGTCGCGTGGTTCGAGGATCTCCGCGAGACGGGACCGGGGCAGAACGACCCGCTCTTCCCCTGGCTCGCCGAGCGGGCGAGCCGCGAGGAGATGCGCTGGTTCCTCACCCAGGAGATGGCCGGCGAGGCCGGGTTCGACGACCTCGTCGCGCTGACCCAGGTGAAGTTCCCGACACAGGCGAAGCTGGAGCTGGCGCGCAATTACTGGGACGAGATGGGGCGCGGCACCGAGGCCGGGATGCACGGGCCGATGCTGGAGCGGATCGGCCGCGAGCTTGGGCTCAAGCCGACGATCGACGAGACGGTGTGGGAGGCGCTGGCGCTCGCCAACATGATGGTCGCGCTGGCGACGAGCCGCCGCTACGCCTACCACGCGGCCGGCGCCCTGGGCGCGGTCGAGCTGACGGCGCCGACCCGCGTCGGCCTCGTCGACCGCGGGCTCGCCCGGCTCCGCGTGCCGCGCAAGGCACGCCATTATTTCGGCATCCACGCCGTGCTCGACAAAAAGCACTCCGAGGCGTGGGACCGCGAAGTGCTGCGCTCCCTCGTCGCGGCGGACCCGGCGACCGCTCGCCCGCTCGCCGAGGGCGCGCTGCTGCGCCTCGCCTTCGGCGCCCGATGCTTCGACCGCTACCGGCGCGAATTCGGACTCTGAACGGGCCGGGGGTCCGAACCGGGAGCCGGACCGACGTCGGCGGCGGCGCCGCCGTTGCGAGCGGGCCGGGCCGGCTCCCGCCGTGGATCAGTGATGGCCGCCGCCGTGCCCGTGTCCGTGCCCTGCCGCGGCTCCGCCCGGCGCGCCGCCGCCGATGGACGAGAGGCAGAGAGCGACCGCGACCGAACCCGCCACGAACAGCGCGAAGTAGAGCGCCATCAACGGGCTATAGACGAGCGCGGCGATAAGCCCGCCCACGAAAACCACGATGAAGACCGCGTAGACATACCGTTCCATGCCGATGATCCTTTCCGGGCTGCCGGCCTCGGGCGGGGAGATCTAGCGGGGAGATCTATACGACCCTAGCCCGGATTTCCCGCTCGAAAATTGCGCATGGAGCAGATCGCACGCTTGCGGCGTTCAGTAGGGACGGCGTTCGGGAACGAGGGGTTGGACGGCCCGCGGCAATCTGCTCTGCGGGATCGGTCTTACGCGTGCCCGGCGCAACCCGAAGAGAGCAACGAGGAGAGCGTAATGAGGATTTTCACGACGATGGCGCTGGCGCTGGCGCTCGCGGCCGGTACGGCCGGCGGCGCGCTGGCCGTCGACAAGGACCGCGTCGACGGCTCGGTCAAGCAGATGAAGGGCAAGGTCGAGGGGAAGGCCGGCGACATCACCGGCGACTCGGGCCTGAAGTCGAAGGGCCGGAAAGACCGCGTCACCGGCAAGGTCCAGAACACCTGGGGCAACGTCAAGGACGACGTCCGCAACGCGACGCGGTAATCCAGGAGAGACATTTTCGCGAGCGCCGCCGCCGCGCTGCTGCCTGCACCACGGCATCCCTGCACCCGAAGGTGCGGCGGCAGCGGCGCTCGCGTCACGCGACGGCAGCGCTCGCCACGATCCACAAGCTGTGCTCCCACAACCGAAGCGCGAGCCACGCCGCCCCGGCAAGCGCCGCCATGACGGGCACGAACCTGCTGCTTCGGCGCGAGGCCGCTGCTGCTGCTGGCGTCATTGCCGGCTCATGGGCGGGAACCGCAGTCACGCCGTCCGGCGGCGGTCAGGCCGCCTCGACGGCGAAATGGCCCTGGATCGCGTTGTGGTCCCGAAGGTGTGCATGGCCCGCGGGTGAAACGACGATGCTGCCATTTCCGCCTTTGCCGCGGCGTAGCGTAGCGCCGCAGCCAAACACCGTTGTGCCCTCATCACGGAAACCTTGGTCAAATCGACCGCCGATTGGAAAAAATGTAAATACTACACAGTAATATTGCTTGCCATAAACAAAACATCTAGATCAATACTTTGGAAGATACTGAATAATACCTTCTGATACGGAGTGACTTCGACTCGCCGGTGCGGCTGCGGCGGTGGCGACCCGAATGCTTCTGATTGAAGATCGTCCCCGCGCGTTTATCCTAATCGACTGGTCCTGCGCGTCGGTTTATGGGACCATCCGCGACCCTTTCCGCAGCGCGAGGGCGTCGCACATGGATCTCGGATTGGTCGCGAAGTCGCTCGTCAACCTGCCGGCATTTGCGATCTACATGACGGCATCGCTCGGCATGCTGGCGATCTTCCTCGCCGTCTACACGGCGGTGACGCCGTACCGGGAATGGACGCTGCTGCGGGAGGGCAACCTTGCCGCCTCGATCAGCCTCGGCGGTGCGACCATCGGCTTCAGCCTGCCGCTCGCCAACATCATCTCGCACACCAACGTGCTGCTCGACGTGATTGTCTGGGGCGTCGTGGCGCTCGCCGTCCAGATCGTCATCTGGGCCATCGTCAGCCTCCTCAATCGCGGGCTGAAGGAACGGATCGCACGCGGCGACGCCGCAGCCGGCGTTTTCCTCGCGGCCACCAGCCTTGCCGGCGGAATCGTCAACGCGGCGTGCATGAGCTACTGAGCGTGAAACGCAAGCGCAGCGGCAGGATCGCGCTCGCCGTCGTCGCCACGGTCGGAGCGGCGGCCGCGCTGACGACATGGCTCGATGACGACTCGTCCTCCGAGATGGGAACGGCGGGCGAGACGATGTTCCGCGACGCCGCCGAATGCCGCCAGTCCTACGACGATGCGACCTGCGACGAGAAGTTCGCCGAGGCGAAGGCCGAGCACGACCGGCTGTCGCCGAAATATGCGACGCGTGACGACTGCGAGCGCGAGATCGGCGCCGGCCTCTGCACCATCACCGACGCGCCGCCGGCGCGCGCCGAGGACGGCGAACCCGATCGGACCGCCGCGATGCCGCCCGGCGGCTGGTTCATGCCGGCCTTCGCCGGCTTCCTGATCGGGCGCTCGCTGCTCGCCCCGGCGGTGCCGCTGCATTACGGCCCGCCCCCGCCCGGCGCGGCGGTGCCGGATTGTCCGCGCAGCCCCGATGGAAGCTGCCGGCCCATGCCGGCCGCCGGCGGCAGCGGATCGGCAAGCCACGTCTGGTACTGCGGCGGCGGCAGCGCGTCCTCGGGCAGCGGATACCGGAGCGCCGCCTATTACGGCACGGTGAGCCGCAGCGGCACGGGGCGGGCGATCGTGACGTCGCCGGGAACCCGCGCCGCGAGCGGCGTCGCCAGCACGTCCTCGTCCGTGTCGCGGGGCGGCTTCGGCGCGGCGGGCCGGGCCGCCAGCGGCGGGAGCAGCGCGTCGTGAAGCGGCATCGGATCACGCCGCGGCCGGACTGGATCGGCAAGGTCGAAAGCGTCGGCTTCACCTATCATTCGCGCGGCGACACGCCCGGCGAGAGCGAGGTGTACTGGGACGAAAGCGTCGCCTATGAGTTGACTGCGGCGGAGGTCGACACGCTGGAGGTGGCGACGAACGAGCTGCACCGGCTCTGCCTCGCCGCCGTCGACTGGATCGTCGCCGAGCCGGAACGGATGGAGCGCTTCCGGATCCCACCGGCTTTCCGCGAGTACGTCGCCCGGAGCTGGATGCGCCGCGACCCGCATCTCTACGGGCGGTTCGATCTGGCGTTCGATCCCGACAACCCGGAAATCGCCGAGCCGAAGCTCCTCGAATACAACGCCGACACGCCGACAGCACTGCTCGAATCCGCGGTCGTGCAGTGGTTCTGGCTCGAAGACGCGATGCCCGACGACGGCGGCGGCACCGCCGACCAGTTCAACTCGATCCACGAGCGGCTGATCGAGCGCTGGCGGACCACGATCGCGCCGCTGATGACGCGCGGCAGCCTGCTGCACCTGTCATCCTACACCGACGTCGTCGAGGAGCGGCAGACGGTCGAGTACCTGGCCGACACCGCGCAGCAGGCGGGGATCGCGTTCCGCCATGTCGGGATCGAGGAGATCGGTTGGGACGAGGCGCCCGCAGCAGCGGGCGGCGGTGGCGCGTTCGTCGACGCCGACGGCGAACCGATCCGCTACTGGTTCAAGCTTTATCCGTGGGAATGGATGGTGCAGGACGCATTCGCGCCGCACCTCCTGCTCGACCAAGTCGGCATCCTCGAACCGCCCTGGAAGATGCTGCTGTCGAACAAGGCGATCCTGCCGGTGTTGTGGGAGTTGTTCCCGGACCATCCGAACCTGCTGCCCGCCGGCTGGGACCGCGACGCGCTCGCGCTCGGCGGCCCCGGCGGCGGCGACACGATCAGCAAACCGATCCTCGCGCGGGAGGGCAGCAACATCGAACTGCGCCGCGCCGGTAGCGCGCCGGTCGCGACCGGCGGCCGGTACGACGACGTTCCGGTCGTCCACCAGCGCGCCGTCACGCTGCCGCGCCTCGACGGCATGAGCGCGGTGATCGGCTCGTGGGTGATCGGAGACGAGGCGGCCGGGATTTGCATCCGGGAGGATTCCAGCCCGATCGTCACCGGCGACAGCCGCCTCGTACCGCATTTCTTCCGCTGAAACGAGCGTCCCTTACCAGGGCAGGACGACCCGTCCGCCGGCATAGAGCGGGTGGGCGAGGAGCAGCACCGCCGAGAGCAGCAGCCCGGCGACGAAGCGGAGGATGCCGATCTCGCCGGGGCGGAACCGCGTGCGGCCGGTCAGGATCGCGGCGAAGGGGACGTTCGAGGTGATCTGGGCGAGCCGCGTCCAGTTCGAGCCGAGCGCCAGCCGCTTCTTGTGGTCGATCAGCACCGTGCCGCCGAGCGCCAGCACGGTGATCGAGCCGAAGAAGAAGAGCGCGGCGACGTCGCCGTTCGGCGGGATGTGGGCGAGCGCCCATAGGCCGATGCCCCACATGATCGGATGGCGCGTCACCCGGAGGATGCCGGGCGCGGGATCGTCGGCCGCCGCCGCGCGCTCCATCCCGACCGCCGTCGGATTGCGCGTCGAGTAGCCGGCGATCAGCAGCACGGCGGAAACCGGCACGACGAAGACCGGCACCAGCCGCGTCCAGCGTCCGGCGGTCCAGAGCGGGATCGCGGGCGCGGCGGCGAAGGAGACGGCGAACCACGCGAAGGTCGCAATCGCGACGGCGCTGTAGAGCGCGAGAAAGCCGCGCTCGCCGAGCGGCTCGCGCAGATTGCCGCGCAGCGACGTGCTCGACATCAGGATATGGGTGGCGAGAAAGGCGAAGCCGGAGATGACGAGGTTGGAAAGCGGTCCGCTCATCGCGCGCCGCCCGCCGATGCCGGCCCGCCCCCGGCGAGCAGCTCCGGCGGGACGGCGAGGCCGCGCCGCCGGCACGCCGCGACCAGCGTATTGCGCATCAGGCAGGCGATCGTCATCGGCCCGACGCCGCCGGGCACGGGCGTGATCGCGCCGGCGATCCCCTGCGCCTCGGCGAAGGCGACGTCGCCGACCAGCCGGCTCTTCCCGCCGCCGCCCGCCGCGCCGTCCGGGGCGTCGACGCGGTTGATGCCGACGTCGATCACCGTGGCGCCGGGCCGGAGCCAGTCGCCGCGCACCATCTCGGAACGGCCGACCGCGGCGACGAGGATCTCGGCGCGGCGGCAGACCGCGGGCAGGTCGCGGGTCCGCGAATGCGCGACCGTGACGGTGCAGTCCGCGCCGATCAGCAGCCCCGCCATCGGCTTGCCGACGATGTGCGAGCGGCCGATCACGACGGCCTCGCGCCCGGCGAGCCCGCCGGATCCGCCGAGCACGTCGCGCAGCAGCAGCAGGCAGCCCAGGGGCGTGCAGGGCACCAGACCGGCGCTGGCGACGTCTCCGCCGGCCCCGCCGGACCACAGGGCGGCGACGTTGACCGGGTGGAACCCGTCGACGTCCTTCGCCGGGTCGATCGCCGCGATGACCCGGTCCGCCGAGATCTGCCGCGGCAGCGGTAGCTGCACGAGGATGCCGTCGACCCCAGGGTCGGCGTTGAGCCGCGCGATCAGCGCCAGCAGTTCGTCCTCGGCGGCCGTCTCCGGGAGCACGATGCTGTCGCCGCCGAAGCCGGCCTCGGCGGCCGCCCGGCCCTTGCTGCGGACATAGACCTGGCTGGCGGCGTCGGCGCCCACCAGCACGGTGACGAGGCCGGGCACGACGCCATGGCGCGACGCAAGCGTGCGCGCCGCGTCCGCCACGCGCCCGCGGAGACCGGCGGCATATGCCTTGCCGTCGATGATCCTGGTTTCAGTCACGTCTCCCGAGCCTTCCGTCTTAATCGCTTTTCGCCTCAATCGCCTTTGCCGCGGCCGCCGAGACGACGCGCCGCAGATCGTCCATCAGCCGGGCGGGATCGCCGGCAATCTCGATCACCTTCCGCCGCGCGGTGGCGCCGGCGACGACCGAGACGTCGCGCGCGGCGACCCGGCATTCCCTCGCCAGCAGCTTCACGACGGCGTCGTTCGCCTTGCCGTCCTCCGGCGGCGCCGTCACCGCGACCTTGAGGACGACGGTCCCGTCCGTCTCGTCCGCGATGCCCTTGATGCCGGCGGAGCGCGCCTTCGGCTGGACCCGCACCTGAACGCGGACGCCGCCGGCCATGACTGCCCCTGGAAACCCGGCCGGCGACCGAACCGGATCAGCCAAAGCCGCGATACATCCAGCCGATGAGCAGCCGCTGAATAAACGACAGGATCAGCAGCACGACGACGGGCGAAATGTCGATCCCGCCGAAATTGGGCAGCATGTTCCGGATCGGCCGCAGCACCGGTTCCGTCAGGCGGAAGAGCACGTCGGCAATGGTCGCCACGACGCGGTTGTGCGTGTTCACGACGCCGAACGCGATCAGCCAACTCAGAACCGCGGAGATGATCAGGATCCACCAATAGATATTGATGATCTCAAGCAGGATTTGGACAACCGCAGAGGTCAGAACGTCCATCGCTCAATCGCAATAGTGGAGGGCCGCGGCGCAAAACTAGCGGTCGTCCCGAAACCGCGCAAGGGAAGCGCTTGACAGCGGGCCGCCGGGCAAACATATTCCGGCCGCTCCGCCGCTTGGGCCCCGACAGGGACGCACGGCGGGCCGCGATGGGGCCGTAGCTCAGCTGGGAGAGCGTCGCGTTCGCAATGCGAAGGTCACGAGTTCGATCCTCGTCGGCTCCACCATCCTTCAAGGGGTTAGCGCACCGCCGCTGGCTCCTTTTTCGTTCCAGCGATCAGATAGCAGCCAGCGCAGCTCCGTTCGAGGGTGCGTCAGTTGCGGCGCGCCTTCCGCACCTCTGCAGGCCGCGAGGGAGCGGACCGTCCGCGACAGGAATGGTGAGCCACACGGTTCCGACCTCGGCGGCGTCCGATGCGTCTCCGAGCACACCGACGCATGGCTTCTCGCCACGAAGCGCCTTGATCATCCGACAGGCTCGCATCGATCATAGACGCACGGCTCACCACAACCTGTACTTTCGCTGTCGCCAATCGGCTCATCGTTGAAAACCGCGCCCAAGGCATCGATCGGGAGAACGGTGATGCGAGCGACTTGGGAAACGTTGACGAACGACGTGGCGCAACTGGGATTCGCGTTCCGCGGCGCCTTTCATCCGGGTCCGGAAGACGGAGCACCCGCGCTGTCGGATGGAGCGCCGACGCGAACCATCGTGCTGCTGGGCTGGACAGGCGGCGGCGATCAGTGGTCGGCGTTCTCGGCGTCGCAAGAAGCCAACGACGGACTTCCGCATCCCCTAAATCGTTGGTCCAAGCGGCTGATAGACCAAATTGCGGCTGATCTTGGCGGCTCAGCCTTCTACCCGTTCGCCGGCCCTCCCTGGCTCAACTTTCAGTCGTGGGCGTTGAAGGCTGAGCCGGTCTATCGCTCGCCCCTGGGCCTCCTTATTCATCCGAAATGGGGCCTATGGCACTCCTACCGCGGCGCAGTCGGCTTCCGCCAGCGGCTGGAACTCGGCCCTTGCGAGGATATGCCGGATCCTTGCGACCAGTGCTCGGAGCGACCATGCCTTTCGGCGTGCCCGGTCGCCGCCTTCGCACCGGGCCGCCCTTACGACTATGCGGCCTGCCGCCGCCATCTCGAAGGGGCCGGCGAGGACTGCCGAATGCGGGCCTGCGCGGCCCGCCGCGCCTGCCCGATCGGCGCCGAGCATCGATATTCCGAGCCGCAAGCGACGTTCCACATACGCGCGCTACTCGCAAACAAGTTCGGTTGACCGAACGGCGTCCGTCCGCCGCGCGGAGGGTCTGCTCGACAACGCCCCGGGCTCGTTTCGACCGCAGGCAGGGCAGACGGCCGTCACTTCCCTCCGGATGCGCCGATCGGCTCCATGCCGCTTTCGCGGATCGCCGACGCCGCGGCGGGCGACGCAAGATACTGTATGAGCGCGCGGGCGGCGTCCGGCTCCTTGGCGCCCGCGACGACGCCCGCCGAGAAGACCGTGTATTTCTGGACCTCGGGCGGCAGCGGGCCGACGAGGTCGATTCCAGCGATCGGCTTCAGCTCGCTGATCTGCTGGAAGCCGATCTCGGCGTCGCCGCGCGCGACGACCTGCCCCACCGGCTCTGCCGGGATCATCCGGGCTTTACCTGCAAGCCGGTCGGCGATGCCCAGCTTCTTGAACATCTCGTTCTGGATGTAGACCCCGCTCGCGCTGTCCGAATAGGCGATCGACTTCGCCGCGAGAAGCGCCTGCTTGAGCCCGTCGACCGAGCCGATGTCCGGCCGGGGCGCGCCGGTCCGCACGACGACGCCGATGCCGGAACGCGCGAGGTCGACCTTGCTGTCCGGGACCACCTTGCCCTGCTTCGCGAACTCGCCGAGCGCGTACCCGACCATGATCAGCACGTCGATCGGCTCGCCGCGCTGGAGCCGGGCGGGGACGGCGTCCTGCGTATCGCCCATCGACGGCCCCCAGCCGGTGACGAGGTGGTGCCCGGTCGCGCGCTCGAACTCCGGGCCGAGCACGCGGTACGCCGCGGCGAAACCGCCGGAACTCACGACACGGACCTCCGCCGCGACGGCCTCGACGGCGAAGACGAAGAGAAAGAGGCAGGCCGTGCCGCCTGCGAGTGCACGGGACACGATCCTCGGCGGCGTCATGATGTCCTCCCCTCATACCGGATCGATTGTTGCGCGCGGTCGTAACACCTTGACGCGGCAAGATCGCGAACGTTCCGCCCTCGGTCGCCGCAGCCAATCGGGAAAGGGAAGCCGCCCATGATCCGACTGACGCCATTGTCGCCGCTCCCAACCGCCCTCCTTCTCGCGATGTTAGCGCTAACATCACCACTGTATGCGGCCGAGCCGGTAGAGCCGGTCGAACCGCTCGGCATTGCGATGGAGGAATTCCGGTATCCCTACCCCGTCCAGTTCCTGCCGGTCGTGCAGGAACGCGAGGCGCTGCGGATGGCGTACATGGACGTACCGCCCGCGCCCTCGGCAACGGCGAACGGCCGGGCCGTCCTGCTGCTGCACGGACGCAACTTCCCGTCCAGCTATTGGGAGCCGACGATCAAGGCGCTCGCCGCCGCCGGTTATCGGGTCGTCGTGCCGGATCAGATCGGCTTCGGGAAGTCGTCCAAGCCGACCTTCGCCTACAGCTTCGACGCGCTGGCGCGGAACACGGCGACGCTGCTGGAGACGCTCGGACTGCCGCAGGTCGACATCGTCGGCCACTCGATCGGCGGCATGCTCGCGGCGCGCTTCACGCGGACCTATCCGGACAAGGTCCGCAAGCTCGTCCTCTACGCGCCGATCGGACTTGAGGATTACCGCTTCTACGTGCCGCCGGTGACGACCGAGCGCCTGATGGAGCAGGAGCGGAACCTCAGCGCGGACGGCTATCGGCGCCAGCTCGTCGCCAACTACTCGCTGACGCTGCCGCCCGAGCGGATCGAACCCTTCGTCGAGGTCCGCGAGCGCATCAGGGCGAGCGGCGAATACGAGCGGTGGCTGCGGTCCTTCGTGAATTCCTACCATATGATCTATGCGCAGCCCGTCGCGCACGAGATCCCGCTGATCGAGCGGCCGACGCTCTTCATCATGGGCAGCAACGACCACAACGCCCCCGGCCGTCCCTTCGCGCCCGCGGCGGTACGGGCCGAGATGGGGCACAACGCGGACCTCGCGAAGGCGGACGCCGCGCGCATGAAGGACGCCCGCGTCGAGGTGATCGACGGCGTCGGCCATCTCGTCCACCTCGAAGCCGAGGAGCGCTTCAACGAGACGCTGCTCGGGTTTCTCGGCAAATGACCATTCATCTACGGGCCAGTCTTCCTCGGGTTCCGTGCAGGAGTTGCATTTCGTACTGCCTCCGCTGCTTTAGGCATAATGAACTCTCGATAGAGAAACGCTTCTGCTGCCGTCAGAACCGCGTGGAACGTCGGCACATCCGGAGCGAAACCTCTATGAGCAGCGGCGCTTCCCGCGTCTGTGATAATAAGAAACGTCTCTTTCTCGTAGGCGAGATCAGATGACATTGGGCGGCTTTGCCATCGGCAATGCTCGCGTGATCCCGTCCAACTCGAAAATGCTCTAGAATCTTGCATGTTTGCTAGATTCCGCGTCTGCCTTCTCGAATCGCGCCGATATCAGCCTTGCGGCGAGCCGAACAGGCTGGAGATCAAATGCCAGCCAAGTGCGCAGATCGGGGCCGCTGTTTGCCTTTCCAGCAATTGCGGCACGTTGCCGGTAGGCTGCATCATTGGCCGGTTCGGTTCAACCGCCCGAGTCCGCTTGCCTCGCCGCCCCCACCAGCGCACGGATCGCCCAGCGCTTCACCTTTCGAGCGTCTACATCGTCCAGTTGCAGGACATCCTTCATGACCACCATGGCTTCCGTGCCGACGACGAGGGCGAGCGACTTGCTCAGGAGTTCCAGCGCCGCCGGATCGAACTGATTCCGGGCGGGCTCAAGCGCGGCCTCGATCAAAGGCGTGCGGCGGTTCTGACGGATGGGAAACTCGCCGTCCCCCCCACGGCTCCTGACGCTTCGCTCCAGAGAATGCACCAGCATCATTCGGAGCGGCGCTTCGTTGGCGAGGATCATGTCGTGGAACGCCGCATCGACGCGCTCCAGACGCGAGACGGGGTCGTCCGATGACTCGCCGCGAAAGAGATCGTCGGCTGCCGGAACAGCGAGATCGAGCGACGCCTCCAGGAGAAGCGCCTCCACGCCCGAAAAGTAACGGTAGGCGGTCGCCCGGGAGACGAGCGCTTCCTCGGCGATCTCCTCAAGGCTCGGCTTGCGGCCCTGCTTCATGAGGCGCGAGGCAGCCTGAAGAAGGTCCTTCCGCGTACGCCTTCTCTGGTTCGGGCGCCCCGCCTTCTCAGCATCCGTCACGTCACGTCAGCCTTGCGGCAATTGTTGGATTATCGAAGTGAGGTCGACCCATACGTTCTCGCGCCTGATGTCGCCGTTTTCGGCGAATTCGACGACATGCAGCAGGCGGAACTGGAGCGGGCGGCCCTTGCCGTCCAGACCGAAGGGCTTGCCCGGCGCTCTCCCCCGCCAAAGCGATTCATCGACGAGGAAGTCGTCGCCGTAGAGCCGTTTCAGGCACTCGACCTTGCCCTCGGACAGGTCAGAAAACAGGGCCTCGTAAAAAGGGCGTGCGCCGGCGCGGCCATGCGTCGGCCCGGACGGCCAGCCGACGATGTCGTGCTCTGCATCCGGTGCAAGCGTCGCCAGAACACCCTCCACGTCATCACGGGCTTCGAAGCCGAAATGCTCGTCGATCTTGCGGTCCATCTCTTTGCGGGTCATCGCCATGATCAGCTCCTCTCGCCGGGATACCGGACCGGCACCAACGAACAGTAATAAGATTAGAGTCTTATTTCAATATGTGAGTCTCATTTGATGTGATGTGCGAAGGCGAGGCGGAACGCCGGTGCGACGCAGCGCTTCAGGCGGCGATCGCCACAAGGCATCGCCGCGAGCGACGAGCTGTCCGGCTGAAAACGGCAGTGAGTCGACAGACAACAGGCCGAGCAGAGAGGCACAGCCGCTCCATTCGGACACGCCGTTATTCCCGACGGTCCGAGAGGCTGCGCTGACGCTAGCGCGGATTGCGATTGGGTTTGGAGACGCTCGACGTTGGAAACCCCAAAGGCAATCGCCCGCAAGCGGCCTCCATCCCTCTCCCCGTTTGGGGAGAGGGATCACGGAGC
This sequence comes from Allostellaceae bacterium, assembly GCA_036403035.1. GTDB lineage: Bacteria > Pseudomonadota > Alphaproteobacteria > ATCC43930 > CGMCC-115725 > DASWRT01. The sequence goes on along the minus strand of DASWRT010000156.1, from coordinate 1,055 downwards.
CGCCTCTTCTAAGCTCGATCGAAATGCGGGCTAAGGCCGCCGCTGGTTGACGGGTGGGGCGGGGGTTGAAGATCAGTGGACGATCGGCACCCCTGCCGATCGATCGGCGATGTCAGTCGGCGGCGGCGGTCAGCTTCGGGGCGACCCGAACAGACTAGAGATCAGCTGCTTGAAGCGCTCGAGGACCGGTGGCGATCGGCTGGAATGCGCTGGGGATGGCGGCGCCGACGCCGTTTCTCTTGGCGGCGACTGCGGGACGCTGCCGGCGCGCTGCACCGTCACGGCGGGCTTCGCGGCGACCGGCTCCGTGTCCGGGGCGGCGAACGGGTGCTTCACCCTGTCCTTGTCGCCCAGCACCTGGGTCGCGGTCGGCTGGCCGTTGACGGCGCGGCGGATCGCCTGCTTCGTGGCTTCGTAGTTGAAGTCCTGGATCTTCCGGTCGTCCTTCGCCTCCCAGTGGATGAAGACGCCGACCGAGGCGAAGAGCTCGTCCGCTTCCTCGACCGGGATCGTCCCGTCCTTGACGGAATCGGCGATGGCCATCGCGACGCCGCGCTGCGCCGGGCCGAACATCTGGACGGCCTGCTTGGCGTCACGGATCGTCACCTTGTTGAACATCACCGTGTTCGGCTTGCACGGCAGGTTCGGCGCCAGGACCGCGAGGAGCCCGTTGACGCCCTCGCGCTGACTGACCAGCGCGCGGCAGAACGCCGCCTCGGCCGCCGATCCGCGCGGTCCGACGATGAGATCGATATGCGCGACCTCGTCGCCGTCGCCGACGAGGGCCTCGCCGACGCAGACCTTCGTGATCTTCGGCATGGCCGTTCTCCCCCTCCGCATGTTCGCTCTCTCAGGAGCAAATCTAGCATGACAATTAACCATATTCGCCGCAAGCAACGACCCGGCGATATCCGTGTCTTTGGCGTTGTGCCGAAAAGAAAGGCGACCGGGTCCCGAGAATGCGGCGCCTCTGCTTTCCCTATGGCCTCGATGCCCTGCTCTTCCGTACGCTGACGGGAACGGCCGGCGCATGATCGAAAGCCGGCTTTCCTGAA
>DASWRT010000155.1:0-4107 GCA_036403035.1 Allostellaceae bacterium | reverse complement strand
AATCTCGGCACGATCGCGCGGTCCGGCACCGCCGCCTTCATGCAGAACCTGAGCGGCGACCAGAAGAAGGACATGGCGCTGATCGGACAGTTCGGCGTCGGCTTCTATTCGGCCTTCATGGTCGCCGATTCGGTCGAGGTGGTCACGCGGAAGGCCGGCGAGGACACGGCGTGGCGCTGGGTCTCGGACGGCAAGGGCGAGTTCACGGTCGAGCCCGCCGAGAAGGAGGCGCGCGGCACGACGATCGTGCTGAAGCTGCGCGAGGACCAGACGGAGTATCTGGAGCCGCACCGGCTGCGCCAGATCGTCACGAAATACTCCGATCATATCGCGCTGCCGATCGTCCTGAAGGACGGCGACAAGGAAGAGACGCTGAACCAGGCGTCGGCGCTGTGGACCCGGTCCAAGTCCGAGGTCACCGCGGAGCAGTACAAGGAGTTCTACCACCACGTCGCCCACGCCTTCGACGAGCCGTGGCTGACGCTGCATTTCCGCGCCGAGGGCGTGCTCGAATATACCGGGCTGCTGTTCGTGCCGTCGTCGAAGCCGTTCGACCTGTTCGACCCGGAGCGCAAGAGCCGGCTGAAGCTCTATGTCCGCCGCGTCTTCATCACCGACGAGGCGAGCGAGCTGCTGCCCGCCTATCTCCGCTTCGCACGCGGCGTCGTCGATTCGGAAGACCTGCCGCTCAACGTCAGTCGCGAGATGCTGCAGAACAACCCGATGCTGGCCAAGATGAAGAGCCAGATCACCAAGCGGGTGCTCGGCGAGCTGACGAAGAAGGCGACCGACGCGGCGGACGAGTACGCGAAGTTCTGGAACAACTTCGGCGCCGTCCTCAAGGAAGGCATCTACGAGGATTACGAGCAGCGTGACACGCTGCTGTCGCTCGCCCGCTTCCGTTCGACCGCCGCGTCCGGCGAGGACCTCGTGTCGCTGGAGACCTATGTCGGCCGGATGAAGGAGGGCCAGGAGGCGATCTACTACATCACCGGCGACAATCTCGATCTCCTGAAGAAGAGCCCGCAGCTCGAAGGCTTCCGCGCCAAGGGCGTCGAGGTGCTGCTGCTGACCGACCCGGTCGACGAATTCTGGATCCCTTCGGTCGGCGCCTTCAAGGACAAGCCGCTGAAGTCCGTGACGCGCGGCGGTGCCGCCGATCTCGCAAAGATCAAGACGGCCGACGAGGACCAAAAACCCGCTGAGGACAAGAAGGCCGACGATGGCAAGGTCGCGAGCCTGATCGCGATCTTCAAGCTGGCCCTGGGCGACACGGTGAAGGACGTCCGCACCTCGGAGCGCCTGACCGACAGCCCGGTCTGCCTCGTTGCCGACGAGGGCGACATGGACATCCACCTGGAGCGGATCCTGAAGCAGCACCGCCGGCTCGACATGACGGCGAAGCGGATCCTGGAGATCAACCCGCGGCACGCGCTGATCGCGCGGCTCGCCGGTCAGGTCGACGTCGCCGGAGCCAGCGATTCGCTGAACGAGTTCGCGTGGCTGCTGCTCGATCAGGCGCGCATCCTGGAGGGCGAGCAGCTTCCCGATCCCACCGCCTTCGCCCGCCGGCTCTCGGCGCTGCTCGAAAAAGGGCTGGTTTCTCCGGCGGCCGCGGCCTAGTGGCGGCGGAACGGCGCCGTTCCGGTCGTCAGACGCCGCTCCTTGCCGTCGCGCTCGTCGCCGCATTGTGCGGTTGGCTTCAGCCGGGTGCGGCGACGGCAGCGCTGATACCGGCGGCGGCGCGGTTGTTCGCTCCTCCGGTCGAGAGGTCGACCGCCCGCGACGCACCGTCGAAACAGCCCGGCCGCTATGTGGTCTACCGGAACCAGCGGTTCGGCCAGACGGTCGAATATCCGACCGACCTGTTCACCGAGAGCCAGGATCTGGAGGACGGGGCCGGCCGCAAGTTCGTGACGGCGGACGGCGCCGCGACCCTCTACGCCTCGGGCGCCCGCAACGACGCCGGCTGGAACGTACGAGACCTCGCCCGCTTGTCGGAAAGCTACTTCGCGGACAAGGGCGCCGAGGTGACCTTCGTCCGCACCGGCGACAACTGGTACGTCCTGTCCGCGACGGACGACAACGGCCGGGTTCATTACGAGAAGGGCCTCGTCACGCACCAGGGCCGCATCGTCAGCACGCTTCTCGTCGAGTACCCCGCCGCCTGGAAGGATTATTTCCAGCCGATCCTGTCGCGGATCGTCCATTCCTTCCAATCCGGCCCCGCCGAGGGCGTCGGATAGCGCGCATCCCTTCCCCGCCGCCGCCGCGTGCGTTACGGCGTCCTGGGCGGATTTCTCCCGGGACCTAGCGTTCACCGCCTGAAGAGGAGAGCGCGATGCGTTTCCTGGGCCGGTGGCTGTCCAACTCGATCGGCATGGCGTTCGCCCTGCTGTTCGCGATCCTGGTGATGCAGGCGCCGGCCTTCACCCGCGAATACCTGTCGGCGCTTCTCCAGGTGACGCAGGACTCGCGGCGCGACATCGATCAGCGCAAGGCGTCGGCGCAGAGCTACTATCCGATCGGCCCGGAGGACCGCGACGACGACCGGTTCGTCGCCGCGCTCCGCCGCTTCGAGCCGTCGAACGCCGACACGCTCGCCCTCTCGCTCGAACGGACCCGGACGCTGCGGAGCGCCTACGACACGATCGTGCAAAGCGGCGTGCTCGCCGGGCCGATCGTCGCCGTGCGCGACGCCGCGTTCGACGACTCGCTCGGCTACAAGCAGGCGGTCTGGCGCACGCTCCTCGGCACCTATGCCGTACAGCTCGATTTCAGCTTGGCCGCGGTCGCGTACGGGTTCGCCGGCCTGCTGACGGGCGCGTTCGTCGCGGAGCTGCTGCTCTCCGCCTGTCGCGGCGTCGGCTCGCTGGCCGCCCGCCCGTGGCGTCGCCGGCGCTCTGGGTCGCCGCGCCGTGAGGCGGAGTACCGGCGCACGGGATAGGGCGCGACGGCAAGCGGGCAAGGGCGAGCGGTCCGCAGATCTTGAACGCCTTGCGCGCCCAACCTACATCGAAGCGCGCCGGATGCCCCTGGTGGGGTCCGGCCGCGGCGGGCGGAGCGAGATTGCCCGTCCGCCCTGCTCTGCATGTTGCTCAGATGGAGGATATGTGGACATGCTCGCCTACGATTTTTCGCCGCTCTTCCGCTCGTCGATCGGTTTCGACTCGCTCACGCGCCTCGTTGACGGCGCGCTGCAGTCCGACCAGTCGGATATTTCCTACCCGCCTTATGACATCGTCCAGCCGGGCGAGAACGCCTACCGGATCGTCCTCGCGGTCGCCGGCTTCGCGCGCGAGGACCTGTCGATCGAGACGAAACCGAACGAGCTGACCATCACCGGCCGCAGCAAGCCGGAGAACGCCGACGCAGCGCGCTATCTCCACCGCGGTCTCGCTGCGGGCGCCTTCACCCGCCGCTTCCAGCTCGCCGATCACGTCAGGGTTACGGACGCCTGCCTCGCCGATGGCCTGCTGACGATCGATCTGGTTCGCGACGTGCCGGAGGCGCTGCGTCCGCGCCGGATCGAGATCGCGAAGAGCCGCGGCGGCCAGCGATCTGCGCTCGACGGCCGGAACAGCAAGGTGATCGAGGGTAAGGCCGAAGCGGTCGCTTGAATCGCTCCGGACCACATTTCGCCCCCGCCGCTCCAGGCGGGGGCTTTCTGCTTTTCATGCTGCGCGCCTCATCCGCACTCGACGCCGATCCGCCTCAGGGTGCCCGCTCCAGCTTCACGTCGGCGAAATAGGCGACGCTCGCCGTGTGCGTCTCGTCGGAGTCGCAGAACAGCGCGACGTCGATCAGCCGGTCGAAGCTCTGGTCCGGCCAGAAGCGGTGCGTCAGCTCGCGCAGGTCGACGTGCTCGGCGTGCCAGCGCCCGACATTCTCGTTGCCGCCGTTGGCGACGTAGTGCGGAAAGCCGCCGATCACCTTCGTGTCGCCGGCATGCAGCACCTTGTTGCCCCAGATGATCTCCATGCTCTTCCGCGCGTCGCCGGGGCCGGCGAAGGTCAGGAAGATCCGCGCCGGATGGTCGTCGCCGTCGTGCGTGCGCTCGTCGATCGGGCTGTCGATCGGCCGCTCGACGTACCAGCGCCACGCCAG
>DASWRT010000154.1:0-9957 GCA_036403035.1 Allostellaceae bacterium | reverse complement strand
GCTGTACTTCCTGATCCTGCTGGGCTGGAAGGGCTATCACGATCCCGCCGGACTGCGCGCGATCCTGGAGGCGCTGGTCGGCCTGAGCTTCGGCGCCTCGCTGATCTCGATCTTCGCGCGTCTCGGCGGCGGCATCTTCACCAAGGGCGCCGACGTCGGCGCCGACCTCGTTGGTAAGGTCGAAGCGGGCATCCCGGAGGACGATCCGCGCAACCCCGCGGTGATCGCCGACAATGTCGGCGACAATGTCGGCGACTGCGCCGGCATGGCCGCCGACCTGTTCGAGACCTATGCGGTCACGACCGTCGCGACGATGCTGCTCGCCGCGATCTTCTTCAACACCGACTGGCGCGACACCATGATGGTGCTGCCGCTCGTCATCGGCGCGGTATGCATCGTCGCCTCGGTGATCGGCACGTACTTCGTGAAGCTCGGCACCAACAACAACATCATGGCGGCCCTCTATAAGGGCCTGATCGTAACCGGGGCGATTTCTCTCGTCCTGATCGCCGCGACCATCGCGCTGATGATCGGCTTCGGCACGACGATCACGATGACGAACAATCTGACGGTCAGCGGCGGCGCGCTCTTCGGCTGCGCCATCGTCGGTCTGGTCGTAACCGGCCTCATCGTCTGGATCACCGAGTACTACACGTCGACCGCCTACCGTCCGGTGCGCAGCGTCGCGCAGAGCTCGACCACCGGCCACGGCACCAACGTCATCCAGGGCCTCGCGGTCTCCATGGAGGCGACGGCGCTTCCGGTGATCGTGATCTGCTTCGGCATCATCGTCTCCTACATCCTCGCCGGGCTGTTCGGCATCTCGGTCGCGGCGACCACGATGCTGGCGCTCGCCGGGATGGTCGTCGCGCTCGACGCCTACGGCCCGGTCACGGACAATGCCGGCGGCATCGCCGAGATGGCCGACCTGCCGAAGGACGTCCGCAAGACGACCGACGCGCTGGATGCTGTCGGCAACACCACCAAGGCGGTCACCAAGGGCTATGCGATCGGGTCGGCCGGTCTTGCGGCGGTCGTGCTCTTCGCGGCCTACACCGAGGATCTGAAGCACTACTTCCCGAACCTCGACGTGCGGTTCGCGCTTCAGGACCCGTATGTCGTCGTCGGGCTGTTCGTCGGCGGCCTGCTGCCGTACCTGTTCGGCGCGATGGGCATGACCGCGGTCGGCCGCGCCGCCAGCTCGGTGGTGGTGGAGGTGCGGCGCCAGTTCCGCGAGATCAAGGGCATCATGGAAGGCACCGCCAAGCCGGATTACGGCCGCGCCGTCGACATGCTGACCCGCGCCGCGATCAAGGAGATGATCATCCCGTCGCTGCTCCCGGTGCTGGCTCCGATCGTCCTCTACTTCATCGTCTCGGCGATCGCCGGGCAGAGCGCGGCGTTCAGCGCGCTGGGAGCGATGCTCCTCGGCACGATCGTCACCGGACTGTTCGTCGCGATCTCGATGACATCGGGCGGCGGCGCCTGGGACAACGCGAAGAAGTACATCGAGGAGGGACATCACGGCGGCAAGGGTTCCGACGCCCACAAGGCGGCGGTGACCGGCGACACGGTCGGCGATCCGTACAAGGATACCGCCGGACCGGCGGTCAACCCGATGATCAAGATCACCAACATCGTGGCGCTGCTGCTGCTCGCGATCCTCGCCGCCGCGGCCCACTGATACCGGCGGCCGGCGGCGGCTGGACCGCCGCCGCCGGCAAGAAAAAAGCCCCGGAAGCGAGTGCTTCCGGGGCTTTCGTTTTGATGGAGGCGGGCCGAGACGCGCCGCGGGCGCGGACCGGGTCAGGGCGGCGGGCCGCGATTGTCGGTCGACCGGTTGTTGCTGTCCCCCGCGTTGAAGCGCCCGAGATTGCCGACGAGCTGCTCCATCAAGCCGAGTTCGCGGCCGGGCGTCGGGGTCACGCGCGTCGACATGCTGACCTCGCGGCGGTCTTCCATGCCGCGATGCGTAACGTCCTGAACGACGCCGTTCTCGTCGAAGCTGACGGCGACGACCTGCTGGTCGAGCAGCTTTGGTTTGAAGAAGGCGAACTGCTCGGTACGGTCGCTGATGTAGTACCAAGTCTTGCTGTCGAACGTCGACACGCTCGACGGCGTGCCGAGAAGCTGCGACACCGTATCCTTGCTGGTGACGCCGGGACGGATCAGCTCAAGCTTCGCTTCGTCCGGCAGGTTGCCGCGCTGGTCGACGGTGGTGGAGCAGCCGGCGAGCAGCAGGGCCGCGGCGACGGCGGCGGTGCCGAGCATCGGACTGCGGCGGGAGCGGGCGTGGAACACGAACGAGCCTCGACGGTGGGGGTGCCTGTCTGCGGTGCTGCGGCCGATTGAAATCGGGCGAACTGCCGCCAATCTGTTCGATACTTGCACTGCCGGCCGGCCGGGTGTCAATCACGCCGGTTCGGCGCTGCCCGATTCCGAGGAACCACATCGATGCCGCTGGCGCGTCTGTTTCGACGCAACGATAAGCGTGACGCCGCCTACCGCCTCTATGCGCGCATCGTCGAGCAGGCACGCCAGCCGGTGTTCTTCGCCGAGCGCGGCGTGCCCGACACGCTCGACGGGCGCTTCGAGCTGATCGCGCTTCATGCCTTCCTCGTGCTCAACCGGCTCAAGGCGGAACATGCCGAGACGGCCGACTTCGCGCAGGAGCTGTTCGATGCAATGTTTGCCGATCTCGATCGCGCGCTCCGCGAACTCGGCGTCGGCGACCTCAGCGTCGGCAAGCACGTGAAGCGGATGGCTGCCGGCTTCTATGGCCGCGCCCTTGCCTACGAGAAAGGACTTGCCGGCGTCGGCGAGGCGGAAGCGATCTTCGCCGAGGCGCTGCGGCGCAATCTCTACGGCACGGTCGAGAGTGTCGATGCGGCCGACGTCGCAGCGATGGCGGATTATCTGCGCCGGGCGGCGGCGATGCTGACGGCGCAACCGGTTTCCGGCCTCCTCGCCGGCAAGGCGGAATTTCCGCCGCTGCCGACGCCGCGGAGGATGCAGCCATGACCGCTGCGCCCGAGTTCTCCCGCTTGGTGTCCGTCGCCCGGCTTGCCTCCGGCGCCGAGGCGTCCTACCAGATTGCGCCTAACGAGGAGGAGCGACGGCGCCTCGCCGAGCGGTTCGGCTTGGTCGACCTCGGCAGCCTGACGGCGGAGATCCGTCTGCGCCGTCTCTCCGGCGGCCGTATCCGGCTCGACGGCGAGCTGGCGGCGGATGTCGTGCAGGAATGCGTCGTGATGCTGGAGCCGTTCGCAAGCCGCGTCGCCGACCGGTTCACCGTGATCTACGGCGAGGTCGAGGAGGATGCGCTCGACGTACTGCTGGTCGACGGCGACGAAGAACTGATCGAGCCGCTCGCCGGAGACGCGCTCGATATCGGTGAGGCGGTTGCCCAGCAGCTGTCGCTCGTCCTCGATCCCTATCCGCGGTCGCCCGGCGCGGAGCTGCCTCCCGAAGCGGCATCCGGCGGCGAGCCTGCGGGATCCGCGGGCGGCGGCGAGACGGACGATAGAGGCTCGGCCGCGACGGCTACTGCTGCCGCCGGAGGGCAGGGTGACGAGAAGCCGAACCCGTTCGCGGTGCTTGCGGCCTTGCGAAAGGGATAGCCGTTCAGGGATAACCGGTGCGCTCGGGCCAGCTTTGCTGCGCCCGATATTGCCGACCGGCGGGTTTTTCGATAATACGCACGGCTCTGCGCCGCAGCGTGAATAGAGAGTTTCCATCATGGCCGTTCCGAAGAAGAAGACGTCGAAGTCGCGCCGCAACATGCGTCGCGCGCACCACGCCTTGCCGTCCGCGAGCTACGCCGAGTGCTCGAACTGCGGCGAGCTGAAGCGGCCGCATCACGTGTGCGGCGCCTGCGGGCAATATGACGGCCGCGAAGTCGTCGCTGCAGCCTCCGAGACCGCCTGAACCGGTAGGTGACGCGGAAGGCCTAGGTCGGATCGGCCTGATTTGAGCGGTCGTATCACCATAGCACTCGACGCCATGGGGGGCGATCATGCGCCCGACATGGTGTTGAAAGGCGCCGATGCGGCGCTGCTGCGCTTTCCGCATGTGCATCTGCTTATCTACGGCGACGAGCGGCGCATCGCGCCGTTGACCGCGAAGCTGCCGCGGCTTGCCGCCGCCGCGGCGACCGTGATCCACACCGACGAGGTCGTGACCGGCGACGCGAAGCCCTCGGTCGCGTTGCGCACCGCGCGCCGGTCGAGCATGCGTCTGGCGATCGACGCCGTCGCGGAGGGTAAGGCGCACGGAGTCGTCTCCGCCGGCAATACCGGCGCGCTGATGGCGATGGCGAAGTTCGCGCTGAAGACGCTACCCGGGATCGACCGGCCGGCGATCGCGTCGTTCTTGCCGACGCTGCGCGGCGAAAGCGTGATGCTCGACCTCGGCGCCAATGTGGGATGCGACGCCGAGAACCTCGTGCAGTTCGCGATCATGGGCGACGCGTTCGCACGTACCGTGCTCGGCCTCACGCAGCCGACGGTCGGCCTGCTCAATGTCGGCTCCGAGGATCTCAAGGGCAACGACGCCGTGCGGGAAGCGAGCGCCCGCCTGCGCGGCGCGGCGTGCCCGGTCAAGTTCCACGGCTTCATCGAGGGCAACGACATCGCGGCCGGCACCGTCGACGTCATCGTGACGGACGGGTTCACCGGCAACATCGCCCTGAAGACCGCCGAGGGCACGTCGCGGCTCTTTTCCGAATTCACGCGCGCCGCCTTTCAACACTCTTTCATGGCGCGGATAGGCTATCTGTTCGCTAGAAATGCGTTGAGGAAAGTCCGCGAACGTATTGATCCACGTAAATATAATGGTGCGGTCTTTCTCGGTCTGAACGGCGTTGCCGTTAAAAGTCATGGTGGTGCGGATGAGCTTGGATTCTCCAACGCTATTGGCGTTGCGGTCGACATGGTTCAAAATGGGTTCCTCGATCAGATCCGCGACGAGCTGGCCCGTCTGAACGCAGAGCCCGCCTCGACGCAGGGTCCTCCCCAGACAGCGGCGATGTGATGGCACCACAGCAGTTTCGATCGCGCATTATCGGTTGTGGCGCCTATCTGCCCGAGCGGATCATGACCAACGACGAGCTGGCGGCGCTGGTCAACACGTCGAACGAGTGGATCGTCCAGCGAACCGGCATCAGGCAGCGGCACATCGCCGCGGACGGCGAGTTCTGCTCGGATCTGGCGACCCGCGCGGCCGAACGGGCGCTCGCCGATGCCGGCGTCGCCGCATCGGAAGTCGACCTCGTGATCGTCGCGACGGCGACGCCGGACAACACGTTCCCGGCGACGGCCGCACGCGTCCAGGCGAATCTCGGCATGACGCGCGGCGCGTCGTTCGACGTGCAGGCCGTGTGCTCCGGGTTCGTCTACGGCCTCGCCGTCGCCGACAATTTCATCAAGGCCGGGCAGGCGAAGACCATCGTGCTGATCGGCGCGGAGACCTTCTCCCGCATCCTCGACTGGAACGACCGCGGAACCTGCGTGCTCTTCGGCGACGGCGCCGGCGCCCTGGTCCTGCGGGCCGCGCCTTACGGCGACGACCGCGACCGCGGCGTGCTGTCGACGCACCTCCATTCCGACGGGCGCCAATACGGCATCCTCTATGTCGACGGCGGGCCGTCGACGACGGGGACCGCCGGCTATCTGCGGATGCAGGGCAAGGAAGTGTTCAAGCTGGCGGTGCAGAACCTCGCCGACGTCGTCGACGAGGCGCTCGCCGCCAACAAGCTGACGGGCAGGGATGTCGACTGGCTGGTGCCGCATCAGGCGAACCGCCGCATCATCGACAGCATGGGGCGCAAGCTCGGCTTGTCGCCGGAGAAGGTGGTGGTGACGGTCGACCGGCACGCCAACACCTCGGCCGCCTCGATTCCGCTGGCGCTCGCCGACGCGGTCGCCGATGGCCGCATCCAGCCGGGACATCTCGTCCTGATGGAGGCGATGGGCGGCGGCCTCACCTGGGCCGCCGGTCTGGTCCGCTGGTAGGCTGGTAGCGGCGGCGATCCTGCGCACCGATCCTTCGTGATATTTGACGGATTTAGCGCCTCAGGCTAACGTCTTTTGCAAGCATCGGGAGGGCGCGATGACCGGACATACCGTGACGCGGGCGCAGCTTAGTGAGGCTGTCTATCAGGAGGTCGGTCTGTCGCGGAACGAGTCGGCCGAGTTGGTCGAATCGGTGCTGGGCGAGATTTCCGACGCGCTCGCCCGCGGCGAGATGGTCAAGATTTCCTCGTTCGGCAGCTTCGCCGTCCGCCAGAAGGGGGAGCGCATCGGCCGCAACCCGAAGACCGGGCAGGAAGTACCGATCAATCCGCGCCGCGTCCTCGTATTCCGGGCCTCCCACGTCCTGAAGGACCAGATCAACCAGACGCTGACGAATTCACCGTCGGGCAAGTCCGGTGCCAGTGCGTAAGCGATGGCCGAGCCGAGCGAACTTTCTGCCATCCGGCGCCCCGTGAAGTCGCCCGCCGCCTTCCGTACGATCAGCGAGGTTGCCGAGGAACTCGACGTGCCGCAGCACGTGCTGCGCTTCTGGGAATCGAAGTTCCCGCAGGTCAAGCCGTTGAAGCGCGGGGGCGGGCGCCGCTATTACCGGCCGGAAGACGTGGTGCTGCTGCGCCGCATCCGGCAGTGCCTCTATCAGGAAGGCTATACGATCAAGGGCGTGCAGCGGCTGCTGCGCGAGGGTGCGTTGCGCTCGCCGACCCCGGTCTCCGTACAGGGAGCGCTGCCGATCCTGCCGGCGGCCAACGATACCGACGAGGGCGACGAGTCCGATCTGCCGCCCGATTCGGCGGACAGCGAGCGCGAGGGCGAGATGCTGGCCGCGCTTGAGGAACTGCGCGACGAGCTGATCGAAATGCGCGAGATCCTCCGCCGTCACCGGCGCCGCTGAATAAACAATCGGCATAAACAGCGGCAGCGGCGGGAGAGCGCTTGGCTCAGTGCGGATCCCGGCGTTGCGCGATGTCGACGGCCGAGGAGCCGCAGAGCCGTTCCGCCTCCGCCGCCCGCGCTTCGAACACCGAGGCGAGATAGCTGAGATCGCGTGCTTCCCGCGGGTCGCGCGCCGCCGCCGAGAGTTCCCGGTACCGTACGGCGCGCTCGCGCAGGCGTTCGGCGGGACGGGTATGCAGCAACGGATTCACGGCAGTGATCCAGGGGTGACAGGGGCAAGAAGATGTCATCACGCTGCGAACGATAAGCCCGTCCGCCGGCCCGCCGCCTTGAGTCAGATCAATCCCGAGATCGACGGCCTACAGGGATAGGCTCTTAGGGCAGCCGCTTGCGCGCCTCGTCGAGGATCGCGGCATAGCCGCTGGCGACGCCGACCTCGGCTGAGACGGCGATGCCGCCGACGGTCCAGCGGGCGCCGTCCTTGACCAGCAGCGGCGCCCCGCTCACCCCATGCGTCCCGGTGCAGTTGTGGTGCAGCAGCTTCCGGCCGCCGGGGGCGTCGACCTCCCCGACGATCCGGCAGGCGCTGTCGGCGGTGAGGACGATGGCATGGTCCTGGCTGTAGCCGCCGACCATCACGTCGGCGCCCGCGGCGGGCGGCTCGGCGCGGATCGGCAGGATGCGGTCCGGCGTTCCGATGTTTGCGTCAAGCGTCAGCAGCGCCCAGTCGCTGCCCGGCGTCCGCTTCGGGTTCGCCCGGTCGTAGCCGGGTCCGGTCACGATTCGGACAACCCGGGCGTGGGCGGCGTAGCTGCCGCTCTCGAAGCCGATCAGGAAATGCAGCGAGGCCGGCGGGAAATACTGGCGGGTCCGCGGGTTGTAAACGCAATGCGCCGCCGTCAGCACGGTCGCCGGTCCGACCAGCGACCCGGTGCAGCCCATATACAGGTTGCCCGTCGTCGCCTGGAGCTTGCCGACGCCGCGCCACGGCGCCGCGCCGGGATCGATCCGGGCCCGCGGATCATGCGCTCCGATCCCGGGCTGGAGCAGCGAGGGCGGCGGGAGCTTTGCGGCGATGCTCTCCTCGGCGCTGCCGGTCGAGGCGGAAGCGGCGGAGAGGATTGCGGCGAGCGCGATCCGGCGGAGCAAGGTGCGGCGATGCTTCATCGAATGGTCTTCGGTCTCACGGCGACAAGGCGGGCCGCACCATAGCGCAGTCTGCCGCCGGTCGCTCAGTACGATTTCGGCAGCCCGAGCACCCGTTCCGCGATGAAGGACAGGATAAGGTGCGGCGTGACCGGCGCGATGCGCGGGATCATCGCTTCGCGGAGATAGCGCTCTACATGGTACTCCTTGGCGTAGCCGAAGCCGCCGAGCGTCATCACGGCGGTCTGGCACGCCTTCAGTCCCGCCTCCCCGGCGAAGTACTTCGCGGCGTTCGCGCCGGCGCCGCTCGGCATGCCGGAATCGTATTGCCAAGCCGCTTTGTGCACGAGCAGGTCGGCCGCCTCCAAATCGACCCAGCATTCGGCGAGCGGGTGTTGGATGCCCTGGTTCTGGCCGATCGGCCGGCCGAAGACGACCCGCTCCCGCGCGTAGTCCGTCGCGCGGCGCAGCGCGGCGCGGCCGAGCCCGACCGCCTCGGCGGCGATCAGGATGCGCTCCGGGTTCATCCCGTGCAGGATGTACTCGAACCCGCGCCCTTCCTCGCCGATCCGGTCTTCGGCCGGCACCTCCAGCCCGTCGATGAAGAGCTGGTTCGAGTCCACCGCCTTGCGACCCATCTTGTCGATCTCGCGCACCTCGACGAAGCGGCGGTCGAGCGTCGTGTAGAACAGGCTCAGCCCCTCGGTGGGCTTCCGCACCGCGTCTAGCGGCGTCGTGCGGGCCAGGATCAGCATCTTCTCGGCGACCTGCGCCGTCGAGATCCAGATTTTCGTCCCGGTGAGGACATAGCGGTCGCCGCCCGTACGCACCGCCCGCGTCTGGAGCTTGGTCGTGTCGAGCCCGGTATTCGGCTCGGTGACAGCGAAGCACGCCTTTTCGCGTCCGGCGACGAGCGGTGGCAGCATCCGGCGCTTCTGCTCCTCGGTCCCGAACACGACCACCGGGTTGAGGCCGAAGATGTTCATGTGCACCGCAGAGGCGCCGGACATGCCGGCGCCGGACTCGGCGATCGCCTGCATCATGATTGCGGCTTCGGCGATGCCGAGGCCCGAGCCGCCATGCTCTTCCGGAATGCAGATGCCGAGCCAGCCGTCGTCGGCGAGCGCCCTGTGCAGCTCGTGCGGAAAGCCGCCCTCGCGGTCGCGCTCCAGCCAGTATGCGTCGCCGAAGCGGGCGCAGATCCGGCCGACCGCGTCGCGCACCGCCTGCTGCTCCGGGGAAAGGGCGAAATCCATGCAGCGTCTCCTCCGTCGGTCCGGAAGACTGCCACGGGCGGCGGCCTCGATCACGGGAAACCAACCGCGGCCGGCGACCGTTGGGCAGTTGAGGCAGCGGAGCGGAGGATGCGGCGATGCACGTCATCGGAGCGGCGCGAAGCGCGGCGGCGGTCATCGCCGCATCGGTCCTGGCGACCCTCGGCGCGTCGGCGGCGCTCGCGCAGGTGCCGCCGCCGAGCAGCCATCCGGCGCAGAGCGCGGACAAGTCGCACGGCGTGACGGCGGGCAGCGCCGAGGACAATGCCGCGCGGACTCCGGTCCACGGACAGGAAGGGCAACCGCGTAGCGGCGCGAAGCAAGCTCCTGGCGAGGCGAAAAGCCCGTCAGGCAGCGGCGGCGGCGGCGGGAAGACGAAATAGCGGGCCGGGCCGATTCCGCGGACTCATACCGTCGGCCTCGGTCGTTGACCGATGCCGAGCGGGTTTTGCTCAAACGCCGCACGAGCTTAACCAACGGCCGATGAGGCAAGCTCAACGGCCATTGGTATCAGCCGCTGCCGAGCGCTCTCACCAGGAACTCGTTCAGCGCCTCGCAGACGCGCTCCGACGTCAGATCGTCGAGGTGGCCGACGGTCACGTGCGAGGCCT
>DASWRT010000153.1:0-7998 GCA_036403035.1 Allostellaceae bacterium | reverse complement strand
TCGAGTCGGGCCGCGGCGACCAGCGCGTTGTCCGTCAGCGTGCCGCCGCTCTCGACGCCGTCCGCCGCCATCCGCGCGAGCGACGGGCTGGCCGCGAGCAACCGGTAGAGCGCGGTCACTCGCAGATAGAGATTGAGCGTCGTCTTGACGTCGGTTCCGAGATTCTCGGCAAAGAGGTCGAGCACGGCGCGAGTCTCGATCTCCGGACCGTCATCGTCACCATCATCCTGGTCTTCTTCGTCGATGCTCGCGGCGTGTTCGGCTTCCAGGTGGTTGAGATGTTCGGCGAACAGGAAGACGGCGGACGCCAGCAGGTCGGGCTCGACCGGCGGTACCCGCGGCGGTTCGGAGGAAGGGGAGATGTGGTTCATGAGGGAACTCGCGGCGGCAGCGACAATGGAATATGGCGGCCGGCTATGACGACCGACGCGGAGTGCGAGGCGCAGGAGAACCTATCTGCCGCGCATCCGTTTTGCACAAGTAGCCATTCCGGCGGCCGGGAGGAAGCCCATGACCACTGCACGCGACCGATCCGGGGAGAGTGTCGTCGATACGTCATTACCGAAAGCGGAGCAGGAAAAGCACGTCGAGGACGAGATCGAGAAGGACGATGCCGAGCTTTACGGTCCAGCCGGCAACGGCGGCGGCGATTCGGCCGCGGACCGGACGCAGCCGACGGAACGCCCGTCCTGACAGGTCAGGCCGCGACGGCGACGCGGCGCGACGCACCGGGCCCATGCAGCGCGATTCGCTTGCCGGCTTCCTATGACACCTTTTCGGGGTATTTTGCGTTGCGCAGCGGGGCGGCGCTGCCGCGGCGCGGCGTATCGGCCGGTCAGGATTCGCTTGGCCGTACCGGCGCGAAGGGTTGATCCAGCGCGCCGGCACGCCAAATAACGTTGTATAACACCGCGCCTTTATTGTATGGGCATACTAGCCCGTCGGCGGGTGCTTCCGTTTTTCCCCGGCGTTGAGTATCACTGGCTTCGGCAGCTCCGTCGGAGCCTTCGCCCTTACCGAACTCGGAGCAATGTCTAGAAAGATCCCACAGAGCGAATGGGGCGCGATTGTCGCGCGCCGTGAGCAAGGCGAGCCCGTGAGCGCCATCGCCCGCAGTTATGGATGCAGCCCGACTGCCATCCACTACATTCTCGGACGCAGCAGAAGCGCTGCCGCTGCTGCCGAGTCCACCGCTGCTGCTGCGGAGGAAGAAACGGGCACGGACGCGCCGGACGGCTTCGAGAGTGCGGCCGCGCCGCAGCCTGTCCCGCCGCCCGCCCCCGACTCGCTGCCCGGCGCGGCCGTTCCGCCGCAGCCGATCATCGAGACGGCCCCGGAACGCCGGCCGCCGATCGAACGCCCGCCGGTCGCTGACCGCGGCGGGCAGCCGGCCTATCCGCAGCCGCAGCCGCAGCATGGGCAGCCGTTCCGCGACCGCCGCGGCGAGCATCAGCCGCGGCCGCCGCGGCAGCCCGATGCGCCGCCATACGGCGCTGGCAACGGCCAGTATTCGCCGCGCTATGGCGGCGGCGGACAAGGCGGTCCCGGTCAGGGCGGTAGCCGTCCGCTGAGCTTGAACGAGCGGCCTTCGTTCGAGCGCCAGAGCGGTGGTCCCGCCGGCGGCGGCGAGCGTCAGGGCGGCGAACGGCCCGAGCGGCCACAGCAGGGGCAGGGTGGTGGCGGATTCGGCGGCGCCGGTTTCCAGCAGCCGGCGGCACCGCAGGCCGGACCGAAGCCGGCGGCGCTGACGGCGCAGCTCGACACCGACTTGCAGGCGCATGCCGAGGTCGCGATCGAGACGTTCCGCAACGCATTTGGCGCGGCGCTTGCACACGACTCGACGGAGACGCGCGACGCGCTGCGCCGGGCCGCTTCCGAGCTGATGCGGGCGGCGGCGCGTACGACGATCGTGCTGGAACGGCTCGACGCGCTTGCGCAGCGTCAGTCGAACCGGCCGGCCGGCGGGGGCGGCGACCGTCACTCCGATCGGCCCGAACCCCGGTCCGACCGGCGCGCCTTCAGCTGAACCGGCGTCGGACGTCGGACAGGGCGGCTGTTCCGTCCGTCGGCCGCTCTGCCTGACGAACGAGGTACGGAATGAATCCGATGGATTTTTGGACCAACTGGCTGAACGGCTGGTCGTCTGCGATGCAGGCGATGGTCCGTGCACAGCAGGAGGCCATGCAACAGATGCTGCGCATGGCCTCGCATGCACCGTTCCAGATGCCGACCCAGACGCGGCCGACCGCGCCTCCCGCACCGGCGCCGGTGATACAGTCCGCCGCTCTCCGGCCGGCGGCGCCGGTCGCGAAGCCCGCGGCACGGCCGGCGGCAGCGAAGCCTGTTGCCGCACCGGCGAAGCCCGCACCCGTGCCGGCGAAGCCGCCGGCACCCGCGACGGCAAAGACTGCACCCGTGGCGGCAGCCGCCGCTCCGGCTGCCAAGGCCCCGGTAAAGAGCCCGGCGGCGGCGAAGCCGTCCAAGCAGGCGGCAGCGGCTCCCGCCGCGACGCACGAGCGCCGCAAGCCCGGTCCGAAGCCGCGGGCGGCAACGGCATCAGCAGCGGCGACAGCGCCGAACCCTGCCGCGGCATCGGCACCGAAACCTGTCGCGTCGGCGGAGCCGAAGCGTCGCGGCCGTCCGCCGAAAGCTGCTGCGGCGACGGCGCAGACCGGTGCGGCGGCCGGCAAGACCGCGGCTCCGGCGAAGCCGGCCGATGCGGCCGTGGAGCCGGCGTCGGCCCCGGCGAAGCCGCCGGTCTCTTCCGCCGCGGAAGGCACGCCGCCGGCATCGTGACAGCGCAGTCTCGCCCGGCCGGTTTGAACCGCCTGGGCAGCCGGGTGCGATGCGGCGCCAACGGCGACGGTGATAGTCGTGCCGCACGGCGTTGACCGGTCGCCTTCGCTCCAGCGCGTTCCCTGTCGCGTCGCGTCCGCCGGCGACGGCACGCCGCCGCTTGAGCTGGAACTGATCGCCGCGAAGCCTGCCTCGGGCGGAGGCGAACGCACGCCGTTGCTGTTCCTGCATGGCGCCTTCGCCGGCGCCTGGGTCTGGGCCGAGCATTTCCTGCCTTTCTTTGCGGCAGCAGGGTATCCCGCGTATGCGCTCAGCCTGCGCGGGCACGCCGGCAGCGACGGCATCGACCAACTCGTGCGTTACGGCGTCGACGATTTCGTCGCGGACGTCGGCGCCGCGCTGTCGGTGATCGGCGCGCCGACCGTGCTCGTCGGACATTCGATGGGCGGCCTGATTGCGCAACGCTGCCTCGGCGCGCTCGATCTGTCGGGGCTCGTGCTGCTGGCCTCCGTGCCGCCGGAAGGTCTGTTCACGATCAATATCCGCCTTGCCCTCAGCAGTCCGCACCTGTGGACCGAGATGGCGCTCGCCGCGGTGCTGCATCCGAATTTCGCCGATCCGCAGACGATGCGGCGCGCGATGCTCTCGGACACGATCCCGTTGCAGCGGCTCCAGGACTATTTCGCGCGGATGCAGAACGAGGCGACGTGCGCGACGTTGGAGGCGCAGTTCCCCTGCGTCTGGCGGAGTGCGGCGTCTCTCCGCGTCCCGACGCTGGTCGTCGGCGCGTCGCGCGACCGGCTGATCCCGCGGGACGCCGTCGTGCGGACGGCATGGTTCCACGGCTCGGAGCTGCGCGAGATCGCCGATATGGCGCACGCGATGATGCTGGAGCCGCATTGGCAAGAGGCGGCCGACCTGCTGCTCGACTGGCTGGGCCGCAAAGCATTCTGATCCCGCCGGCGGAAACGGGCGGCTGGGGTCGGCGAACGCGTTCGAGCATTTGACCCTTGCTGCCGTCCGCCGGTACAACCGGCGCCCACCCGGCCCCCAATGTCATCGACCGCATTCCCGACCGGAGTTCCATGAAGCCGATCAGCCAGCGCATTGCCGAGGAACTCGGCGTCCGCGAGCCTCAGGTCGCCGCCGCCATTGCCCTGCTCGACGAGGGCGCGACGGTGCCGTTCATCGCCCGCTACCGCAAGGAGGCGACCGGCACGCTCGACGACGCGCAGTTGCGCGCGCTCGAAGAGCGGCTGCGCTACATGCGCGATCTTGAGGAGCGCCGCGCCGCGATCCTCGCCAGCATCGCCGAGCAGGGAAAGCTCGACGCGGCGCTGGAGAAGGCGATCAACGGGGCCGACACGAAGGCCCGGCTCGAAGACCTCTATCTCCCCTTCAAGCCGAAGCGGCGCACCAAGGCGCAGATCGCGCGGGAAGCGGGCCTGGAGCCGCTCGCGGACGCCTTGCTCGCGACGCCCGGACTCGACCCGGCTCAGGCCGCTTCCGCCTATGTCGATCCGGAGCGCGGAGTCGCCGACGTGACGGCCGCTCTGGACGGCGCGCGGGCGATCCTGGTCGAGCGGTTCGCCGAGGATCCGGAACTGGTCGGTGCGCTGCGCGAAGAGGTGTGGGGCCGCGCCAGGCTGACGGCGCGCGTCGTCGACGGCAAGCAGGAGGAAGGCGCCAAGTTCGCCGATTATTTCGAGTTCGGCGAGCCGATGCGGCGCATACCGTCGCATCGGGCGCTGGCGCTGTTCCGCGGCGAGAAGGAGGGCGTGCTGCGGCTGGAGCTGGTGCCCGACGAGGCAGCGGCGGCCGCGGCGGAGCCGGCCGGGGCGCCGCTCAACGGCTTCGAGCGGCGCATCGCCAACCGCTTCGGGATCGCCGACGGCGGGCGTCCCGCCGACCGCTGGCTCCTCGACGCGGTGCGCTGGGCATGGCGCACCCGCATCCTGCTGCATATCGAGACCGATCTGCGGCTCCGGCTCTGGCAGACTGCCGAGGAGGACGCCGTCAAGGTGTTCGCCGGCAATCTCCGCGACCTGCTCCTCGCGGCGCCGGCCGGCGCGCGGCCGACGATGGGGCTCGACCCCGGCTTCCGCACCGGCGTCAAGGTTGCGGTGATCGACCGCACCGGCCGCGTCGCGGCGACCGCCACGATCTATCCGCACGAGCCGCAGCGCCGCTGGGACGAGGCGATCGCGGCGCTGGCGGCACTGGCGCAGCGGCATCAGGTGGAGCTGATCGCGATCGGCAACGGCACGGCATCGCGCGAGACCGACCGCCTTGCCGGCGAGCTGATCAAGCGCCATGCCGAGCTTCGGCTGACCAAGGTGGTCGTGTCGGAGGCCGGGGCGTCGGTCTATTCCGCGTCGGCCTATGCGTCCGAGGAACTTCCCGGCCTCGACGTATCGCTGCGCGGCGCGGTGTCGATCGCGCGGCGGCTTCAGGACCCGCTCGCGGAGTTGGTCAAGATCGATCCGAAGTCGATCGGCGTCGGCCAGTACCAGCACGACCTCAGCGAGGTGAAGCTGTCGCGCTCGCTCGACGCCGTGGTCGAGGACTGCGTCAACGCGGTCGGCGTCGACGTCAACACCGCCTCGGCGCCGCTGCTGGCGCGGGTCTCCGGCGTCGGCGAGGGGCTGGCGCAGAACATCGTGTCGCACCGCGACGCGAACGGTCCGTTCCGCACCCGGCAACAGCTTCGCGAGGTGCCGCGGCTCGGGCCGAAGGCGTTCGAGCTGTCGGCCGGCTTCCTGCGCATCCCGAACGGCGACGATCCGCTCGACGCTTCGGGCGTCCATCCGGAAACCTATCCGGTGGTCCGCCGCATCATGAAGAGTGTCGACATCGCCGACATCAAGGCGCTGATCGGCAACGCACCGCTGCTGCGCGGCCTCGATCCGGAGCCGTTCACCGACGAGACGTTCGGCGTACCGACGGTGACCGATATTCTGCGCGAGCTGGAAAAGCCGGGCCGCGACCCGCGCCCGGCCTTCCGCACCGCCGAGTTCCGCGAGGGCGTCGAGAAGCTGGAGCATCTGCAGCCCGGAATGGTGCTCGAAGGCGTCGTCACCAACGTCGCCAACTTCGGCGCCTTCGTCGATATCGGCGTCCACCAGGACGGGCTCGTGCACATCTCGGCGATGGCGCAAGGCTTCGTGAAGGATCCGCGCGCCGTCGCGAAGCCGGGCGACATCGTCAAGGTCAAGGTGCTGGAGGTCGATGCGAAGCGCCGGCGCATCTCGCTGACGATGCGCCTGGACGATCCGCAGGCCGGCGCGGGACCGGCAGCGGGAGCACGGGTAGCTGCGGCAGACGCCGGGCGCAGACCGGCCGGCCCGGCGAGACCGCCGCGCGGAGGTGCGCCGGACCGGCGACAGCAGGCTCCGACCGGAAAACCATCGCAGGCTGGCGGCGGTGGCGGCGGCAAGCGGCGCGACAATCATCGCCCGGATGCGGCGCCGACAAGCGGCAGCGGCGGTGGTGGATTCGGCGGCGGCGCGCTGGCCGACGCGTTCGCGAAGGCCGGGTTGGGGAAGGACCGGTCGCCGCGCCGATAGAGGGCCGCGTCCATTCTCGCGTCCGTTCAAAGAATGGCTTGCGAATCTCTTATGGACGGATGCCGACCCGTTCCGGCCTGATCGGAAGACTGATCCGAAAGACTGTTGCTTTGCCGACTTGCGGCAGGTGGATCATAAGGCAAAAATAAACCTTCACAGCATTACACTGCCGCGGAAAACGCTCGCCTGGAAACACAATCGGCGGCGCTTACAACAACGGACATGCCTTCGGCAGGCGCCATGTCGGAACAGTCGATCCGATCCGGGACGGACAGCCAGAGCGTCGCGCGGGTCTTGTCGATCATCGCGACGATGCTGGCGGTGTTCGTCGCCGTCATCGTCCCGTTCGTTTTCTGCGCCGTCTGCGAGCGGTACGAGCGCGCGGAACTGGTGACGGATCTGCGGGTGGCGGCCGACGCTCTGGCGCGCGTTCTCGACAACCCCGCCGAACTCTCGTCGATCGACTCGTCCGGTTTGGTGCGCCTGCTGCAAGGAGCCGAACCGCTGCGGCAGCCTACCCGCTACGAGTTGGTCGACGGCGACGGCAGGACGGTGATCGAGCGGTCGCCGCCGCTCACCTGGCCGACCATGACCGAGGCCATGCCGGTAACCGTACGAGGCGCCGCACTCGGCGTTCTGGTCGCCGAACGCAGTCTCGTTCCAGTCCTGGTCAGGACGCTTTGGGCCGCCTCCTTCGGGGTCATGATCGGCGTGGCGATGCTCCTGACGCTGCGGCTGCTGCCGCTCCGCCTCCTGAACGAGGTGATCGCGCAGCTCGAAAGTTCGCACGAGCGGCTCACCGAAGCGCTCGACCGGGCGCAGGCGGGCAGCCGCAGCAAGTCCGAGTTCCTGGCGACGATGAGTCATGAGCTGCGGACCCCGCTCAATGCGATCATCGGCTTCTCGGACATCATGGCGCGCGAGATGTTCGGGCCGCAGAATCCGCGGTACCGCGCCTATGCCCAGGACATTCTCCAGAGCGGGCGGCACCTGCTCACCCTGGTCAACGACATCCTCGACTTTTCGAAGCTCGACGCCGGGAAGCTGGTCCTGAGCGAGGACGCGACCGAGGTCCGGGACGTCGTCGTGCAGGCGGTGAAGATGGTCGAAGGCCGCGCCGCCGAGGCGGGAATCGCGATCGCGCTGTCGCTCCCGCCCGCATTGCCGGCGCTGTACGGCGACGAGCGGCGGCTGCGGCAGGTGCTGCTGAACCTCCTGTCGAACGCCGTCAAGTTCACGCCGGACGGCGGCAACGTGACGGTGTCGGCGGAGCGCGAGTCCGATCATCTGTGCATCGAGGTGCGCGACAACGGCATCGGCATCGCGCCGCAGGACATCACGCGCGCCATGACGCCGTTCGAGCAGATCGAATCCGGGCACGAGCGCCGGTTCGAGGGAACCGGGCTCGGCCTGCCGCTCGCGAAGCGGCTGGTCGAGCTGCATGACGGCGTCTTCGAGATCGCGAGCGAGCCCGGCGCCGGCACGACCGTGCGGCTGCTGTTCCCCGCGACACGGCTGATCGAGATCGGCGCGCCGGTGTCGGCCGTCTCCTGAACGCTGCGGTCAGTCCGGCGCCGGTCGAAGGCGGCGCTGTCGGCTGCTATTCCTGATCCGGTCGTGCTGTTGACGCACACCC
>DASWRT010000152.1:0-19672 GCA_036403035.1 Allostellaceae bacterium | reverse complement strand
TACCGGCGGCCCGGGTTCATGCTCCGGCGCGCTCACCAGATCGCCGTCTCGGTGTTCCTGGAAGAGATGCAGAAGGCCGGGGCGCCCGGCCTGACGACGACGCAGTACGGCGTCCTGACCGTCCTGCGGCACCGGCGCGGCGAAAGGCTCGACCAGATTTCGGTGGCGCGGCTGCTCGGCCTGGACCGGTCGACGACGGCGCTCGTCGTCGCGACGCTGGAGCGGAACGGCTTCGTCGCGCGGCGGACCGACCCGGAGGACCGGCGGCGGAAGTACTTGACCTTGACCGGGCACGGCGCCCGCACGCTCGACGCCCTCGCCGAGCCGGCCCGGCTGGCCAAGGAGCGTCTGCTCGGCGCATTCGGCAGCGCGGCCGACGGCGCGCTGTTCCTCGATCTGCTGGAACGGTTCACCCACGCCTTCGACGACGCGGCGCGCGTGCAGATCGCGCGGCCGGTTTTCGCCGCCCCGCGGGAGCGGAACCGTACCTCGCGAGCAACCGGAGACTGATCTCTCCTTCGCCGCGGGCATCCGCGTTGACATCGGACGCCGCTCTCAGCATATTTTGCGGCTTTCCGGCGGCCTGACTGCCGCGGCAGGAGATGTCATGATGCACGGGACTGGCCTCGGCGGCCGGAGGATATACGGGGCACAGCGACGACGACGCTGACCAAGTCGCGTTCGTTCGTCCGTTCCTATTTTCCCGTTTTCCTCTCTCGTGCAGGAGACACACGTGGTCACAGCCCTGTTGCCGACTTATGCCCGGAGCGATCTTGCGTTTGACCGGGGCGAAGGCGCCTATCTCTATACCGCCGACGGCACGCGCTATCTCGACTTCACGAGCGGCATCGCCGTAAACGCGCTCGGCCACTGCCACCCGCATCTCGTCAAGGCATTGACCGAGCAGGCGCAGAAGCTCTGGCACTGCTCCAACATCTTTCAGATTCCGGGGCAGCAGCGCCTCGCCGAGCGGCTCGTCGAGAACACGTTCGCGGACACCGTCTTCTTCGGCAATTCCGGCGCAGAGGCGCTGGAATGCGCGATCAAGATGGTGCGCAAGTACCACGACGAGACCGGCAATCCCGACAAGTACCGGATCATCGCCTGCGAAGGCTCGTTCCACGGGCGGACGCTGGCGACGCTCGCCGCCGCCGGCAATCCGAAATACCTCAAGGGCTTCGCGCCGGACGTCGACGGCTTCGACCACGTCGCCTTCGGCAACCTCAACGAGCTGCGCGCGGCGATCACGCCGCAGACCGCGGCGGTCCTGGTCGAGCCGGTGCAGGGCGAAGGCGGCCTCAGAGCCGGGTCGGCCGAGTATCTGCGCGGCCTGCGCGCGGTCGCCGACGAGTTCGGCCTGCTCCTCGTGTTCGACGAGGTGCAATGCGGGATGGGCCGCACCGGCAAGCTGTTCGCGCACGAGTGGGCGGGCGTGACGCCCGACATCATGGCCATCGCCAAGGCGCTGGGCAACGGCTTCCCGGTCGGCGCCTGCCTCGCCACCGAGAAGGCGTCGGTGGGCATGACGGCCGGCTCGCATGGCTCGACCTTCGGCGGGAACCCCCTGGCGATGGCGGCCGGCAACGCCGTGCTCGACGTGATGCTGGCGCCCGGCTTCCTCGACCGGGTGAACGCCGTCGCCGGAAAGCTGTGGGCGCGGCTCGGCGAGATCGTCGAGACGCATCCGTCGGTGTTCGAGGAACGCCGGGGCGCCGGCCTGCTGGTCGGGTTGAAATGCCGCGTCCCGAACACCGAGATGGTCGAGCGGCTGCGCCGGAACGGCCTGCTCACCGTGACGGCCGGCGACAATGTCGTCCGCATCCTGCCGCCGCTGATCGTCGAGGAAAGCCATATCGGCGAGGCGGTCGCGATCATCGACAAGGTCGCGCGGCAATGGACGGCTTCGTGAGCGCCCCCTCGTCGTCGTCGGCGGTGGCGGCGTCCTCCAGCGCGGCGGCGGCGGCGGCGCGGCACTTCCTCGATCTCGACCGGATCGGCGGCGGCGAGCTGCGGCGCATTCTCGACCTCGGCCACGAGTACAAGCGTCTCGGCCGACGCGCCGACGCGCCGCGCCCGCTCGCCGGCAAGACGCTGGCGCTGATCTTCGAAAAGCCGTCGACGCGCACCCGCGTCTCGTTCGAGGTCGCGATGAAGCAGCTCGGCGGCGACGTCGTCGTGCTCGGCGCGGGCGACAGCCAGCTCGGCCGCGGCGAGACGACGGCCGATACGGCGCGCGTCCTGTCGCGCTACGTCGATGCGATCATGATCCGGACGACGCAGGCGGCGCGGCTGGAGGAACTGGCCGCCTATGCGACGGTGCCGGTGATCAACGGCCTCACCGATGTGTCGCATCCATGCCAGATCATGGCCGACGTGATGACGCTGGAGGAGCATAAAGGGCCGTCCGCCGGCAAGGTCGTCGCGTGGGTGGGCGACGGCAACAACGTCGCGGCAAGCTGGATCCATGCCGCCGTCCGCTTCGGCTTCGAGCTGCGGCTCGCCTGCCCGGAGACGTTGAGCCCGCCCCCCGCGCTCGTCGAGTGGGCGCAACGCGAGGGCGCCAGGGTCGCAGCCACTACGGACCCCGACACGGCGGTCGCCGGGGCAGACTGCATCGTCACCGACACCTGGGTCTCGATGGGGGTTGAAGCGAGCATCAGCCGCCACAACATCCTCGCTCCTTATCGCGTCGACGAGCGGCTGATGGCGCTGGCGAAGCCGGACGCCATCTTCATGCACTGTCTGCCCGCCAAGCGCGGGCAGGAAGTGACCGCCGGCGTGATCGACGGCCCGCAGTCCGCGGTGTGGGACGAAGCGGAAAACCGGCTGCACGCGCAGAAAGGCATCCTCGCCTGGTGTCTCGGTTGAAGAGCCTGTCCCGGTAGGCTCTGAGCCGACCGATCGCCTCCGCCGTGCGGCCCCGCCGATCCGCCGCACGGGGCGGCGGGTCGGTCGGCCGGATCAGACATAGGTGGATGGTGCAGCAGCAGACGACGACACTTGCGGGAACGGTTGTTCCGGACGACCTCGTTCAACCCTTCCAGATCGAAGCCTCGACGCTCCGCGGCCGCCTCGCGCGGCTGGGACCGCTGGTCGACACGATCATCGGCCGGCACGACTACCCGGAGCCGGTCGCGGCCCTGCTCGCCGAGGCGATCGCGCTCGCCGTGCTCCTCGCCGGCATGCTGAAGTACGAGGGCGTGTTCACGCTCCAGACCAAGGGCGACGGACCGGTGCATCTGATGGTCGCCGACGTGACGACGGCGGGCGCGGTGCGCGGCTATGCGCAGTACGACGCCGAGAAGCTCGCGCGCGTCGAGGCGGCCGGCAGCCACGCCGCGCTCGGCCCCGTGCCGCGGCTGCTCGGCGCGGGCTACATCGCCTTCACCGTCGACCAGGGCGAGAACACCGAGCGCTACCAGGGCATCGTCGAGTTGCAGGGGGCGACCCTCGCGGAATGCGCGCACCATTACTTCCGCCAGTCGGAACAGGTGCAGACCGGCATCAAGCTCGCGGTCGGACATGACGGCGGAGGCTGGCGGGCCGGCGGCGTCATGTTGCAGCGGCTGCCGACCGAAGGCGGCGCGGCGAGCGCC
Organism: Allostellaceae bacterium; assembly: GCA_036403035.1. Classification (GTDB taxonomy): domain Bacteria; phylum Pseudomonadota; class Alphaproteobacteria; order ATCC43930; family CGMCC-115725; genus DASWRT01. The sequence goes on along the minus strand of DASWRT010000152.1, from coordinate 16,076 downwards.
GCGGAAGTCGAGGCGCAGGAGGACGGCTGGCGCCGCGCGATGATCCTGATGAGTTCGGTGACGGCGCAGGAGCTGATCGATCCGGCCCTGCCGCCCAACGATCTGCTGCTCCGGCTCTTCCACGAGGACGGCGTCCGCGTCTGGCAGCCGCATCCGCTGGCGCCGCAGTGCCGCTGCTCGCGCGAGCGCATCGAACGCGTGCTCGCGTCGCTGCCCGACGACGACCTCGACTATATGAAGGTCGACGACCGGATCACCGTCACCTGCGAGTTCTGCAACGAGACCTACGGTTTCGACGACGGCGACGTCGCCCGCCTAAAGCAGGCGGCGGAGTAGGGATCGGCAGGAACCGATGAGGGGATCGGGCGAATCGCCTGGGATGACGGAATACAGAGATTACTTCACCGCAGAGGGCGCGGAGAAGACGCAGAGGTCCGCCGAGAACGTTCATGCGCGCCCACGGCGCGCAATGGGAGGAATCTCCGCGTCTCTCTGCGGCCCTCCGCGTTCTCTGCGGTAAAATTAGTGGCCAACTCTACGCACCGCTTCGTCCGATAGATCGGTCGTGGCTGAGGTCCGCGCCGTGCGCCGTTCCGCCACTTGAAGCGGTGACAAGGCCGTGCCAGTGTCTCGGCCCTCTTCTCCGTCCGCACCGCATGAGCCTTGGTATGACCTTCCCGCTCCTTTCCCGCCGCGCGCTGCTGATGCTTGCGCCGGCGGCCGGCGCCGCCGTCGCGCTCGCCGGTTGCGACCGGCCGGTATCGCGGCCGATCTTCGGCGACCTCCGCTTCACCGACCGGCCGCCGATCCGACTCGACGTCGCCGCGATCGACGTCGTGCACAACTTCAAGCCGAGCTTCCACGAGCCTTTCGTCGAACACCTCTTCCCGGTGCCGCCGGAGCGGGCCGCCGAGAACTGGGCGCACGACCGGTTGCAGGCGGCGGGGACGACCGGCCGGGCGCGCGTCACGATCGCCGACGCGAGCGTGCGCGAGGTGCCGCTGAAGCGCACCGAAGGGCTGCGGAGCGCCTTCACCAAGGACCAGACCGAGCGGTACGATGCGACCCTGGAGATCGGCCTCGACATCCTCAACGACCGCGGCTTCCCGGTCCGCACCGCCTCGGCGCGCGCCTCGCACTCGCGCAGCGTGGCCGAGGGCATCACGCCGAACGAGCGCGAGCAGGTATGGTACGAGCTGACGCGCGAGCTGATCAGCCAGATCGACCAGGAGATGGAGCGGCAGATCCGCGCCACCTTCGGCACTTATCTCGTGTGAGGAAACCGGAGACGCACGCGATGGAAGCCGCCCGGCGCCGGCACTTCCCGCTTCGCCCGCTGCTGCTGGGCCTGTTCGTCGCCGGATGCGCGGGCGCCGCACCGCCGCAGCCCGGCAGCGGCGGCTCGCCGCCCGACAGCGCGGCGGCGCGCTTCGCGCCGGGCGCCGAGGCGGATGTGATCCAGGTGCGCGTCACCGACCGGCGCGCCGTCCGAGACGTCACGCTGGTCGGCCCCGGCGGCATCGCGCAGCCGGCCTTCACGCTTCAGACCGGCGGCGCCGCCCACGCATACGAGCCGCGCACGACGGCGCCGAGCGTCGACATGCGGCTGGGCGGCTCGCGCAGCGGCTCGGAAACCGCCTTCCCTCCCGGCGGCGGCTCGGTGAGCCTCTATGGCGGGCAGATCGCGAGCTTCGCCGAGATCCGCCTGCCCGATCCCGTCCTCTACCGCCAGACTTGGCGCGATTGGCGGGTCCGCATCCGGCTGGGCGACCCGCCGGACGCCGCGACCGTCGATCTGCCGGCGCCGCGCCCCTCGCCCGGATAACCCGTCAGCCGCCGCCGACGTCCGGCGCCGTCTTCGGCGGTACGGGAAGCGCCCCGTCGGCCGCCATTTTCTCCGCGCCGGCGATGATTTCCTTCACCGCATCCTCCATCTCGCCGATCACCAGCTCGAGCCGTGCCGGATCGTCGTTCGGCAGGGTGATGCTGTCGAACAGGCGCGACAGGCGGTCCCGCTCGGCGGCGAGCCACGCGCGCGGGTCCGGCTGCGCGAGCGCCTGCCGCGCGAGCAGCGACTGCACGACGTGCCGCAGCGCCGCAAGACGGCTCAGGATGTACAAGGCTTCGCGGCTGTTCACGCCGGCCGGTCTCCGTTCGGTTGCGTCCGATCCTAGCCCACGGCGTGAAGCACGAACGCCGACTCAACTAGATCGGGCCGCGTGCACCCGGCGCTCCAGTTCCTGCTCGCGCTCTGCCAGATCGCGGGTCGCGAAGGTGCCCGGCCCGGATACCGGCCGCGCCGCTTCTCGCCCGTCGCCGGCAGCCGTCACGCGTCGCACCTGATACTCGGCACTTGTTGTCGTCGCGGTCGTCGTCGTACGGCGATGCGGGCTCTTCTCGGTCGTCATCGGCGTTTCCTCCCGGAGGAATTCTTGCAGCAGAAACAACCAAAACGCCAGATCATCCGTGCGGTGCGGCGGCAGGCGCGGCTCGCGCTCAAAGCGCCCCGATCGCGGCGAGCAGCCCGCCGCCGCCTGCCGCGGCGGCGGCGTAGTCGATGCGGATGCCGTGCAGGGCACCGACGACGAGCGCCGCCGCCGCCAGCATTGCCGCGCTGCCGCCAAGCGACCGGGCGGGGGCAACCGGCAGGGCGGCGGCGAGGACGGCCGGACAGACAGCGCCGAGCAGGACGCCGCACGCGATCTCCGGCAGGTTGTGCCAGCCGAGCATCCACACCGCGGCGCATATCGCGGTCGCCGGTACGACGGCGAGCGCCAGCGCGGCCGCGCGGCCGAGACCGCCGGCACCCCGCCGTGCCAGCACGGCCAGCCCGCCGTAGAACGCCACGGCGATGCAGGCATGGCCGCTGACGATCGGGCGAGGCCGCACGGCGGCGGTGTGGAACGGCGCGCTGCCGCCGCCGTCGAGTCCCGCAATTCCCGTCTTCAGCAGCAGCGCCGCCAGCGCACAGGCGGCAAGCGCGCCGCCCCAGGCGAGGACGGCCGACCAGCGACGGCGCACGGCGAGCGGCACCGCGACGGCGGCCGCAGCCGGCAGCAGGGCCGCCGCCTCGCCGAAATCGGCGATGAAATCGAGGACGGCGCGCGTCGTCGGCAGCATGGTAATGAAGAACGCTCCGGTGCACCGATCGGTTTCAGGCAATGACGATCGAAACACCTCTGCGCGAGACTCTCCGCCCGGCGTTCGAGCCGTCGACGGTGGTTCGAACGTTACCAGTTTGATCCGTAGGACGCCCGCGTCAGGACACGAGGCTGACCTGGCGTTCGCGGACGGCGCCCGCGATCCGCTCGACGATCCGCCGGACGCGCACCGCCGGCTTGCCGAGGGGCGACGTCATTCCCTGCTCCAGATAGACGAGGCTGCCGGGGAGCGGCAGCACGGGGACGCACAGCAGCTCGCTGTAGGCCAGGAGCGCGCTGCACCGTTCCCGCAGGACGAGCGGATCGATCACGATCAGGTCGATGCGTTCGGTCCAGATCAGGCGCTTGGCGAGCAGCACGTCGTTGACGATGGCGCAGCTCAGCCCGTGGTCGCGGAACGCGGCCGGCAGCAGATCCCGAAGATCGGACTGCTCGTCGACGACGAGAACGTGGGGTTTCGGCTCGGGCGTCATGCTGATCCCACCGCTCTCCGAGTACAGCCGGCTAGTGCATAGGATACACGCGGATCGCGCGTTCAGCGAGACGGCAATCCGGGATGGGAGAATCCGGGGTAGAGCCGCACCCGCCGCGGAAGAAGGGTATTCCGGCCTTCTGAGGTCCGGCACCGGACCTCAGAAGGCCGGATCGTCGATCCCGGCGAACACGCGGATCAGCCCGTCGTTCCAAACGCGCCGCACGGCCTGGAAATAGGCGTCGTCCTCGGCGATCCGCACCGGGTCCGGCACGGCGAAGCTGTCGCGCCGGTAGCAGGCGAGGTCGATCGGCGGGCCGACCGAGATGTTGCTGCGCAGCGTCGAGTCGAAGGAGATCAGCGCCAGCTTGGCCGCTGCGCCGAGACCGAGCTGCGGCGTCAGGATGCGGTCGAGGATCGGCTTCCCGTACTTCACCTCGCCGCTTTGGAAATAGGGCGTCATCGCCGAGGCTTCGATGAAGTTTCCCGCCGCATAGACGCTGAACAGCCGCGGCGGCTCGCCGCGGATCTGGCCGCCGACGATCAGGCTGGCGCTGAAATCGGTGTTGTGCTGCCGCAGATGCTCCGCATCCTCGGCGTGGACCGCGCGCACCGCGCGACCGACGATGCGGGCGACGCGGAACATCGTCCGCGCCTTGTAAAGGCTGCACTCCTCGTCCTCGCCGTCGAGCCATTCGGTGAGGAGCGTCACCGCGGCTTGCGTGATCGCGAGGTTGCCGGACGAGAGCAGCATCACGACGCGCTCGCCGGGCCAGCCGAAGACGCTCAGCTTGCGCACGCTCGCGATCTGGTCGACGCCGGCATTGGTCCTCGTGTCGGCGCCGAAGACGAGCCCGTCATCGAGCAGCATGGCAACGCAATAGGTCATGATCGCTCCGGCGAAAGCGCCTCCGCCGCGCCGGCGCCGGAACGGCGGCCGGACGGCGGATACGCTATCGCCGCTTATTGCTGCTGTTGCTGCTGCTGGTCAATCGCCGAGGCCGGCTGGCCGTCGGTGACAAAGACGCGGACCACCATCCGTTCGCTGCCGCCGCCGCGTCGCATGCCGCGGATCGGGCTGGCGTCGAGATAGTCGAGTCCGGCGGCGAGGCGCACATGCTGCCGGCCGGCGCGCAGGCCGTTGGTGACGTCGTGGCCGAGCCAGCCCACCCCGTCGACCCAGGCTTCGACCCAGGCATGGCTCGCCATCTCGTCGTGCTGTCCGTCGGTGAAGAGGTAGCCGCTGACGTAGCGCGCCGGGACGCCGAGAGCGCGGCAGCAGGCGGTGAAGACGTGCGCATGGTCCTGACAGACGCCGGCGCCCGACTGCCACGCCCCGGCCGCAGTCGTCCCGACATGCGTAGCCCCCTGCACGTAGCAGACATGCGAGCGGATCGCCTGCATCATCGCCTCCAGTCCGCCGGCCGCATTCGCCGCGATCCGCTCGGCGAAGCCGCCGGCAAAGTCGAGCAGCGCCGGATCGGACGCGGTGAGCGGCGTCGAACGGAGGAACAGCGCGGGCGGGTGCGGCTCGCCGTCGTCGGGCCAGACGCCGTCGGTATCGTGCGACTCGACCTCGCCGGTGACGCCGATGCGGATTTCGCTATGCGGCCGGTCGACGACGACGACATGCATCGGGTTGCCGAACGCATCGACATGCTCGCGCACCCGTCCCGGGGTGCTGAGCCGCCACCTCAGGACGCGTTGCGCCGCGTTCGAAGGCGGCGTCAGGCGCACGTACTGGATGCTGTAGCTCGCCGGCTCCTCGTAGCGGTAGACCGTCTCGTGCCGCACCTTCAGCCGCATCCCGTCTTCCCTCCTGGCCGCGCGGTCACGACGTCAGCATGAAGTCGCGCGAGATGGCGTCGCCGAGCGCCGCGACGCGGCGCATGAAGTCGCCGAGATAGGCGCCGAGCCCGCCGCGCATGATGTCGTCGAACCGGCCGAAGCGCAGGCGCGCCTGAAGCTCGGCGGCGTCGCGCTGGCAGTCGAGCGTCCGGCTCGCGGCGAGGTCGTCGAGGAAGCGCGCGGTCCGGTCGAGGCAGAAGCGCAGCGACCGCGGCATCTCCGGCCGCAGGATCAGCAGTTCGGCGACGCGCGCCGGCGTGATCACGTCATGATAGATCTGGTGGTAGGCGCGAAAGGCGCTGACGGCACGCAGCACCGCGCCCCAGGCATAGTAGTCGGCGGCGCCGACCCCGCTGACGCCGCCGACGACCCCGGCCGCATCGGGGACGACCAGCGCGTGCTTGGAGTGCAGCAGCCGCGCCGTGTTGTCGCTGCGCTCCAGCAGCGTCCCGAGCTGGACGAAGCGCAGCGCCTCGTCGTGCATCATCGTGCCGAGCGCGACGCCGCGGAACAGGTTGGCGCGCTCCTTCACCCATTCGAGCAGGTCGCGGGCGCCGCCGCCGCGCAGCAGCACGGCCCTGCCGTCCATTTCGCGGATCTCCAGCCAGGTCGCGTTGAGGCTCTCCCACATCTCGGTGGTGATGGTGGCGCGGAGCGCGCGGGCGTTCTCCCGCGCGGCGCGGACCGAGGACAGGATGCTCGACGGGTTCTCCGGCGAGAGCGTCAGCCAGCGGATCAGCTCCGCCTCGCCGACCACCCTCGTCTCGCCGGAGCCGGCGGCGTCGGCAATGCTGGCCGCGAACGCCTCGGGATTGCCGACGATCGCGAGCGCGTCGCGCCAGCCGTCGGATGCGCCGCCGCCGACCGGCTGCGGCAGCAGCGAGGACCGATAGCTGACATCGAGGATTCGCGCGGTGTTCTCCGCGCGCTCGATGTAGCGGCCCATCCAGAAGAGGTTGTCGGCGGTGCGGCTCAGCATCGCTCGGCGTCCTCGACCACCCACGTGTCCTTGGTGCCGCCGCCCTGGGACGAGTTCACGACCAGCGATCCCTTATTCAGCGCGACGCGGGTGAGCCCGCCCGGTACGGTCACGATCTTGTCGCGTCCGGTCAGCACGAACGGCCGCAGGTCGACGTGGCGCGGCGCGAGGCCGGCGTCGACGTAGGTGGGACAGGTCGAGAGCGCGAGAGTCGGCTGCGCGATGTAGCGCGACGGGTCGGCGACGATGCGGGCGCGGAATGCCTCGATCTCGGCGCGCGTGCTGCGCGGCCCGACCAGCATCCCATAGCCGCCGGAGCCGTGCACCTCCTTCACCACCAGATCGGCGAGATGGTCGAGCGTGTAGGCGAGATCGTCCGGGCGGCGCAGCACGTAGGTCGGCACGTTGGCGAGGATCGGCTGCTCGCTTAGATAGAAGCGGATGATCTCCGGCATGTACGGATAGATCGACTTGTCGTCGGCCACGCCGGTGCCGATCGCATTGGCCAGCGCGACGCCGCCGCTGCGATAGACCGAGAGCAGGCCGGGCACGCCGAGCATCGACTCCGGGTTGAAGGCCAGCGGGTCGAGCGAGGTGTCGTCGAGCCGCCGGTAGATCACGTCGACCCGGCGCGGCCCCGTCGTGGTGCGCATGTAGACGGCGTCGTCGCGGACGAACAGGTCCTGTCCCTCGACCAGATCGACGCCCATTTGCTGGGCAAGGAACGCGTGCTCGAAATAGGCGCTGTTGTAGGAGCCGGGCGTCAGCACGACGACCGTGGGCTCCTGCGCGTCCTCCGGCGCGATCGAGCGCAGCGTGCGCAGCAGCTCGCTGGGATAATGGTCGACCGGCGCGACGGTGAGCCGTGCGAACAGGTCGGGCAGGAGCCGCATCATGATCGAGCGGTTCTCCAGCATGTAGGAGACGCCGGACGGCGTCCGGACATTGTCCTCCAGCACGAAAAACTCGCTGGGACCGGTCCGCACCACGTCGATCCCGGCGATCTGCACATAGATGTCGCCCGGCAGGTCGAGCTGCCTCATTTCCGGGCGGTATTGCGGGTTGGCAAGGATGATCTCGGGCGGCACGAAGCCGGCGCGGAGGATCTCGCCCTCGTGATAGAGGTCGCACAGGAACGCGTTCAGCGCGCGGATCCGCTGCCGGAGGCCGGCGTCGAGGTGCCGCCATTCCGCGGCGGCGAGCGCCCGCGGAACGAAGTCGAACGGGATCGACCGCTCCGTGTCCATGCCGTCGCCGTAGACCACGAAGGTGATGCCGAGCCGCCGGAACAGCATGTCGGCATCCTGCCGGACCCGGGCGAGACGCTCGGGCGACACAGTCGAGAGCCATTCCGCGAAGGCGCGGTAAGCCGGCCGGATCGTCCCGTCCGCCTCCCGCATTTCGTCAAAGAACGTATCTGCCGTCATCGCTGAAAATTTATGCAATCCGGATGCCAAGGTGGCGCATGGGTGGCAGTTGACGCCGACCGCCTACCAGCGCTGGATCGGCGCCGGCTCGGGCGGCCGCCGCGCCGTGACCTCGATCTCGATCTTCATGCGCGGATCGGCCAAGCCGCAGACGATCATCGTCGCCGCCGGCCGGATGTCGCCGAGATAGCGGTTCAGCACCGGCCAGCAGGGCTCGAAGTCCGCCGCATCGGGCAGCATGTAGCGGACGCGGACGATGCCGTGCAGCGTGCACCCCGCCTCGGCGAGCGCCGCCGCGATGTTCTTGAAGCATTGCTCGGCCTGCTCCGGTGCGCTCTCGGCGATCGTCATCGTCGCGTAGTCGAAGCCGGTGGTGCCGGACACGAACACCCAGTCGCCGTCGACCACGGCGCGCGAGTAGCCGATCTTCACCTCGAACGGCGAGCCGGACGAAATGAGCCTGCGTTCAGACATGTTGGTTGACTCTCCATGCTGGTTTGCCGGGCCGACCTTAGCGCCGGAACCGGTATTGCCAGGTACTCCTGGAGCCTATCTCAGGTTCTCAATCGGCGTCCGCGTCTCGACGAAATCGTCCGACGGCTCCGCATCAGGCTGCACCGTGCCGATTTCCGCCGTGGTGTAGATCGTCGCGCCGAGCAGCACCGCCACCGTGCCGCCGCCGTCAGCGGACAGCGGCAGCACGATCCGCTCGCCGACGAGGTATTGCCTTGTCCGGTGATAGACCCGCCCGGTGGAATGGAGCACGAGCGGCGTCTGCGCGACCGCGCTGTACTGTTCCGTCACTACCGGCAGATCGTCGGCGGGAACGTAGTCTTCGAGCATCAGGCCGCGAACGCTGCGGCGATGCACGGCGTTGATCGCCTCGCCCGCGAGCCGGCAGCGGAAGCGAAGCCCATCCGCCGCCGCCGTCGCCGGCGGCACCACGTCGTTGAGCCAGATGAAGGGCAGCACCCAAGGGATGTCGACAGGGTCGATATCCCGCCGGGCCGGCATCGTCCGGCCACGGCGGCGATCGAGCCAGTAGGCGACGAGACGGCGCAGCCGCTCATCCCGGACGTGTCCGAAATCGTCGATGGTCAGCACGGACGCACCACCCCACTCCCTGCCGATGCTTCCCGCCCCGTCAATGGCCGGCGTCGAAGACCGCCGCTGTCGTGCCGTAGCGGACGCGCAGCTCGCGTTTCAGCACCTTGCCTGCGGTATTGCGGGGCAGGTCGTCGGCGAAGATGATCCGCTTCGGCACCTTGTACGCCGCGAGCCGGGATCTCGCATGCTCGATCAGCGCCGCCTCGTCCGCCGGGTGACCCGGCCGCAGCACGACAACCGCGGTGATCGCCTCGATCCATTTCGGGTCGGGCAGCGCGACGACCGCGACCTCCGAGACGTCGGGGTGCGAGAACAGCGCCTCCTCGACCTCGCGGCTGGCGACGACGATGCCGCCGGTGTTGATCACGTCCTTCAGCCGGTCGACGACGAACAGATAGCCGGCTTCGTCGAAATAGCCGACGTCGCCTGAGTGGAACCAGCCGCCCGCGAACGCCTCCTCGGTCTCGGCCGGCTTGTCCCAGTAGCCGGTCAGGAGCTGCGGCGAGCGGTGGACGATCTCGCCGGGCTGCCCCGGCGGCATGTCGCGCATCTCGGCGTCGACGACGCGGGTCTCGACGTTGATCACCGGCCGCCCCGCCGAAGCCGGCCGCTCCGCGTGCTCCTCCGGCCGCAGCACGGTGGCGAGCGGCGCGATCTCGCTCTGGCCGTAGCAGTTGAACAGCCGCGCCCCGGGCAGCCGCTGCCGCAGCTCATGGACCACCGGCACCGGCATGATCGAGGCGCCGTAATAGAGCTTCTCCAGCGAGCGGAGGTCGCGGCGGTCGAAATCGGCGTGGCGCAGCAGCGAGATCCACACCGTCGGCGGCGCGAAGAACGAGGTGATGCGATGCTCCTCGATGAGCCGCAGGCAGACCTCCGGAACCGGCGCCTGGATCAGCACCGACCGGGCGCCGACGAGCATCTGCGGCATCAGGAACACGTGCATCTGCGCGGAGTGGTAGAGCGGTAGCGCCGCTAGCGCGCGGTCGCCCGGCGCAAGCTCGCAGTCGACGATGCAGCTCACGTACTCGGCAAGCAGCGCCCGGTGGGTCATCATCGCGCCCTTCGGCGCCGCGGTCGTCCCGGAGGTGTAGAGGAACTGCGCGAGATCATCCTCGTCGAGATCGGCATCGACCGGATCGCTCGGGGCGCCGTCGTCCAAGGCGGCGGCGAGGATGTCGAGCCCGGCAGCGCCGCCGCCGCCCTCGAACCGGCCGCGGATCTCCAGCTTGCTGCCGCGCACCGCGTCGGCGTTCGCCGCCAAGGATGCGTCGCTGATCAGCGCCCGCGCCCCCGACTGCTCGACGACGTAGCCCAGCTCCGCGGCGGTCAGCGCATAGTTCGCCGGAACGTGGACGAGACCGGCGCGCACGCAGCCGAGCCATGCCAGCAGATACGCGTCCGAGTTGCGCCCATAGACCGCGACGCGGTCGCCTTTCCCGAGGCCGGCGCCGAGCAGCAGTCGCGCCACGCGGTCGGCGGCGCGGTCGAGGCCGGCAAACGTCCAGCGGCGCTCGCCGTAGAGCAGCGCTTCCCCGTCACGGTACTTGGCGGCGGCACGCCGGACGGCGTCGCCGATCGTGTTGCGCTGCGCCCGCCCCACGGCGCGCGCAGCCTCCTCCCCGACGCTTTCGACGGCCTCCATGCTTCCCCCTGCGCTCCTGCCCGGTTTTGCGGGCTTGCCTCAGCATGGCATCGACCGGCGGTGGATGGCCAGAGCGACGGAACGGCCAGCGGTATTTCCACCGCGTCGCGGCGGCGTACGCGGCGTCAGGATTAGCGGGTTTCACGGCGAGGGCCGTTCACATTCCTGTGTGGCCGGCGACTTTACCCTGATACAGTGATTCATCCGTCAATCGGAACAAGGAATCGTGATGCTTGTGGTCCGCGGGTTCACGCCTGTTGTGGTCATGGCGGCGGTCGCGCTCGGCGCCCTGGCATCGCTCGTGTCGGGCGCCTTTGCGGCGATCGTCTGGATGTGCAGCGGCGGCGACGCACTCACCGCCTTCATCGTCGGGAGCGCCGCCGTCCCCACGGCAGTTGCCGTCGGCGCGGCCTGGAGCGCGTGCGCCGCCGGTCAGCACGACCGCGAGGAAGCCGCGGCGACGGCCGCCGCCGCCGGCCCGCCATTTCCCTGAGAGTGCCTACTGACAGGCCGGGCCGCGCGAGGCGGCCCGGAGTTGGGGAGCTGGATGCAGAACGTGCGTTACAGGATCATTCATACGCCGGCGGCAGAGCCGGCGCAGTGATGGGCGTCACACGCCCGGCGCGGATGAGGGCGAGGACGGCGGCGCGAGCTTCTTCAGGAACCGGTCGAGATTGACGATCGCGCGGCCGTGCCGGCCGCTCATCACGACGCGGCCGTCCTGGCTGGCGGAAACCTCGAACTGCACCTTGCGGCCGTCGACCGCGACGACGCGCGCCTCGGCGACGACCGGGCGGCCGGGGAAGGCCGGCCCCAGATGGTCGACCTCGACGCGCGTGCCGACCGTCGCCTCGCCCGGCTCGCAGGACGGGAGGATCGCGTTGTGGCTCGCCACCTCCAGCCAGCCGATCAGGAACGGCGTCCCGACCACCTCGACGCCGTGGTTGCCGATCGCCGCCGCCGTGTGCGCCGCGTCCGGCGTGATTTCGTAGCGGCCGGCGGTCCCCGGCGCGATCGGCTTCACGGGCCGTCCGTCGTCTCAGCCGGCTGTCGCCGCCCAGGCGCCGATCCGGCGGATCAGGTCGGTGCCGGCGTCGAGCTGCTCGCGGCTGATATACTCGTTCGGCTTGTGCGCGACGTTGATCGAGCCGGGCCCGCACACCACGGTGGGCAGGCCCGCGGACTCGAAGAAGCCGGCCTCGGTGACGAACGCGACCGCGGCGGCAGGCGCGTTGCTGCCGGTGATCTGCCGCAGCAGCGCCTCGATCGGCGAGTCCGGCGCGGCCTGGAAGTACGGAACTTCGGCCAGCCGCTCGGTCACGACGTCGGAGCCGGGATGGACGCGCCGGAGCCGCGGCAGCAGATCCGTGGAGATGAAGTCCTGGACGCGCCGCTCGATCGCCTCGCCGTCGTCGCCGGGCAGCAGCCGGTACTCCCAGGTGAAGCGGCAGTGGCGCGGGATGATGTTCTGCGCCGTGCCGCCCGCGATCGTGCCGACGTTGAAGGTGGTATAGGGCGGGTCGAAGCGGCTGTCCGGCTGCGGGTTCGCCGCGTGCTCGGCGGCGAGCCGGGCGATGCAGCCGATGATCTCGCCGGCGGCGAAGATCGCGTTGACGCTGCGGTGCGTGGCGCTCGAATGCGCCTCCAGGCCGGTCACCGTCGTCGCGAAGACGGCGGCGCCCTTGTTGGCGGTGACGATCCGCAGTTCGGTCGGCTCGCCGACGATCGCCAGCCGCGGCCGGCCGGCCCCGGCCGGCATCGCCTCGACGAGGCGCGGCACGCCGAAGCAGCCGACCTCCTCGTCGTAGGAGAGAGCGAGATGGATCGGCGTCCTGAGCTTGCGCGCCGTCAGCTCCGGCACCAGCGCCAGGGCGATCGCGATGAAGCCCTTCATGTCGGCGGTGCCGCGGCCGTAGAGATTGCCGCCGCGCTCGGTCATCGCGAACGGGTCGGTGTCCCACGCCTGCCCGTCGACCGGCACGACGTCGGTGTGGCCGGACAGCACGATGCCGCCGCCGCGCGCCGCCTCGCCGCCGATCGTCGCGAACAGGTTGGCCTTGTTGCGGTCGTCGTCGTAGGTGAGGTGCGAGGCGACGCCGTGCGCGGCGAGATAGTCGCGCACCCAATGGATCAGCGCGAGGTTCGATCCGCGCGAGGTCGTGTCGAACGCCACGAGCCGGCCGAGCATCTCGGCCGGCGAGAAGGTCTCTTTCACGACTGAGGTCCGTCCGTCAGACGAGGTCGCCTCCCGAGGAGGCGGGATTGCCGATGATCGCCAGGAACTCGCGCCGGGTCGAGGGATCGTCGCGGAAGGCGCCGAGCATGCGGCTGGTGACCATGGTGACGCCGGGCTTGTGCACGCCCCGCGTCGTCATGCACTGGTGCGCCGCCTCGATCACGACGGCGACGCCCTTCGGCTGCAGCACCTCGTCCAGGGTGTTGGCGATCTGCGCCGTCATCTTCTCCTGGATCTGCAGGCGCTTCGCATAGACCTCGACGAGCCGGGCGAGCTTCGAGATGCCGACGACGCGGTTGGTCGGCAGGTAGGCGATGTGCGCCTTGCCGATGATCGGCGCGAGATGGTGCTCGCAATGGCTCTCGAACCGGATGTCGCGGAGTACGACCATCTCGTCGTAGCCCTCGACCTCCTCGAAGGTGCGCTGGAGCAGCTCGACCGGATCGGTGTCGTAGCCGCGGAAGTACTCCTCGAAGGCGCGGGCGACGCGGCCGGGCGTGCCGAGCAGACCTTCGCGGCGCGGGTCGTCGCCGGCCCAGCGCAGCAGCGTGCGCACGGCCTCCTCCGCCTCGGAACGGCTCGGGCGGCCGGGCGAAGCGACGGGCTGCGCGGCGGCGGTATCCTCGCGGTGGTGCCGATCGAGGTCGGCGGCATCACGGAGCATCGAGCTTCTCCTCCTTGCGGCGGCCGCGCGAGGCGGCGGCCCCCTCAGTTCAATCGGACCGGCTGGTGCGGGCTGTCGAGCGAGAAGGCGGGGATCGCCACCTCGAACGTCGCGCCGGTCTGGGTCTCCATCTCGTAGCTGCCGACCATGATGCCGGACGGCGTCGGGAGCGGCGTGCCGCTCGTGTACTCGAACGAACCGCCCGGCTCCAGGACCGGCTGCTCGCCGACCACCCCCGCGCCCCGCACCTCCTGCACGCGGCCGAGCCCGTCGGTGATCCGCCAATGCCGGCGCTTCAATTGCACCGTCTCGCCGCCGCCGTTCTCGATCCGCACCTGATAGGCCCAGACATAGTGGTTTTCGGAGGGCGAGGACTGATCCTCCAGGTAGAACGGCTTTACCGTGACGGTGATGGAGCGGGTGGTTTCCGAGTACATGGTTCAAGTTTCTCCGGATCGCAGCCGACACGCCGCACCGGGCGCACGTTGACGTCAACCCGAACTCCGCAAGCGCGGCGGAGTTGAGATGATGTTGGTGCCGCGGGCGTCCCCGTCAACCCGGCAGCATGCCGCATCGTACGCACACTCAAAAAGGGCGCACAACCGAATCGCACCCCGATCCGCTGCGCCACGGCGCGGCCTGCACGGATCGACGCCGCGCCGGCGCGGTCTATTCCGCCGCCGCCGTAACCGCAATCGCCGGCGCCGGCAGCGGCGCGCTGCGGCGGAGCAGGACGGCGCTGAGGATCGCCAGCGCCAGGACCGACGCGATCATCACGAACATCGCGCGCGGCATGCCGTGGTCGAGCAGCAGGCCGATGACCGGCGGCGCCACCGCCGAGCCGAGGTCGAGGCCCGAATAGACGAAGCCGAAGACGCGGCCGGCCGCGCCCTTCGGCGTCGCGCTGCGCACCAGGAGATCGCGCGACGGCGTCGTCGTGCCCGAGGTGAGGCCGGCGAGCGCGATCATCGCGCCGGTCGCCGCGACCGAGAGGGGCGCCGCGGCGCCGACGGCGAAGAGCAGCGCCGCCGCGCAGAGCAGGCCGCCAGCCACGACCAGCTCGTGCCGGCTCATGCGGTCGGCGAGGAAGCCGCCGGCCAGGACGCCGGCCGAGCTGCCGAACAGATAGAGGCTGAGGATCCGGCCGCCGGTGTCGAGCGAGAACCCGCCGATCGCGACGAGCGCGGTCGGCAGGAAGGTCTGCAACCCGGTCAGCGACACCGCGAGCAGCGCGAAGTAGGAGAAGCTGAGCAGGATCGGCGCCGACAGCACGACGTCGACATAGCGCCGCCCGCCAACTGCGCTGCCGCTCGGTGCGGCCGCCGCTGCGGCGGGCGTCCCGCGCCGGGCGACGCCGCCGCGCGCCGCGTCCGCCGCCGCCTCGCCGAGCACCCTCCCCTGCCAGAGAAGCACGAGCGCCATCCCGAGGCCGAACAGGCCGACCGCGACCAGCGCCGCCCGCCAGCCGCCGAACAGCGCCACCAGCGCGGTCATCGCCAGCGGCGCCGCCGCCCAGCCGAGATTGCCGCCGAGCGTATGGACGCTGTAGGCGCGGCCGAGCCGCGACGGCGTAACGCCCGCGGTGAGGATCGCGAAGTCGGCGGGGTGGAAGACGCTGTTGCCGATCCCGGCGAGGACGAGCATCGGCAGCAGCGCCAAGTAGGACGGCGCGAAGCCGATCAGCAGCATCATGCCGGCGAGAAGCGACATGCCGGCGATCAGCACCCGCCGCGCCCCGAACCGGTCGACGAGGAAGCCGGACGGCGCCTGCATCAGCCCGGACGACGCGTAGAACAGCGTCATCGCGAGGCCGAGATCGGTGTAGGAGACGCCGAACTCCGCCTTCAGCAGCGGGAAGAGCGGCGGCACGACGAGCTGGAAGAAGTGGCTGAGGAAGTGGCCGGCGCCGATCAGGCCGACGATCCTGAGGTCCCGCGCCACCGGGTTCGCCGCAACCGCCTCCGCCGCCGCCATCAGACCGTCCCTCCGCCCGTTTCGCCCCTCGCCCGTGCCCAAAGTATGAGCATCGCAGGACGGCATGTCCACCTGCCACTCCCACTCGCCGCCCGCCCGCGAGCGGGAACCCGCCATGCTTCCGCTGCACCGGCAAGGCGGCCGGGCACGAGCGGCATGCGCCTGTTCCACGTTCCCGGCGGCGGCGACAACCGCCCGGCAAACCGGCGGCTTTCCGCCGATTTCGCCCGGCGCCGGAAGGGCTCTCCTGTTAAATACAGGTAGAAACAGGAAGCCGCGATTCGCAACTCAAGGTTTTCCAACGGCTTGCGGCCCGACCTTCAGAAAAATAACAGGCGATTGCTCCTGTTATTTTCCTGTTCCGCACCTGTTTTTCTCCTGTTTCCCGCCTCCCGGCGGGACCTTGACGTCCGATTCACGGTGTCAAAGAGCATGGCGGCGACGACGAGGCTGTGGCGCCGCTGCCGGGTCGATCATATGTCTGATACGGATAATGACGCAACCGGATCGGCTCTCCGGCACGCGCCAAGGGAGCCGGCGACAGCTTCGATGTTAGCGCTAAC
>DASWRT010000151.1:0-4861 GCA_036403035.1 Allostellaceae bacterium | reverse complement strand
AGCGATGCGATCGGCGCCGGGTGGATCAGCAGCTTGCCGAGATACGACGTCGCCTGGATCGCGAAGATCCAGCCGTAGTTCCGCCGCAGCCGCCGGCCGATCGCTTCGAGCATCGTGATGTGCAGGTTCGGATGCCGGTAGTCATGGTGGAGGATCTTGTTCCAGCCGTTGTCGACCCGCGGTCCCTGCCCGATGAGGATCGGCCCGAAGAAATGGACTTCGAGGACGTGCGCCCGCAGGCGCCAGAAATCGAAGAAGCGGTAGCGCCGCGCCTCCAGCACCAGGAACACGGCGACCAGCAGTCCGACGAGGACAAGCGGCAACGGCGACGCGGTCTCGGTGCTGAAAGTCATCGACAGCGCTAGTCCGGTGGTGACGACGGCCCAGTTCGTCGTGGCGTCGAGGCGGGTCCGCCAGACGGTGCTGCGGTACAGCTCGCCGCGATAGAGATGCGACAGGGCCGCCATCTCCGCCGCATCGAACGGCGACGGGAGCTGCCTGCCGGTGCTGTCCCTTTCGCCCATCTCCCGGCCCTCCCCGTTGTTTTCTCCGGTCGAGGCTCTTGCGCCGCGATCCGGGCCGGCACCGGCGGCGGACCTTGTGCGCCGCCACCGAAATCGCCGATTGTTCGATGAACGTCTGCGAAACCGGAATTGCCCTGCGGAAATAGCCGTGAACGACATTGCCCTGACGCCCGTCCCGCCCGGCCGGATCGCAACGGTCGTGACCTATCTCGAAATGCGCGCGCCGCCCGCGCCCGCTGCGGAACCGACGCCCGCGCCGGCTAGGGGTGGCGACCTCGCGCTGTGGAAGGTCGAGAAGCCGGAGATCGCATGGTATCGCGACCTCTACCGGCGCGTCGGCGCGGATTGGCTCTGGTTCAGCCGGCTGCGAATGGCGGAGGCGGATCTCGCCGCGATCCTCCATGACCCGCGCGTCGAGGTCTACGCGCTCGGCGGCGGCGGCGGCGGGACCGACGGCCTGCTGGAGCTGGACCGGCGCGGGGAGCCGGGCGACGTCGAGCTGGCGTTCCTCGGCGTCGCGGCCGGCCAGATCGGCACCGGCGCCGGGCGGTTCCTGATGGACCGCGCGATCGAGCTGGCCTGGGCTCCGGGAACCGGCGCGCGGCGCTTCTGGGTGCATACCTGCACGCTCGACCACCCCAGCGCGCTCGGCTTCTACATGAAAGCCGGCTTCGTCCCCTACGCGCGGGCCGTCGAGATCGCCGACGACCCGCGGCTCGACGGGACCCTGCCGCGCACCGCCGCGCCGCAGGTGCCGATCATCGAGTGACCGGAGCCGCCGCCGCTACCCCACGTCCCGCGCCAGGACCTCGCGCTTGCCGACATGGTTGGCGGCGCTGATGACGCCCTCCTGCTCCATCCGCTCGACGATCCGCGCCGCCCGGTTGTAGCCGATCTGCAGGTGCCGCTGGATGAAGCTGGTCGAGCATTTGCGCTCGCGGCAGACCAGCGCAACGGCCTGATCGTAGAGCGTGTCGCCGGACCCGCCCTCGTCGTCCCCGCCGGCCCCGAACCCGCCGCCGCTGCCGCTCTCGTCGTCTTCGGTGATCTCGTCGAGATAGGTCGGCTCGCCGCGGCTCTTCAGGAAGTTGACGACCGATTCGACTTCCTGGTCGGCGACGAACGGTCCGTGGACGCGGGTGAGACGGCCGCCGCCGGCCATGTAGAGCATGTCGCCGCGGCCCAGGAGCTGCTCCGCCCCGCCCTCGCCGAGGATGGTGCGGCTGTCGATCTTCGACGTGACCTGGAACGAGATGCGGGTCGGGAAGTTGGCCTTGATCGTTCCGGTGATGACGTCGACCGACGGGCGCTGCGTCGCCATGATGATGTGGATGCCGGCGGCCCGCGCCATCTGCGCCAAGCGCTGGATCGCCGCCTCGATCTCCTTGCCGGCGACCAGCATCAGGTCGGCCATCTCGTCGACGACGACGACGATGAAGGGCAGCGGGCTCATGTCGAGCGGCTGCTCCTCGACGATCGGCTGGCCGGTCTCCGGGTCGAAGCCGGTCTGGATCTTGCGCTTCAGCTCCTCGCCCTTGGCGCGCGCCTCGGCGAGGCGGGCGTTGTAGCCCTCGATGTTGCGCACGCCGAGCTTGGACATGTTGCGGTAGCGCGTCTCCATCTCGCGCACCGTCCACTTGAGCGCGACCACCGCCTTCTTCGGGTCGGTGACGACCGGCGTCAGCAGGTGCGGGATGCCGTCATAGATCGACAGCTCCAGCATCTTCGGGTCGACCATAATGAATTTGCACTGGTCGGGCGGCATCCGGTACAGGACCGACAGGATCATCGTGTTGATCCCGACCGACTTGCCCGAACCGGTGGTGCCGGCGATCAGCAGGTGCGGCATCTTCGCGAGGTCGGCGACCACCGGCGAGCCGCCGATGTCCTTGCCGAGCACGAGGCTGAGGCGCGCCGAGGTCTTCTCGTAGGCGTCGGACGACAGCAGCTCGCGCAGATAGACGGTCTCGGCCTTCGCGTTCGGCAGCTCGATGCCGATCACGTTGCGGCCCGGCACGACGGCGACGCGGACGGACACCGCGCTCATCGAGCGCGCGATGTCGTCGGCGAGGCCGATGATGCGCGACGCCTTGATGCCCGGCGCCGGCTCCAGCTCGTAAAGCGTGACGACGGGGCCCGGCCGGACCTTCACGATCTGGCCGCGCACGCCGAAATCGTCGAGCACGCTTTCGAGCAGCCGCGCGTTCTGCTGCAACGCTTCCTCGTTGACCGACGAGCCCGCGGCGGCCTTGCCGAGCGGCGGCGCGGCGAGCAGGTCGAGCGGTGGCAGCACGTGGTCCGATACCGGGTCGAGGTCGAGCATCGCCTGCCGCCCGGCCGAGTCGGCCCGCTTCTGTAGCGGGGTGCCGAGGCGGGCTGCCGGTGCGACGATATCGGCAGGCGCCGCCGCCCGGCGCGCCGCTGCCGCGGCATCGTCGACCGCGACGGCGCGGGCGGCGGCTGCCTTCGCCGCACCGCTCAGCGACGGCTCGACGCGCCCGCCGCCCGCCGTCCCGGAGGGCCGCACCGTGCCGCCGCTGCCGCCGCCGAGCACCGGCTCGCTGCGGTCGCGCCGCGCCTGGAGCAGCTCGCCGCTGCGGTCGCGTGCCCAGCGTCCGAACCGCGCACCGGCGGCCGCGCTGTACCCGGCGACGGCCGCGGTGCCGCGGCCGGACACCGCGGCGACCTTGCCGGCGCCGTGCCCGATCTCGCGCCAGTCGCCCCAGGAAAGGCCGAAGATGAAGAGCAGCAGCAGTCCGACCAGCGCGGCGGCGCCGACCGATGCGAGCGGCAGCAGCCCCGACAACCCGGCGCCGCGGCCGAATTCCCACAGGATGTCGCCGCACCAGCCGCCCGGCCCGACGCGGTCGAGCCGCCAGAACCAGAGGCGCGGCAGCAGCGCCAGCGCAAACGAGCCGAGGAGCAGCGTCGGCAGCAGCGCCAGCAGGCGCAGCCACAGCGCCGGGATCGCCCGCCCGGCGAGCAGCCGGAACGCCCAGGCCGACAGCACCAGCGGCAGCAGCCAGGCGGAGAGGCCGATGAGCTGGAACAGCATGTCGGCGAGACCGGCGCCGGCATGGCCCAGCACGTTGTGGACCGGCGCGTCGATCGCGACGTTCAGCGATGGGTCGTGGCTGTCGTAGGAGGCGAGCGCCGCGATCAGCAGCAGCGTCGTCGCGACCAACAGGAGGCCCGCGCCCTCGCGCAGCCGCCGGCGCCAGAAACCGCCGCCGTCGGCTGCGGACCGCGTCTGCTTCGCCGCCGCCGCCGTCGTGGCAGGACGTGCCCGTCCCGCGTTCCCGCGAATGCTTCCGGTGAATATCGCCATGTTCTTGCCGTTCCGGGAATCGCCGCTGCCGCGCAGGCGGCGGTCGCAATCATGTTTGTCGGTCGTCTTTGTCGGTCGTCCGTTCCGCTCGTGCCCGGCGGCGGCCCCGCGCTGGACTTACTGTCCGGTGCCGCCGCGGGCGGCGGTCAAAGCACGCGCGCCATGCGGGTCAATGCTTCCGCCACCGTCGCCTCGTCGTGCACCAGGGCGACGCGCAGGAACCGCTTGCCGGGGTTCTCGCCGCGCGCGTCAGGGCGTGCGAAA
The DNA here is from genome assembly GCA_036403035.1 of Allostellaceae bacterium. GTDB lineage: Bacteria > Pseudomonadota > Alphaproteobacteria > ATCC43930 > CGMCC-115725 > DASWRT01. The sequence continues at coordinate 745 of DASWRT010000151.1, read as the reverse complement.
TAGGCGCCCGGTACCGTCCGGACCGCTGCTTCGCGCCAGAGGACCGTCGCCGCGTGCTCGCCGTCGCCGACGTCGAGCCAGAGGAAGAAGCCGCCGGGCGGCCGATAGAAGCGGAAGCGGGTGCCGAGGATCGACTCCGCGACGTCGATCTTGCGCCAGTAGAGCGCCCGGTTCGACTCGACGTGCGCCTCGTCGCGCCACAGCGCCGCCGCTGCGGCTTGCAGAGGCAGCGGCACTGTGGCGCTGCCGTAGTTCCGCAGTTCCACCATGCCGGCGATGAGCTTCGGGTCGCCGGCGACGAAACCGGACCGGAGCCCGGCGGCGCTCGACCGCTTCGACAGCGAGTGGAAGACCAGCACGTTGTCGAGGCTGCCGCCCAGCGCGACGCAGGCCTGGAGGCCGCCGACCGGCGGCGCTGCCGTGCGGTCGTAGATCTCGGCGTAGCACTCGTCGATCACGAGCGTGAACTCGTATCGCCGGGCCAGTCCGATCACACGCTTCAGGTAGTCGAGGCTGGCGATCGCACCCTGCGGATTCGACGGGGTGCAGAGGAAGAACACGGCGGTCCGCGCCAGCGTCTCCTCGTCGAGCGCGTCGAGGTCCGGCAGGAAGCCGGTCCGTGCGGTCGCGTCGAGATAGACGATCTCGGCGCCGCTCATCGCGGCCGAGCCGGCATAGACGAGGTAGAACGGGTTCGGCATCGCCACGACCGGCCGCCGCCCGTTCTTGGCCTCCGGCACCGCGA
>DASWRT010000150.1:0-1842 GCA_036403035.1 Allostellaceae bacterium | reverse complement strand
AGCCGCGCAGCAGCGGCAGTTCCTCGGCGATCCCGAACCGGGCGACTCCGGTCAGCGTGATCAGGAGATGCCCTTCGGCGGTCTCGCTGAAGCTGGTGATCCTGCCGGCGCAGCCGGTCCGATAGAGCGGCGGGTTCGGGCCGCCGGCGTGCGGATCGTTCGGCTGCACCATGCCGATCATGCGCTCGCTGCCGAGTGCATCGTTCGTCATGTTGAGATAGCGCGGCTCGAAGATCCGCAGGGGAAGGCGGCCGCGCGGCAGCAGCAGCGCTCCGCTGAGCGGGAAGACCGGCAGCATCGCCGGCAGCTCATCGATGCTCGTGGCGATGCGCAGGGACGTTGCCGCCTCCTCTCGGAGTCAGGAGAACAGGATCGAGGAGAGCCGGCGTCGCCCCGATACGGTGAGCGGGTCGGTCGGCCCCATCGCCTCGAAGAACTTCAGCAGCTGCTTGCGGGCCGCGTGCTCGTTCCACTCGCGGTCCTTCCGCACGATCGTCAGGAGATGGTCGATCGCCGCCTCGCGCTGGCCGGCGGCGAACAGCGCCGACGCCAGCTCCAGCCGCGCCTCGTGGTCGCCAGGATCGCGGGCGAGGCGCTGCTCCAGTTCGCCGGTGGCGCCCGCCGCCTTCTCGCCGGCCTCGGCGAGATCGAGCGCGGCGCGCGCCGCCGCGATCTCGGGATTGCCGGCAAGCTCCGGCGGCAGCGTTTCGAGCATCTCGCGGGCCGCCGGAAGATCCTTCATGGCGATCGCCGTCTTGACGAGTCCCGCGATCGCGGCCGGGTGGCCGGGCTCGTGCTGCAGGATCTGCGCATAGATGTTCTGCGCGGCGGCGGCATCGCCGGCGGCGAGCGCCTCCTTCGCCATCTCCAGCGCCTCCTCGATCGGCGACGGGCCGGCGCCCGCCGCCCCCGCGAGGCGCTTGACGAATTGCTTGACTTGGCTCTCCGGCAGCGCGCCGACGAACCCGTCGACCGGGCGGCCGCCCTTGAACGCATAGACGGCCGGAATCGACTGGATGCGCATCTGCTGCGCCAGCTCAGGATTCTCGTCGATGTTGATCTTGACCATGCGGACGGCGCCGCGCGCCTCGCGCACCGCGCGTTCCAGCGCCGGGCCGAGCTGCTTGCACGGGCCGCACCACGGCGCCCAGAAATCGACGATGACCGCCGCATCGCGCGAGGCGTCGACGACATCGTGCATGAACGTCGCGGTCGAGCCTTCCTTGACGAGGTCGGCGCCGTTCGGACGGGGCGAGGCGCCGATCAGGGGTTCCATGGTCATCGAGATCCTCTCGCGATCCTAGGTTAATGTGGCGCGCCAAGCCTGGGCGGCAAGCGCGCCCCGGCCGACCATGTGGCGGCGGCAGGAAAAGACCGATGCCGCCCCGCTCAGGACGGAACGCGCTCCAATTCGCCGAGATGTAGGATGCGCGGCGCGTGACCGCAATCTGCGATGAAGCGGAGAAGGCCGTCCGGCGACACCGCCGTGGTCATAGAATTGTCGAGCGGATGGTAGTTGAGCGGGTTGTGCGCCAGCATGCCGGCGTCGAGCACCACAGAGACGCGGCGGGGCTGCGCCCGGTCGTTGATCAGCGCGAAAGGGGTTACACTGCCCGGGCGTACTCCCAGCACGTCGTAGAGCAGATCCGGGCTGCCGAACGAGAAGCGCGGCGCCGCCAAGGCGTCCGACAGCTTCTTGAGGTCGATCCGCCGGTCCTCCAGCATCACCGCCAGCCACAGCCCGTCGCGCCGGTCCTTGAGGAACAGGCTCTTGCAGTGCCCGCCCGGCAGCCGGCCGCGGAGCGCGGCGGCTTCCGCGACGGTGAAGACCGGCGGGTGCCG
>DASWRT010000149.1:0-5138 GCA_036403035.1 Allostellaceae bacterium | reverse complement strand
CGACGCGCTCTATTTCCTGCCGAAGAAGCTGCACGTTGCCGCCGAGATGGCGCGGATTGCGGGGCGCGGCGGAGCGATCCTGGTCAGCCACGCGCACAACCGCGAGGCCGACAATTATTCCTCCGGCGACCCGCTGGACGTGCCGGGCTATGCGGCGCTGTTCGCCGCGCCGGTCGTGCTCTACGACGACGAAGAGATGACCCGCGCGCTCGTCGAGGCACGCCCGCCGCAGCCGCAGGACGCGGACTCGCTCCGTCGGGCACAGGCCCTGACGCTCGCCGCCGGCAGCGCCGCGACGATGCGGCCCCGCGCCGTGACGGGCGGACTTGCGATGCCGGCGGCCGGCACGCGTCTCCGTCGCAATCCGCTGTACGAGGCCGGGACCGTGCGCTGGCCATCGCCAAGGTACGAGGCGGAATACGCTCCGCTGGCGACGTACCCGTCCGCGACCGACGCGCCGGAAACGGCGGTCGCCAGCTGTGACGCCGGCACCGATGCGGCGATCCGCCGCCGCGTCTTCATCGACCTGCCGGAGCGCTGGTAAGGAGTTACTCGTTATGACGACGGCACGCCCGCTCTCGTGGGGCATCGCCGGGTTCGGCTGGGTGGCGCAGGACTATGTCGCACCTGCGATCCGCGCCGCGCGCGACGCCCGGCTGGTCGCGGTCTGCGATCCCGACCCGGCCGCTCGCGCCCGCGCCGGAGACGCGGCTTCCTACGCCGATATGGACGCTTTCCTCGCGCATCCCGGTCTCGACGCCGTCTATGTCGCAGCGCCCAACCACCTGCACCGCCGGCTTGTCGAAGCGACGGCGAGAGCCGGTAAGCACGTGCTGTGCGAGAAGCCGATGGCGACCAGCCTCGCGGACGCCGAGGCGATGGGGGATGCCTGCCGCCGCACCGGCATCCGCTACGCGACCGCGTTCGACCAGCGCTTCCATCCGGCGCACCGGCGCATCCGCGAGGCGATCGCGGCCGGCGCGATCGGCACGGCGACGGCGGTCCGCATCGTCTATTGCTGCTGGGTCGGGGCCGGCTGGAGCGCCGACAATTGGCGGGTCGACGCGGCCCGGTCCGGCGGCGGCGCGATGATCGATCTCGCGCCGCACGGACTCGACCTCGTCGGGTTCCTGCTCGGCGAACCGCTCGTCGACATCGCGGCGCTGGCGCAGCGCCGCGTGCAGGACTACGCGGTCGACGACGGCGCGGTGATCGTCGGGCGGAGCGCGACCGGCGCGCTGGCGCAGCTCCACGTCTCCTACAACTGCCCGGAGACGCTGCCGCGCCGCCGGCTGGAGATCGTCGGCTCGCGCGGCCAGATCGTCGCGATCGACACGATGGGCCAGACCGCGGGCGGCACCGTGACGCTGACCGACGCCGCGACCGGCGAGGCGCGCCCGCTGGAGTTCGACCGCGACCGCTCGCCCTTCATCGGCCTCGTCGAGGGCTTCACCCGCGACACGCTGGCCGGCGCGCCCGACGCGATCGAGCGCGACCTGCACACGATGCGGCTGCTCGATCGGCTCGCCGTTGCCGTCGCCGACATGCCTGCTGCCCCGCCCGCAGCCGATCCGGAGCTTGCCGCCGCATGCCGCTGAAGCCCTATGCCTGCGCCAATTGCGGCTTCTGGCAGCGCTACTTCGCGCCGCCGCCGGACTGCCCGGTCTGCACCGACGTGCGCAACGACCTGCCGGAGGACGGCTGGTCGTTCGTGACGCCGGGGGAAGTCGGACGGCGCGTCGAATGCTCGTGGCGCGAGGTGATGGACGGCGTCTGGGAGTTCGGCACGGCGCCGCGCTTCGGCCTCGACGGCAAGGGCTGGCTGGTCCGGCATCCCGAGGGGAACATCGCCTTCGAGGCCGCCGGATTCTATACCGACGCCGCGCTGGACAAGATCGCCGAACTCGGCGGCGTCAAGGTGCTGAGCGCGTCGCATCCGCACGGCTACGGCGCGCTGTGGCAGTTGCAGGACCGGTTCGCGCCGACCGTTGTCCTGCACCGCGACGCCCTGCCCTACAGCAAGGCGTTCCGCGTCGCGTGGCCGTTCGACGATGACGGGTTGGCGATCCGGCCAGTGCTGACGCTGCACCCGATCGGCGGCCATTACGAGGGCCACACGGCGCTCTACGATTCGGGCCGCAAGGCGCTCTTCTCCGGCGACGCGCTGAAGATCGACTGCGACGCCGAGGGCAAGCCTCACCTGATCAGCTGCCACAAGGCGTTCCACAAGCGCATCCCGCTGAGCCACGCCGAAGTGCGCCGCTACCGCGAGGTGATGGCGGCGCTCGATTTCGAGCACGTGTTCACACCGTTCGGGCATTATCCCGGCGTCACGACCGCGGACGCGCTGATGCTGTTCGACAAGCAGCTTTCGGGCCCGCCCTTCTTCGATCCGATCCCGCTGAAGCGATGACCAGCGTTCCCTTGAAAGATCTGCCCGACGAGCTTCCGCCGCCCGCCGCCGCGTACAAGGCGGCGCTGCCGCCGGGCCGCATCGTCGGCTTCCCGCTGAGCGCGCTCGACCGGCTCAGCGTGCCGGCGTGGTCCACGACGTTCTGGGACGAGGCCGGCGGCAAGTGGCTCGGCGTGATCCCGAACGGGATCGGCTACGGCGCCACCGACGCCGACGCGCTGGTCGGCGCGTTCGGCGAGATGACCGAGATGGTGCATCTCTCGGTCGCCTTGCAGGAGATCGAGCGCCGCCGCGCCAGCTACCGCGACCTCGTGAACCGGTTCGGCGTCCGCAGCGTCGCCGACCCGCTGACCTGCTGCCTTCCCGCCGGCTCGCCGGTCGACCGCGACACGGTGCTGGAGTGGGTGCCGGCGCGGCGCTGGCCGACGCGCGAGACGGTTTGGCTGCCGATCGACATCGCGGCCTATTCCAACACCGACCTGTCGCCGGGATACGAGCCGTTCACGACCCCGATCACCAACGGCATGGGCGCCGGTCCGACGCTGGACTGGGCGCTGGCGCATGGCATCCAGGAGCTGTTGCAGCGCGACGGCAACGGGCTGCTCTTCCGCTCGCTCGACCAAGGCGTCGTGATCGACACGTCTGATATCGCCGATCCGACGACCCGCGCCCTGCTCGACCGGTACGAGTCCGAGGGCGTCGAGGTGCTGCCGAAATTCGCGACCGACGAGTTCGGCATCACGAACCTCTACGTCGTCGGCGCGGATCGGGAAGACCGGAGCGGTGCGCCGCCGATCATGATGACGGCCTGCGGCGAGGCCGCCGCGCCGAACCGCGACCGCGCGCTGCGCAAGGCGCTGCTGGAGTTCGGCGCTGCGCGGGTGCGCAAGGCATTCAGCCACGGGCCGCTCGACATGGTCGAGCGGATCGCACCGCCGAACTACCTTGCCCGCTTCCGCGAGCGGCACTCGCTGGAGGGCGAGGAGAGCCGGGCGTTGCAGGCGATGCTGCACTGGCTGTCGCTCGACCGCGCCGGGCTGCGGGATCTGCTGAAGGACACGGTGCTGTCGCGCCGCGCGACGAAGAAGTTCGCCGAGCTGCCGACCTGGGATCCGCCCGCATCGGAGGAACGGCCGGGCGCGGCGCTCTGCGCGACGCTCACCGAGCGGCTCACCGCGGCCGGGCTCGACGTGCTCTACATCGACGCGTCGCCCGCGAACGCCGCCGATCTCGGCGTCCATGCGGTCAAGGCGTTCGTGCCCGGCCTCGAAGTCGAGACGATGAGCTATTACCGGATCGGCGAGCGCAATGTGCGCAAGCTGCTCGACCGCGGCAGCGACATGATCCGCCGCGGCAAGGCGTCGGCAAGTGGCCTTCAGGTGCGGCTGGCGCCGGAGGCGGAGGAGCGGCTGGGCGGGCCGGTCTGGCTCGACCCGGCGGCGGTGGACCGGACGGTCGGAAAGCTGTATCCGCTCTACCGCGAGCCGGAGATCCACAGCGCGCCGATCGCGATGGAAGCCCGCGTGGCGGTCGCCGCCCGCGGCGGCACTGTTTGAGAGGAAACGGACGATGGCCCTGCGCTTCGCCTACAACACCAACGGCGTCGCCAACCACCGGCTGGACGACGCGCTCGCGTTGATCGCGGACAGCGGTTACGACGGCGTCGCGCTGACCCTCGACCATCAGCATCACGACCCCTACGCGCCCGATTTCGACGCCGCGACCGAGCGGCTGGCGCGGCGACTGCGCGAGTTGAAGCTCGGCTGCGTCGTCGAGACCGGGGCACGGTTCCTGCTCGACCCGCGCGCCAAGCACGAGCCGACGCTGGTGACGCGCGATCCCGAGGGACGGAAGCACCGCGTCGACTTCCTGACCCGCGCGCTGCGCGTCGCGGCGGTGACTGGCGCCGATGCGATGTCGTTCTGGGCCGGCGTGCCGAAGCCGGGCGTCGACCGGGGGGAAGCGTGGAAGTGGTTCGCCGAGGGGGTCGCCGAGGTGGTGCACGCCGCCGAACGGCTGGCCGCCGTCGCCGCGCTGGAGCCCGAGCCGGGCATGCTGGTCGAGACGGTCGACGACTACCGCAAGCTGAAGGCGGATCTGCCGGGGCTGCGTCTGGCGCTCGATGTCGGGCACTGCCTCGTCACCGGCGACCGCGAGCCGTCCGATGCGGTGCGCGAGACCGCAGCGGAGCTGGGCACGGTGTCGATCGAGGACATGAAGCGCGGCGAGCACATCCACCTCCCCTTCGGTGAAGGCGATGTCGACGTGCCGGGCGTGCTGCGCGCGCTCAACGACATCAAGTTCGACCGGCTCGTCTGCGTCGAGCTGTCCCGCGATGCGCACCGCGCCGACACGATGGTGCCGGCCGCCCTTGCCTATCTGCGCGCCCGCCTTTAGGACTTTTCTATGCGTATCTGCTTCATCAGCCGTCGCTTCTTCCCGACCATCTCCGGGATGAGCGTCTATGCGCTCAACCTACTGAAGGAGCTGGTTGTGGCGGGACATGACGTGACGATGGTGAGCCAATATCGCGGCGACGCGTTCGGCACGCGCGTCTATGGCGGCGGGCCGCCGCCGGTCGTGCCCGGCGTCACCGTGATCGGCCGCGAGCAGTTGGGCGAGCAGGACGGCGGCAATTTCGAGCGCGACGTCGACGACCTCGTCGCGACAGTGCTGGCCGAGCACGCCAAGCGCCCGTTCGACGTGCTGCACGCGCAGTACGGCT
>DASWRT010000148.1:0-19812 GCA_036403035.1 Allostellaceae bacterium | reverse complement strand
ATGACGGGGGCACGCCGCGCGCCGCGCCGACGGTCAGCGCCCCGCCGGCACGAGGACGGCGGCGGGACGTTCCGGCATCGTCGGCGCCGTTGCCGGCGTTGCGGCGCCGGCCTGCTGCGGATGGGCGGAAGTGGCGGCGAGGCGGTAGACCGAGGTGCAGGTCGCGGGCCGGCCACCGATCTCGGTGATGAAGAAATCGTAGAACGCGTCGAGCCAGGCGAGGAAACGGTCGAGGTCGGCGCGGCTGCGCACATAGGGCGTCGAGCCGGGCACCAGCGACGGGCTGTGGTACGACATCGTGAAGACGCGCGTGCCGCGCGCCAGCAGCGTCCGCACGAGCTTCTTCGCGTCGTCGAGCGTGAAGCCCTCGGGCGACAGCTTGATCCGCTCGACAAGCCCGCTGCGCGCCAGCAGCGCCGGCAGCACGGCGCGGACGCCCTGGTGCGCGAAGAGCAGCGGCGCGGCCTTCGCCGCCTGCCGCGCCGCCTTGCCCGCCAGCGCCGAGGAGAGCGGCAGTTCGAGCAACGTGCGCTCGGCGTCGACCCAGTACGGGTCGGCGGGGAAGCCGAAGAAGACCGGGCCGCCCTCGTCGGCGAAGCTGCGCTGCGGCACGACGCTGGTGTCGACGAGGTAGCCGAGGCGCTTCAGCATGTCCGCGGTGCGGCGGCCGACGCCGTAGCGGCCGGCGCGGTAGACCAGCGGGCGGACGCCGAGCCCGTCCTCGATGGCCTCGGTGAGGATGCGCAGCTTCTCGTATTCCAGGGCGAGCGGCAGGTTGCCGGCGAAGCTGTTGCGGACGCCGATCTCCTCCTCGAAGGGCGGGCTGACCCAGGGGTGGAGCTGGGTCCCGACCTCGCATCGCCGGTCGCGCAGGAAGTCGAGCAGCGGCCCGCGGCCGGCGTCCTGGCTGGCCACGGGATGGTCGATGAGGTAGGTCGGGACGACGCCGTAGCGCTCGAAGACAGCGTGCGCCAGATGCTGATGCGCCATCGACGAGACGTCGACGGCGGCGCGCGAGAAGGGCTGCGACCAGTCGAACCCTTCCTCGGCGTCGATCGTGGTGATCAGCAGCGGCGGCTCCGCCGGGGGGAGCGGGGCCGGCGTGCGGAACCGCGCATCGACGATCGAGGCGGCCGCGGGCAGCGTCGCGAGCGTCCGTTCGAGCGGCGGCACCGGGTCGTCCGGCGAGCCCGGATCGACCGGCACCGCGTCGGGCATCGGCGCCAGCTCGTAGATGCCGAGATAACGCTTGGCGATGCCGAGGAAGTCGAAATGCGCGATCGCGAAGCGCCGCCCCGCCGCCCCGAGCCGCCGGCGGAGCGCGCCGTCCTCGACGAGGCGGCGCAGCGCCGCGACGTATTCCTCGGCTGTCGTGAAGAGATAGCCGGTCTCGTCCGGCCGGACGAAGGAGTCGTTGATCCCCGGCAGATGGCGCACGACGACGGGAATGCCGTGCGCCATGCCTTCGATCACGACGGCGCCGAACCCTTCGAGATGCGAGGCGAAGGTCATGATGTCCGCCGCCTCGAACAGCGGATAGGGGTTGCGGACCTCGCCGGCGAAGATGACGTGCCGCTCCAGCCCGTGCAGGAGAATGGTGTCGAGCATCCGCCGGTGGTGGTCCGGCTCCAGCACCGGGCCGACGACGAGGAGCTTGGCGCGCGGACAGAAGCGCAGCACCGCCGGAAGCTGCTCGACGAGGAACAGCGGGTCCTTGCGGTCGCAGATCCCGCCGACGAAGATCAGCAGCGTGTCCTCGGGGGCGATCCCGTAGGCGGCGCGGATGCGCTCGCGGTCCCGCTTCGTCGCCTCGGGGATGACGATGCCCATCGACACCATGTGCGCGGCGTCATGCGGAACCGCCGACTCGTTCTCCTCCTGGAGCTTCGGGCTCAGCGCGATATAGGCGTCGAACAGCCGGAAGAGCCGCGCCACCAGCGGGCGGTTGGCCGCGCGGTAGGTCGCCAGCAGACCGGGGATGCTGTCGTCGAGCGTCGCCGAGAGGACGATCCGCTTGCCCGCCAGCTTCGCCAGGAGATAGGCGAGGAAATACCGGTCGACATGCGTATGGAAATGCACGACGCGGTAGCGGCTGATATTGCGGAGCAGCCACCAGAGGAGCGCCGCTTCGCGCCGCCAGTGCGGCATGCCCGCCGCGTCCCTGGTCAGGTAGATCACGCGGCGGAGCGTCGACGCCGCCGGGATGAGATGGTCCGGGCGGGGCGTGTCGGTGGCGAGCATGTCGTGCTCGACCTCCGGCGCGAGCATGTCCATCACCGGCGTCACGCGCTCGACGAAGATCCCCATCCCCGTGAAGGTCGGGCGGAAATGCTTCAGGACGTGCAGCACCCGAGCCCGCGGCGGCGGCGTCATCGGGCACCTGTCCACGTCAGGTGCGCCGTACCGGGAGACAGACTGTCGTTGGCGGCGCCCGCCGAAGTCGCCGGGCGCATCGCGGCGAGATCCTGTCGCGGGTGCCGTGCGGGCGCCGCCGGGGTGGCCGGCATCGGCACGCCGTAGAGCCGCAGATACGCCGCGGCGATCTTGGCCATGTCGAAATGATCGATCGCGAACCGGCGTCCGGCCGTGCCGATCCGCTGCCGCAGGGCGGGGTCCTCGATCAGCCGGCGCAGCGCATCGAGATAGCCGGCCGGCTCGGTGAAGCGGAAGCCGGTCTCGCCGTTGCGGACGAAGAAGTCGTTGACGCCCGGCAGATCCCGGACGACGACGGGCAGCCCGTGCGCCATCGCCTCGATGACCACGGTGCCGAACCCTTCGAGGTGCGACGCGAACGTCATCACGTCGGCGGCCTCGAACAGCGGGTACGGGTCCGTGACCTCGCCGACGAACTCGACGTGCCGCGACAGGTCGTGCCGGGCGATGTAGTCGACGATCGACTGGTGGTAATCGGGCTCCAGGATCGGGCCGACCAGCAGCAGCTTGACCTTGGGACAATAGGTCCGGATCTCCGGCAGGCGCTGCACGAGAAAGAACGGGTCCTTGCGCTCGCAGATCCCGCCGACGAAGACGAGGACAAGCTCGTCGGCCGCGATGCCGAGACGGGCGCGGCCGGCGCGGCGCCGGCCGGCGTCGAGTTCCGGGATGGCGATGCCGATCGGGATGAGGTGCGACTTGCCCGGCATCGCCGCCTCGGTTTCGCCGTGCAGCTTGCCGCTGATCGCGACGAAGGCGTCGAAGGTCGACAGGAAGCGGCGGACGAGCGGCCGGAAGGCCGGACGGTAGGTCCGCTCCAGGCCGGGAACGCTGTCGTCCAGCGTCGCGGAAAGCAGGAGCCGCTTGCCGAACAGCTTGGCGAGGAAATACGCGAGGAAGTACCGGTCGACGTGGGTGTGGACGTGCACCACCTGGTACCGGCGGAGGTTGCGCAGCAGCCACAGCCAGAGCAGGACTTGCTGAAGTGGATACGGCGTCGGCCGCTTCGTCAGGTAGACGACCCGCCTAAACGCGGCATGGACCGGGCACCACTCCGCCGGGTCCGGCGTCGCCACCGCCAGCACCTCATGCTCGACGTCGGGCGCCAGCACATCCATCGCCGGCGTCAACCGCTCCGTGAAGATCCCTTCGCCGGTGAAGGTCGGACGGAAGTGCTTCAGGATGTGCAGCACCCGCGTCTTGTCGGCGGTCATCGCGCCTCTCTTTTGCAGCTGTCGGGGTGCTGGCGATCGGGCGGAGGGCGCATCACGACCGCGAGAAGGCCGGCACGGCCGCCGGGACGGGCGACGGCATATCGTCGGCCGCCGTTTCGATCGAGCCGGCGGGCGCGGCCTGTTCCGCGAACGCCTTCTCCATCATGTGCCGCATCGCGGCGAGGATGCCGATGATCGTGAAGTAGTAGTCCCAGTAGCTGAGCGACAGGAACGTCCCGCCGACCAGATACCCGATCAGCGACACCTGCATCATCCTCGCGAGATCGTTCGCCCAGCGCCATTCCGGCAGGTCCCTCGAACGCTTGATGACCCAGCGCGCGTTGCGCCAGCCGACGACCGGGATCAGCGCCCAGATCGCGAAGGCGACGAACCCATGCTCGCCGATCACCTCGAAATAGATGCTGTGGACGGCGCGGGGCGTCGTTCCCGGATTGTAGGTCTGCACGACCTCCGGCATGTAGGGACCGACGAAGCCGGCCCCGGTGAAGGGGCGGGCCAGAGCGATCTTGTACGACGTCTCCCACATCGACAGGCGGCCCGTCGCCGATCCGTCCTCCTCATAATGCTCCATGGTGTTCATGCGCGCGAACCATTGCTCGGGCATGAACTTGATCGCGCTGACCACGGCGAGCGGGATGATGATCGCCGGCAGCAGCTTCCGCTTCGACTTGAGCCAGAGGAAGAGGCTGACGGCGCCGAGGCCGAGCAGCGCGCCGCGCGAGTAGCTGGCGAGCGTCGCGACGAGGCAGAGCCCCATCAGGAACGGGAGCCCCAGCCGCACGATCCGCTGGGCCGAGTTCATGCGGACGTAGTTCATCAGCGGCAGCGCCACCAGCAGCGCGACGGCGAAATGGTTGTTGTCGCCGATCATCGTGTCGGGCGGGCCGTAGACGCGACCGCCGCCGCCGGACATGATCGCGCCGGAGCCGGACTTCAGCCCGTAGAACCCGATCGCGATGATCATGACCCAGACCAGCGAATGCACGCGGACGCGGTTCGTCGTCATCGTGATCGTGACGAGGACGAAGAGCAGCGCCTTGAACGTCAGGTCCCACTTCTTGTACGCCGCCGCTGGGTTGAACGCGAAGAGCGTGGTGAGCGAGACGTAGGCCATGAACGCCGCGATCAGCCAGAAGGTGGCGTCGAGCTTCGGCTTCTTCGGTTCCTTCGAGGCGAGCCAGCAGAGCAGCGTGCCCGCGCCGACGATCATCGCCAGCGGCAGCGAGTTCGAGAACCCGTAGGCCAGCCGCTGCGGGCTCATGAACGAGAGCCACGACCAGAGCAGCACGCCGACATAGGGGTGCAGGAAGATCGTCGGGATGACGCCGACGATGAAGACGAGGAAGACCGCGTTACGCATGTCCGGCGCCGCTCCCGGCGGCAGGACGGCTGCCGCCGCATGCGTTCCGGCCCGTCGTCGTCATCGCACGCGCCGCCACCGGCGTCATCCCAGCTCGGCGCGGCGGGCGCCGAACGTGCCGGCGAGCGCCTTGCCGGCGAGCGACCGGGCGAAGCCGAACAGCTTCGCTTCCGGCCCGTCCGCGGGAGCGCCGCTCAGCATCCACAGCAGCCATTGCGCCGCGACATACACGGCCGCGCCGCCGAACGCCGCGAGCACGGCCCGCAGCAGCACGGTCGCGAACGGGTCGTCACCGGCCGTGAGATTGAAGCCGGCCAGCAGCACGGCGGCCATGACGGCCGAGGCAAGGACGGTGCGCCACACCGGGCGCAGCAGGGCGCGCAGCGACAGATCGAGCAGCGGGAACACCCGCCACATCCAGAGCACCGCGTTGAGCGCCGCCGTGATCATCAGCGCCTCGACCGCGGCGGGCACGCCCCAGCTCTGGCCGGTCCAGACCACGACGGGGAAGCGGATCGCGAGGATCAACGCGAACATCACGACGAAGTCGCGCTGCCGGTTGAGCACGGTGAAGACATTGTGCGTGAAGTGGCCGACCGCGTCGAACAGCGCGTAGAAGGCGCAGAGCTGGACCAGCACCGTCGCGCCGGCCCATTTCGGCCCGAGGAACAGCGCCGAGGCGAGGTCCGCGGTGAGGCACAGGCCGACCGACATCGGGCCGATCACCAGCAGCAGGAGACCGAGTCCTTCGACGAAGTGCCGCCGCAGCGCCGGAATGTCGCCGAGCAGCTTGGCGTAACCGGAATAGATCGGCTGGCGGATCGGCGCGGCGATCTCGCTCGCCGGCAGGCTCGCCACCTGCCATGCGACCTGGAACAGGCCGAGCGCGGCCGAGCCGCCGATCCGGCTGAACAGGATCGTCGAGGTGTAGTTGTCGACCACCCAGAGCACGTTGCTCAGCAGGAACCATTTCGAGAAATGGAACAGCTCGCCGAAAGCGGCGAACGACAGCCGGGGCCGGTAGGACTGGATGACGTAGCTGTAGGGGATCAGGAAGACGCGGGTGGAGACGATGCCGGCGATCAGCGCCCAATGGGTCCGGAAGAGATACGCGAGGGGAATGCCGACGCAGAACGACACCACCTTGCTGTAGATCTGGTACTCGAAGACCTTGTTGAATTGCAGGTTGCGGCGGAACTCGACCATGCCGATGTTCTCGAAGCCCTGCAGCACGGCGGTTCCGGCGAGCACCCAGAGGATCGGCTGGACGCGCGGCTCGCCCATCCAATCCGCGACGATGCCCGACGACAGCGCGAGGCCGCCGCCGATCAGCACTCCGCGCAGGATGCCGAGCGTCCAGGCGGTGTCGAGATGCTTGCGCTCCAGCGACGGCAGCCGGATCAGCGCCATCTGGAACGACATGTCGGTCAACAGGTCGAGGATCGAGTAGACCGCCGTCGCCAGCGCGACGAGCCCGAAATCCGCCGGCGCGAGGAGCCGTACCAGGATTAACGTGCTGACCAGGCCGATGAGGCGGAAGGCGAGCCGCAGCGCGACCATGAAGATCGACGCGACGGCGACGTGCCGGCCGACCGCGGGCGGCGCGGGTTCGGGCATGGAGCTCAATCAATGTCCTGTCGATGCCGGAAGCCGGACCAAAACATCTCCGGTTCGTCCGCGTCAAGTTACTGTTCTTCAGAGCATCCGAGCGGTCAAGAAACGGTTAATTACCGGACTCCTGAGCCCATTAATCGGCTTGCAGGCGGACTCGAAAGGGAATATGCGGAGGCCCGCTAACGAGCTGTTCAGAGAATCGTGCTCGACTGCGCGCCCAGGCGGGCCTCGGGCCTCAACCGTCGCGCCACCACGCTTCGGAGCACCGTAGAACCTTGATGCCGACGAACCTTTCCGACCGATGCGGGCCGGGTCATGCAATCCACCGTCGCCAGCGGCGCGACGGCGCACGGCCCTGCTTCCATGTCGGCGGCGTCGCGCGTCCAACCCGCAGGCCGTCCCCATGATCGAACCGCTCGTGAAGCGCTGGAACCGCTGGCGCTACCTTCAGATATCCCGCGCAGTGCTCGGCACGCCGCCGATCCCGGCCGACGGCGGCGACGTCGTGATCTTCAGCATGCTGACCGGGCGGCACATCCTGATGTACCTGTTCGCGGCGAAGTCGCTCTATGCGCATCTGCGCTCCGGCCGCTTCGTCGTGCTCGACGACGGTTCGATGAGCGAGGAGGACCGAGAAGTCCTGCGCCGGCATCTGAAGGGCGTGCGCCTCCTTCACATCGATCAGGTCGAGCGCGGCCCGGTGCCGCGCGGCGGCTGCTGGGAGCGGTTGCTGACCCTGTGCGACCTCGCGCAGGACAGCTACGTCGTCCAGCTCGACGCCGACACGCTGACCGTCGCGGGCGTCGAGGAGGTCGCGCGCCACGTCGCCGCCAACCGCTCGTTCACGCTGGTCAGCGAGGGCGACGCCGACATCCGGCCGATCGAGGCCGCCGTCGCGGTGGCGAAGAAGGCGCCGTCCGCCGAGCACGTCCAGGTGCTCGCCGAACGAAGCTTCGAGCGACTGCCGAACGCCGCCGGGAAGCGGTACGTGCGCGGCTGCGCCGGCTTCGCCGGATATGCCCGCGGCTCGCTCTCCCGCGAGCAGATCAACGAGTTCTCGGTCGCGATGGGCGGGCTGCTCGGTCCGCGCTGGTCGGAATGGGGAACGGAGCAGGTCGCGTCGAACTACCTCGTCGCCAATGCGCCGCACTCGGTCATCCTGCCGATCCAGAAGTACCGCAACTACGAAGGGCAGGGGACGGATCGCGGCGCCGCCTTCCTGCATTTCATCGGCAGCCATCGCTTCGCCGACGCCACCTATCGGACGCGCTCGCTCGACCTCGTCGCCGCTCTCGCCTGAGGCGGCGGCGGTAAGAGGGCTGTTCCGTCGCGCGGGCACCCCCGCGCGATCCCGTTTCATCCCGGCGCGCAGGAGAGATCGGTGCCGAAAATTCGCCTCCTCCTCATAGCCGCGCTCGTCGGCCTGACGAGCTGCGATCCCAGGGCCCGGGCCGGAGCCGCCGCGGCCGGCAGCGGCGCGGCCGCGGCGGGTTCCGGCGCCGCCGTAGCGGCGGCCGAGAGCGCGCCCGCGTTCAAGTGCGCGGCCGGCGTGCTGACCTGCATCCGCGTCCTCAATCGCACGGGGAAGGCGCAGACCGACATTCCCGTCACGTTCGGTCAGCCCTTCGCGCCCGGCGACATGCCGAGCGGCGCGACGCTGACCGCAAGGACGGCGTCGGGAGCTACGCTTCCGGTGCAGATCGACGAGCCGGCGACTAACTCGGACGGCTCGCTCCGCTACGCCGTCGCCAGCCTCGTGCTGCCGCAATTGCCCGGCGACGGCGCGGTCGTGTCGCTCTTCGTCGAGAAGAGCGCGGCCCCGGCGAGCAGCGCAGGCGGCACGCCGGCCGCCGCCGCCGCCTATCTCGACTCCGGGCATGACCTCGACGTTGTCCTGAACCTCTATTCGGCGCAGATCAGCCAGATCTTTCTCGGCGACCGCGACGGCTTCAAGCCGGGCACGCCCTTTCAGGCCGGCGACGTGATCACCGTCGAGATCGGCGACGATCCGGCCGACAAGTACGAGCTGACGGTCACGGAGCAGACGGCCGGCGGCACGTTCGGCAACTACAAGAAGCTCGCGGAAGCGCTGACCGCCCTCATCAACAAGAGCCAGCATTATCGCGCCTACAAGATCGGCGAGGGCGGCGGTTACGAGCGCCTGTGGCTGACCGCGCGCGAAGGCGCGGGCAAGCCGTTCGACGTGCGCGTCTCGACCACCTCGCAGGCGCCGGTCAAGACCTGGGTGATCCAGCCCTACGAGGCGCCGCGCCGCTACGTCGCGTCGACGCGCGGCCTGCTCACAGAGGCGCAGCGCAAGGGCGATCTGAAGACGTGGCTCGCCGGTGCGGTCGCGACCGAGTTCACGCTCTCCGGGCCGTTCGCCGCCGAGGAAGGCGGCGCGCCGCATCCCCGCATCAATGCCCGCCTCGATGTCCGCTTCTATCCGGCCGCAGCGAAGCGGGTGCGCACCGACGTAACCGTCGAGGACGCCTGGGCCTACGATCCGGGGCCGCGCAACTGGCAGTACGACGTCGACGTGGTGCAGGGCGGCAAGACCCTGTTCGCCGAGAAGGGCGTGGCGCACAACCATCACGCCCGCTGGCATCGCGTCTTCTGGTCCGACCCCGATCCCGGGATCATGGTCCAGCACGACCTCGGCTACCTGCTGCAAAGCCGCGCCGTCCTCAATTACGACCGCTCGCTGCAAATCCCGGAGGCGATCCTGGCGCAGGAGGAGCGGAATCTCGCAAAGGCCGACACCAGCGTCATGGGGCCGGCCTTCATCGTCCCGTATTTCGGCATGACCGGCGGCCGCGCCGATATCGGACCGCTGCCGCGCTGGACGGTGCTCTACCTCCTGACCGAGGATCCGCGGTCCTATGCGGCGATGATGGCGAACGCCGATGCGGCGGGCGCGATTCCGATCCACTACCGGGACCGGAAGACCGACCTGCCGGTAAGCATCGACGCGCATCCGACGGCCGTCATCGTCTCCGGAACGCCGAAGCCCGAGGACGTCTTTCCGAAGCTGACGAACAGCGACACGATCTGGCAGCCGGAGCCGGCGCACCAGCCGTCACTCGACTACGTTCCGTACCTGCTGACCGGCGACCGCTTCTATCTGGACGAACTGCAATTCTGGGCGGACTGGAACCTCATCCAGATGAATCCCGGCGCGCGGAAGTTCGATAAGGGCATCCTCGCGGAGCAGCAGATCCGCGGCTATGCGTGGTCGCTGCGGACGCTCGGCCATGCGGCCTGGGTGACGCCGGACAAGCACCCGATGAAGAAGTATTTCGAGGCGAAGCTCGCCAATAATCTCGATTGGCAGCTCGAACGCTACGCGAAGCGGACGCACCCGCTCGGGTTCGATGCGATCCGCGACAACATGGAAAAGATGATCACGTGGCAGCTCGACTTCCTCGTGCTGACTGTGGGCGAGCTGGCGGAGAAGGGGTATCCGGCGGCCGAGAAATGGCTGCGCTGGCTCGCCGAGCCGGCGGTCGGGCTGTGGAACAACGAGCAGAACGGCTTCTGCCGCATGCTGGCGCCGACGCAGGATGTCTGGATGCGGCCGAAATCGGGCGGCGAGAATTACAAGAACTGGCAGGAGATCGTCGCCGGCAACTTCCCCGACCTCAACGGGGAATGCCCGACCGTCTTTCCGAAGAACGCCTATGACGGCTCGGCGCTCGGCTACATCACCAACGCGATGGCCGCGATGGCGGTGCTGTCGGACCTGAACGTGTCGGGCTCGCGGGAGACCTACGACTGGATCGCCGCGCGGCAGACCAAGGTGCCGTTCTACAAGGACCCGACCTGGAAGATCATGCCGCGGTAAGGGGCTGAGAAGAAAGAGAAGCACCCGTTGCCGCGGAGAACGCGGAGGCTCGCAGCGCAATCGGCTGCGCGCCTGCGTCGCGCGAGAAATCAGACCTCCGTGGGCCTTCGCGGTTCTCTGCGTCCGCCGCGGTGAACATTGTTCCCTTGACGAGTCCTAAGCCGCCTTGCGGGGCATGCCGGGCTCAAGCAGCAGCCCGCCGAAGTGCCGGTCGAGGATCGCCCGGTAGTCGCGGGCGAGCGCCTCGGGCGTCCGGCTCTCGCGGGCCCGCTTAAGCCCCTCGACCTGCCGCGCGTAGCGGCCGGCGTCCATCGCCGTCATGATCTCCTCCAGCGCCCGCCGCATCCCGGCGTCGCCCTCGCACATATAGCCGAGATCGCCGAAGCGGGCGAAGACGTGCTCGACGAGCGGCAGCTTCGTCGCGATCACCGGCTTCAGCCAGGTCATCGCGTCGAGCAGCGCGCCGCTGGCCGAGAGGTTGTAATAGCCCTCGCGGAACGGCAGGAACACATAGTGCAGCTTCGCCAGCCGTTCGACGAACTCGGCGCGCGACAGATGGTCGGTCGTTACCGGATGGGCGAGGACGGAGAACGGCGCGATGTCGCTCCCCGGCATCGCGCGGCCGACGAGATAGAACTCGATGCGGTCGCCGAAGCGCGCCTTGAAGTCGCGGGCGACGTCGAGGAAGAAGTCGATGCCCTTCGCCGCCGTCGCCTGCCCGACGAAGCCGATCCGGACCGGCGCCTGAAGCGTCGTGTCCGGCCGCTCCGGGATCTCGGCGGTGTTGATCGGCAGCGGCAGCACGTCGGTGCGGGGCCGGGCGGCCGGCAAAAGCGCGCCGAGCGCGTCCTTGATGCCCTCTTCGAGGACCGTGAACCGCAGAAGCTCCGGGTGCGGCGCGACCAGCGCCGACCGCAGGTCGAACGCCCGCGTCAGCGGGTTGCGCGGCCGCCAGCCCGCGATCTCGTTGAGGTTGCCGTGCAGGACGACCTGGACCCCGACGCGGCGACGGCTTGATCCTGAAAACCGGCTCGCGAGCGACGCGGCGAAGATCGCCGTCGGCGTCGCCGACAGCAGCAGGATGAGGCAGTCCTCGTCGCGTGGCGCGGCGGCGAGGCCCGCGCGGATCGTCGCCAGCTCCTGCCGGAACCGCCGCGCCGAGACGATGTGCGTCTTGCCGCGATAATGCGGCGACAGCTCGATCGGGGAGAACGCGACGTGGCCGTACCCCGTCAAGGCCGGATCGCGTTGCAGTTCCCGCAGGTGCGTGGGGTCGGCGAAGACGCGGATCCGTTGGTCAGGACAGGCGAGCGCCACGGTCTGCAGCATCGCGCTGTTGCCGGGCGCATGGGTCGTGCCCGTCCAGGTCATCTCGAAGGCGAGGATCACGCGTTGTCTCCGGTGCGGCAATGCTGATCGCGGGCGATCGGCCGGGCCGACGCATCGCAGAATTTGGTAAATCTTTAATGACTCGTTTCTATCCTGACGTGAATAACGTCGGCTTCGGGAGAACTTTTGTGATCATTCGCGCGCGCGCGCCGCTGCGGCTCGGGCTGGCCGGCGGCGGCACCGATCTGTCGCCGTTCTGCGACCTGTACGGCGGCCACGTGCTCAATGCGACGATCGACTTGTACGCCCATGCGCATATCGAGACGGCGGACGACGGGTTCGTCTGCTTTTCGGCGCGCGACATCGGCAAGGATTTCGAGGCACGCGCGACGGCGGACATCGAGCCGGCCGGTCCGCTCGCGCTGCACCAGGCCGTCTATAAGCGAGTCGTGCGGCAGTTCTGTGGCGGCCGACCGCCGTCGATGCGGATGGTGACGTACTGCGACGCCCCGCCGGGCTCCGGCCTGGGTTCGTCGTCGACGCTCGTGGTCGCGATGCTCAAGGCCTATGTCGAGTGGCTGCGCCTGCCGCTCGGCGAGTACGACGTCGCGCGGCTCGCGTTCGAGATCGAACGGCGGGATCTCGGGCTGAGCGGCGGACGCCAGGACCAGTACGCGGCGACGTTCGGCGGCTTCAACTTCATGGAGTTCTACGCCGAGGAGCGGGTCATCGTGAACCCGCTGCGGATCAAGAACTGGATCCTGTCCGAACTGGAGACCTCGATCGTCCTTTTCTATACCGGCGCGTCCCGCGCCTCGGCCGTCATCATCGACGAGCAGACGCGGAACGTGAAGGAGAGGAACACGGCGTCGATCGACGCGATGAAGGAGCTGAAGACCGACGCGCTGATGATGAAGGAGGCCATCCTCAAGGGTGACTTCCGCCAGTTCGCCCATTACATGGGCAAGTCGTGGGAAGCGAAGAAGTTGACCGCGAACAGCATCACCAACGCGCGGATCGATGCGATTTTCGATCTCGCGGCGGACGCCGGCGCGGTCGCCGGCAAGGTGTCGGGCGCAGGCGGCGGCGGCTTCATCATGTTCATCGTCGATGCGGCGAAGCGGATGGACGTCATCCGCGCCCTCAGCGAGACCGAGGGACGGGTCATGGCCTGTCATTTTACGAAGCACGGCACGGAAGGCTGGAGGCTGGATTGAGGAGTTACATTCTCGCCGAACTCGACAAGACCGCTGATGTCATGAACGAACTGCGGTCGAGCGGCGACATCCTTGCGACGATCGAAGCGATCGCGGAGCGCTGCATCGAGGCGCTGCGGCGCGGCAACAAGATCCTGTTCGCGGGCAACGGCGGCAGCGCCGCCGACGCGCAGCATCTCGCGGGCGAACTGGTCAGCAAGCTGATGTTCGACCGGCCCGGCCTCGCCGCAATCGCGCTGACCGTCGACACATCGGTGCTGACCGCGGTCGGCAACGATTACGGCTACGAGAAGGTCTTTTCCCGCCAGATCGACGCGCTGGGCCGCGAAGGCGACGTGTTCATCGGCATCTCGACATCCGGCCGCTCGCCGAACATCAAGGCCGCGCTTGCCGAGGCGCGGCGCAAGGGACTGTTCTGCGTCGGCTTCACCGGTGCCGCGGGCGGCGACATGCCGCCGCTGTGCGACATCTGCCTGCGCATGCCCTCGAACGAGACGCCGAAGATCCAGGAAGGCCACATCGTTTCTGGCCATATCGTCTGCGCCCTGATCGAGCGCGCAATCTTCGGCGGCCCGTCCGCCTGAGCGAGACAGGCGGCGCAGCGGGAGCGCGGGAGAGATGGAAGGCATTATCCTCGCCGGCGGCTTCGGCACGCGGCTGCGTGCGCGCGTCGCCGACCTGCCGAAACCGATGGCGCCGGTCGCTGGCCGGCCGTTCCTGGCGTGGCTGCTCGACCGGCTTCAGGCCGAGGGCTTCCGGCGCATCGTCCTGTCGGTCGGGTACATGCGCGACGCGATCATCGCGACGTTCGGCGCGCGATACGGCGGCATGAGCATCGCCTACGCCATTGAGGAACGGCCGCTCGGCACCGGCGGCGCGATCCGGCACGCGTTGCGCTCGGCCGAGGCGAGCGGGGCGGGGGCGGCGCGGGGGCCGGTATGGGTGATGAACGGCGACACGATCGCCCCGATCGCCTGCGGCGCGATGGCGGCGGCGCACGAGGCGCGTCGCCGCCCCGGCCGGCCGCAGATGACGATGGCGCTGGTGCGGGTGCCCGACGCATCGCGGTACGGCGCCGTCGCAGCCGAAGGCGACCGCATCGCCGGCTTCAACGCCGCGGGCACGGCCGGCGAGGGGCTGATCAATTCCGGCGTCTACCTGCTCGACCGCGACCTCTTCGCCGACGCCGACCTGCCGGAGACGTTCTCGTTCGAGCGCGATTTCATTCCGGCCTCGCTCGACCGGATCGATCTCCGCCCCTTCGTCTCCGAGGGCTGGTTCCTCGATATCGGCGTGCCGGCCGATTATGACCGCGCCCAGACCGAACTGCCGCAGGCCGTCACGGCGGCCGTTGCCGCTGCTTCCGCCGCCGCCGCTCGATGATCGCGGCGATCCTTCCGGGCCCCGGCGGCGGCGTCGAGATCGGCGGCGAGACGCTGCGGAGCCGTCAGTTCCGCGCGCTCGCCAAGGGCGGCGTCCGCGCGGTCGCCGCCCTGACGCCGGCCGATGCGGCGGCGGGAGACAACCTCGCCATGCATGGGCTGTCGCTGCTCGATCCGGCGGCGGCGTTGGCTCAGGCGGAAGAAGGTCTGCTGCTGGTCGCGCCCGATCTGCTGTTCGATGTCGACCTCGCGCGGTTCCAGGCCGCGCACCGCGCCGCAGGCGCCGGCTTAACCGTCCTGGCGCAGCCGGCCGACGCTCCCGGCGAGGCGGACCTGCTGCTGGTTCGCGATGGCGACGCCGTCTCGGCGGTCCTGCCGCGCCGCGGCGTGCGGCCGGACGGCGACCGGCGGAATATCGCGGCGGCCGGCCTGTGCCTCGCCACGCCTGCCGCCGCTGCGCGCTATCTGTCGGGCTCCCGCGCCGCCGCCCTCTCATCGTCGCTGGCCGATATCCTCGTCGCGGCGCTTGCCGACGGCGTGGCGGTCGCCGCCTATCGCTCGCCCGAATATTGCCGCTCCGCCATTGCGCCGGAGCAGCGTGCGCGGGCCGAACGCGATCTCCGCGCCGGCCTCGTCGAGGCGCGCCGGCTGGGGCATCGGAGGCCGGCGGTGTTTTTCGACTGCGACGGCGTGCTGAACCAGGAACCGGGGCCGCAGGGTACGCTCAGTCCGGACGATGTCGTGCTGGCGCCGGGCGCCGGCCGCGCGGTCGCCCGCGTTAATGAGGCTGGATATCTCGCGATCGGCGTCACCAACCGCGCGCAGGTCGCCAAGGGCCGGATCACGCTGGAGGGCCTCGACGCCGTGCTCGGCCGGCTGGAGACGCTGCTGGCGCAGGACGGCGGCGGCGTGCTCGACCGGATCTATTTCTGTCCGCACTATCCGCCGCCGGGACCGCCCGGCTCCGTGCCCGCGCTGACGGTCGCCTGCGATTGCCGCAAGCCGCGCGCCGGCATGCTGCGCAGGGCCGCCGAGGAGTTGCCGGTCGATCCGGCGCGCACGGTGATGGTCGGCGATACGCTGCGCGATGTCGGCGCGGCCCGCGCCTTCGGGATTCCGGCCTACGGCGTGCGTACCGGGCACGGCTGCCGCGACGACGCGGCGATGCCGGGGCTTGCGCCCGATCGGCTCTTCGACAGCGTCGTCGATGCCGTGGATTTCATCCTGTCCAGCGGGCCGCGTTGAGGGCGCCGGAAGCCGGGGCGGCGGCGCTCAGCGCCGGCCGGACACCGGCTGTCCCGGCCGCCAGGGCTGTGCGGTTTTTCCCGCCTTCGGGGCTTCCCGTTCGCCGGGCTCGCGCATCGCGAAAAATCCGCCGGTCTTTTCGTCCGGCTTCTTTTCGTGGACGAGGAACCAGCGCAGCAGCATCGCGACGCCGATCAGCATGAAGAGATACGCCGTTCCTTCCATCGCCCCACCTTCGAAAAATGCTGCCCGGTTCCCGGCTGCCGCCGGCCGGGAGTATCGCGAATCGGCGCGTCCGGCGCCAGCGCGGACCGCATGAGCGAAATCGTCTTCGCCGACGACGGCATCGAGTTCGACGGGACGACGCCCGATCGCCGGCCGCTCGGCGGCGTCGAGAACGCGACGGTCGCGCTCGCCGAGGCGCTGGCGGCGCGCGGCCACCGCGTCACCGTCTGCAACCGCTGCGCGGCGCCGCTCGACCATCGCGGCGTGCGTTGGCAGCCTTTGCAGGACGGCGTGCCGGCATCGCCCGATCTCTATGTCGCGAACCGCGAGCATCAATTGCTGCTTCGCGCCCCGCTCGCGCGGCGGCGCGTGCTGTGGCTGCACAATCCGGCCGGCTATATCGGCGAACGGCCCTACCGCTGGAAGCTGGCGCTGACGCGTCCGACGCTGGTGGTGCTCGGGGACTATCATGCCGCGACGGTGCCGGCGTGGTTTCCGCATAGCCGCGTCGCCACGATCCCCTACGGCCTGTCGGCGGCGCATCTCGCCGTGCCGCCGTCGCCGCGCGCCGTCCCGCCGGTGCGGCGCGCGATCTTCACCTCCAATCCCGCGCGCAACCTCGATTGGCTGCTCGATGTCTGGTCCGAACGCATCCGGCCGCGCGTGCCCGACGCGGAGTTGCACCTTTTCAGCGGCCCGGAGGTCTACCAGATGACGCGCGGCTCCGGGTACGAGCTGATGCGCCGGGTGCTCGACCGCGCGGAATCGCTTGCCGACGCCGGGGTCGTGCGCCGGCAGCCGGTCGGCCGCAGCGCGCTGATCGCGGAGCTGATGCAGTCGCGTGCGATGCTCTACCGCAGCCACGAGCAGGAGACGTTCTGCCTCGCGCTCGCCGACGCGCAGGCACTGGGCGTGCCCTGCGTCGTGCAGCCGATCGGCTCGGCGCCGGAGCGGGTGCGCGACGGGGCGACCGGAACCGTCGCGGCCGACGAGGCGGCATTCGCCGACGCCGCGGTTTGGCTCCTGACCGACGACGCGCTGTGGCGCCGCATGCACGAGGCGGCGCTCGGCAGCCAGCGCACGCGCACCTGGGACGATGCGGCGCGGGACTTCGAGGCGCTGTTGCCGCCGCCGTCCCGGTCGCGGTGAGCCAGTTCCGGGTCAACGAGGTGGCGGCACCGACTCTTTCCGTCGTGGTCCCGGCGCACGACGCGGCAGGCTTCATTGCCGAGACGCTGGAGTCGATCGCGGCGCAGACGCGTCCGCCCGACCGGATCGTCGTCGTCGATGATGGTTCGCGCGACGGCACCGCCGGCCGGGTGCGGGCCTGGGCGGCGTCATGTGTGGCGATCCCGGTCCTGCTGATCGAGCAGGAGAACCGCGGCGTCTCGGCGGCGCGCAATGCTGGAATCCGTGCCGCCGGGACGGATCTCGTCGCGCTCGTCGACGCCGACGACCTGATCCTTCCCGACCATCTCCGGACCGTCACCGATGTGTTCGGCAGCCATCCCGAGGTCGTGCTCGCTTTCGCGGACGCCTGCCAGTTCGAGGGCGCCTTCGCCGCCGCTGCCGGCGGAGCGGGAGACGGCGGCAAGGTCGTGAAGCCGAGCCTGCTCGCCGGTGCGCCGCTGCTCGACCGGCCGGCGGAGGCGGCGGGGCCGGGAGGTGTCGAGATCGTCCTCGGCTCGCCGTTCGGAAGCCTGCTCGCCGACAACCACATCCCGACCTCCGCGGTCGTGCTCCGGCGCGACGCGGCGCTCGCTGCCGGCCTCTTCGACGAAGCCATGCCGGTCGCCGAGGACTGGGATCTCTGGCTGCGCATGGCGCTGCTCGGGTCGTTCGCCTATTCCCGCCGCGTCCTCGCCGCGAAGCGCATCCACGGGAGCAACCTGACGCGGCCGGAGAACGTCCTGCGGTTCCTTCGCGCCAATCTCGGGATGTTCCGCAGGCTCGCCGCGGACGACCGTATCCGCCGCGATCCCGACATGGCCGGGGCGGTCCAGGCGGCGCGCACGCGTACCGCCCGGCAGATGCTGTGGTACGGCTCGTTGGGTGGGCCGCGCCTCTATCTCGGCGTATGCCGCGACCTCGCGGGCGAGCGCCTGTTCGCACCGCTCTGCAATCCCCGCCATGCCGCGCGCGCTTTCATCCGGGCTGCCGGCTGAATACGGAAGATCATCTTCGTCGGGCTTCCCGCATTTTCGGTCTCTGCTTCGGATAACTTGGTAATATGACCGATTGCAGATCATTTATTTGAAGTATTCGCGATTTTAATTTGGCGGGGACATTTTATTAGAATGTGACATTAAGCGTTCATAAACCATTAATTTGCCGCAATTAGACTAAGAGTTGATGGGAACGTAAGGAAATAAACCACCAAAATGAGCCAGACCCTTGATCCGGCAACGGTTGCGGCACTCTTGGCAGGGGGCAGAAACGGCGCCGTGCTGCCGCTTCCGACGGTCAAGGGCGAGGGTACGTCCTGGGTGGTCCAGCTGACCGGCACCAGCGGCGGCGACGTATTCGATCCGGGCGTCCAGATCGGCGCGAGCACGATGACCGGCGGCGCCGGCAACGACGTATATTATCTCCATACCGGCAACGACAAGGTGGTGGAAGCAGCCGGCGGTGGTACCGACACCATCATAACGGACGTAAGCTGCACGCTGCCCAACAATGTCGAGATCCTGATCGCCGGCCAGTCGGACACGGATTATCTCCTCATCGGCAACGCGCTCAGCAACGTCATCGCAGGCAACGCCGGCGACAACTTCCTGGATGGTGACGTCGGGAACGACACCCTGTTCGGCGGCGAGGGAGACGACACGCTGGACGGCGGCGTCGGCGCGGATCGGATCACAGGTGGGGGCGGGAGCGACACCTTCTTCATCCAGAAGGGGAACGGCTCCGACGTCATCACGGATTTCGAATCCACGATCGATCTGGTGAGATTGGGAGGTTACAGCTTCGCCTCGTTCGGCGCGCTCAAGGCCGCGATGACTCAGAGCGGCAGCAACGTTGTCCTCAAGCTCGGCGGCAGCGAAACGCTGACGTTCCTCAACCACAAGCTCGCTGATTTCGTTGCGGGCGATTTCGGCTTTCCCGACGCGTCGAGCCCAAGTCCTGCCCCGGTTCCCGCTCCCGCTCCGTCACCGGCCAGCACGCCGCTGTCGGAGGCGCTGGCCGGGCATTCACCCGCAGCGACGGTGACCAATGCGTCGAAGGCTTGGGTGGCGAACCTCACCGGATCGAGCGGCAATGACGTGCTCGATGCGGGCACCGGCATCGGCGCGAGCACGATGGCCGGGGGCGCCGGCGACGATGTCTATTACGTCCACACCGGCAACGACAAGGTCGTGGAGGCAGCCGGGGGCGGCACCGACACCGTCATCACCGATATCGCCTATACGCTCGGCGACAATGTCGAGAACCTCGTGGCGTCGACCAAGGCCGGCAACGTCGTCCTCACCGGCAATACGCTCGACAACGTGATCGTCGGCGGCGCCGGCAACGACACGCTCGACGGCGGACCGGCCGGCAAGGACCGGCTGACCGGCGGCGGCGGCAGCGACACCTTCGTGATCCACCAGAAGGGCGCCGCCGGCTCCGACACGATCACCGACTTCCAAGCCGGCGTCGATCAGGTGAAGCTGCAGGGCTTCAGCTTCGCCTCGTTCGACGCGCTCAAGGCGGCGATGACCCAGAGCGGCGGCAACGTCGTCGTCACTCTCGGCGGCGGGCAGACGCTGACCCTTCAAGGTCATGCCGTCGCCGACTTCTCGGCGAGGGATTTCGGCTTCGCGACGCCGTCGGCCGGCGGCGGCTCCGGTTCCGGCGGCGGCGGCTCGACGCCGCCGTCTGCGCCGGCCGGGACGATCGTGACGGCTCCGAGCTTGGAGGCGGCGTCGCATCCCGGCGAGGTGGTGTC
>DASWRT010000147.1:0-7068 GCA_036403035.1 Allostellaceae bacterium | reverse complement strand
CCGAAGATCGCCGCCGCGAGCGCCCGGCACACGTCGACGTCGAGCCCGGTCCAGTTTCCCTTGTCGTCGGCGTAGGAGAAGCCGGGCAGTCCGAGATGCACGCCGCATTCGATGTGGCCACGCGCCCGCACGGCGTCGAGCGTCGGCCCGGCGACCGCGGCGCTGGGGCTCGTGACGGCGAGTGCGAGCGCGCACGCCGCGCCGCCGAGGACGGATAGAGACAGCTTCACGTCGATTTTCCCCTGTCTGACGGCCAGAGTCTTTCTGCACGGCCTGAAGGGGACGGTAAACGGTGCTCGTCCGGCGGACAAGCCATGCGATCGGATCGCCCTCCCCGGCGGATATTGCGGCGCTTGAACCGTTTAGAAGGGCGGGCTTGTGTCGAATTGGCCGCGAGCCATATGGTGCGCGCATGTCATGACCCGGTTGCCGGCTGCGCAAGCGCAGCGGCCGCCTTCCGACTGCTGGAGAAACCCGAGACGTGATGAAGAGCTTTCTGGCGCCGATCCATCCCGACGGGTGGAAGTTCGTCGCCGGCTTCGTCGTGGTTACGCTGATCCTGTTCTTCGTGTGGGAGCCGCTCGGCTGGCTCGGCGTGATCGCGTCGCTGTGGTGCGTGTACTTCTTCCGCGACCCGTGGCGGGTGACGCCGACGCGGCCCGGCCTCGTCGTCAGCCCGGCGGACGGGCTGGTCGTCTCGATCGGTCCCGCGGCGCCGCCGGCCGAACTCGGCATGGGACCGGAGCCGATGACGCGGATCGGCATCTTCCTCAACGTCGTCGACGTGCACGTCAACCGCACGCCGATGTCCGGCCGCGTCGAGAAGGTCGCCTATCACAAGGGCAAGTTCCTCAACGCCAGCTTCGACAAGGCGAGCGACGAGAACGAGCGGATGGCGATCCGGCTGAAGACCGAGGAGGGACCGGAGATCGCCTTCGTGCAGATCGCCGGGCTGGTGGCCCGCCGCATCGTCTGCCACCTCAGCGAGGGCCATCAGGTCGTCGCCGGCCAGCGCTTCGGCCTGATCCGGTTCGGCAGCCGCACCGACATCTACCTGCCGACCGACTGGCCGCCGATGGTGATCGTCAACCAGCGCGTGATCGGCGGCGAGACGGTGATCGCCGACGCCCGTGCACAGGAGCCGCCGCGCCAGGGCGTGCTGCACTGACGCAGGCGACAGGCGCCTGAAAGGAGGAGGCGAAGGTCATGTTCGGATCGCGGCGCGCTCTTCACCAGCGGAGGCTCCGTGTCAGGCGGATCTCCGGCCTGTCGCCGAACCGCATGATTCCGAACGTGCTGACGCTGCTGGCGCTCTGCGCCGGCATGACGGCGATCCGCCTCGCCATCACGGGCAAGTACGAATCGGCGGTGATCGCGATCATCGTCGCCGGCATCCTGGACGGGCTCGACGGGCGCATCGCGCGGCTGCTGAAGAGCACGTCGTCGTTCGGCGCGCAGCTCGACTCGCTCGCCGACTTCATCGATTTCGGCGTCGCGCCGGCGATCGTCGTCTATCTCTGGGCCACCGCGACGCTCGGCAGCCTGGGCTGGGCGGTCGCCGTGTTCTACGCGATCTGCTGCGCGCTCCGCCTCGCCCGCTTCAACACGCAGCTCGACGTCGAGCTGCCGTCCTACGCCTACAATTTCTTCAGCGGCGTGCCGGCGCCCGCCGGCGCCGCGCTGGTCATCCTGCCGATGTTCATGAGCTTCGAGTGGGGCGACACGGTGTTCCGCTCGGCGACGCTGAACACGATCGTGCTCGCGGCGGTCGGCGCGCTGATGGCGAGCCGCGTTCCGACATTGTCGTTGAAGCGGGTGCGCATCCGCCCCGACCAGATCCTGCCGGTGCTGATCGGCATCGCCATCGCGGTCGCGCTGCTGAGTTCGGCGCCGTGGCCGACGCTGACGCTGGTGGGCCTCGCCTATCTCGGCTCGATCCCGCTGACCGTGCGCAATTATTACCGGCTGAAGCAGGCGCACGAAGCCGCTGGCGGCGGAGCAGCCGGATCGCCTGCGAGCCAACCGGTTCCGGCAACGCCCACCGCCGCGGACGACGCCGCGCCGCGACGGCCGCGCATCGTATAAGCGCGGATATCAGCGTCGCGTGAGATGGGCGCTTTCGTGCCGATTCCGGTCGGATCGGAAAATACGCGACCCGGTCTCCGCGGGTTCCCTCTCCCGCTTGCGGGAGAGGGACAGGGTGAGGGGAGTTTTTCTTTTACTTCAGCATTATACGCTGACGCTTGCCATAGGTCGGCCCTCACCCCGACCCTCTCCCGCAAGCGGGAGAGGGAGTGGGTTGCCGTGGGAGGACCCGGCGCGGTGCCCGAACCGGCGCTAGCCCTCGATGCCGTGATACGACTTGTACCAGTCGGTGAAGCGCCGCAGCCCGTCGGCGAGCGGCGTGCTCGGCGAAAAGCCGAGGTCGCGGCGCGACGCTTCGATGTCGGCATAGGTCGACGGCACGTCGCCCGGCTGTATCGGCAGCAGCTCCTTGACCGCCGTGCGCCCGAGTTCGCGCTCGATGATCGCGATGAAGTCGAGCAGCCGCTCCGGCCGGTTGTTGCCGAGATTGTAGACCCGGTGCCGCACCGTCATGTCGGCCGGCGGCGGCCGGTCGAGCGCGGCGACCGTGCCGGCGACGATGTCGTCGATATAGGTGAAGTCGCGGGACATCTCGCCGTGGTTGAACACCTTGATCGGACGGCCGGCGACGATCGCGTCGCAGAACAGGTACGCCGCCATGTCCGGGCGTCCCCACGGCCCGTAGACCGTGAAGAAGCGCAGCCCGGTGCCCGGAATGCCGTACAGGTGGGCGTAGGTGTGCCCGATCAGCTCGCAGGACCGCTTCGACGCCGCGTAGAGCGAGACCGGCTGGTCGACCGGGTCGTCGACGCTGAACGGAAGCTTGCTGTTGGCGCCGTAGACCGAGGAGGAGCTGGCGTAGACGAACGACCGGAGCCCCTTCAGCCGCCGCGCCGCCTCCAGCATCGTCACCTGCCCCATCACGTTGGCGGTGACGTAGCTGTACGGGTTCTCCAGCGAATAGCGGACGCCGGCCTGCGCGGCGAGGTGGACGACGCGGTCGATCTCCGGATGGGCGGCGGTCAGCGCCTCCACGGCCTCGCGGTCGGCGATGTCGAGCCGGTGGAAGGAGAAGCCCTGCTGAGCGCCGAGCCGCGCCAGCCGCGCCTCCTTGAGGCGGACATCGTAATAGGGCGAGAGGTTGTCGACGCCGATGACGCGCTCGCCCCGCGACAGCAGGGCACCGGCGACGTGGTATCCGATAAAGCCGGCGACGCCGGTGACGAGAACGGTCATGCCGGCTTCATACCAGAGACCGGCCGCAATCAGGAAGCGCGACGGGTCGCGGCTCCCGGCGCGGCCGTCGAGACGTGCCGATGGCGATGACCCGCGCGGGAGAGCCGCGGCGTCGGCGCGTCCTCGTCACCGGGGCGACCGGGTTCGTCGGCCGCGCGCTGCTCCCCGTGCTGCACGAATCGGGGTGGGACGTCACCGCCGCGCTCCGCCGCCCCCCGGAGGCAGGCGCATCGCTCGCTGCGCCGGCAAGAACTGTCGTGCTCGGCGAGTTCGGGCCGGAGACGGACTGGCCGGCGGCGCTGCATCCCCCGGACGGCGGCGGCGGGGCGGCCCCGGTCGATGCCGTCGTCCATCTCGCGGCGCGCGTCCACGTGATGCGGGAGGCCGATCCCGATCCGGACGCCGCCTTCAACCGCGCCAACGCCGAGGCGACCGCACGCCTCGCGGTCGAGGCCGCCCGCGCCGGGGTGTCCCGCTTCGTCTATCTCAGCAGCGTGAAGGTGAACGGCGAGCGCACCGCGCCCGGCCGTCCGTTCCGCGAGGACGACCCGCCGATGCCCGAGGACGCCTATGCGCGCTCGAAGCTGGCGGCGGAGACCGCGCTCGCCCGACTGGCCGGCGAGACCGCCGGCATGTCCATCACCGTGCTCCGCCCGCCGCTGATCTACGGGCCGGCTGTGCGCGGCAACTTCCTGTCGCTGATCCGGCTCGCCGGGCGCGGCATCCCGCTCCCCCTAGGCGGCGTCGAGGACAACCGGCGCAGCCTGCTCGCCGTCGGCAACCTCGCCGACGCGATCCGCCGCGTGCTCGACACCGCCGATCCGCCGGGCTTCGGCGGGTACCTGCTCCGCGACGGCGAGGATCTCTCGACCGCGGCGCTGCTGCGCCGGCTCGCCGCGGCGCTCGGCCGCCCGGCGCGGCTCGTCCCGGTGCCGCCCGCGATCCTGGCCGCGGCGCTCCGCGCGCTCGGCCGGGGCGGGATGGCGGAGCGGCTGCTGGGCTCCCTTCAGATCGACGATTCGCGCTTCCGCGAGACCTTCGCCTGGACGCCGCCGCTCACCGTCGACGAGGGCTTGCGGCAGGCGGCGGCTTGGTTCCGATCGTCCCGATAGCGGCCCTTTCCATTTCTGGAAAGCCGTATCAAGGGCCCGCGCGCCGCAGGCGCGCAGTCGACTGCTCTGCGATCCCCCGCGTCTTACCGGCACCCTTTGCGGTAAAGGGAGGCCATTTCTTCCCGAACCCTAATAGCCCTCGGGCACGTACCCGAAGCGGGTCATCTGCTCGCGGTGGGCGGAGACGATCGCGGCGACCTGCTCGCGGGTCAGCACGGTCCGCCACTGCCCGGCCTTGCCCTCGCGGAAGAACGCGGCGGCGTGCGCCGGACGCTCGACGAAGCCGTGGCGGCGCTCCTGCTCCTTCAGCACCTTGAACGAGCTGAGCTTGATCGCCTTCTCGACATGCGCCCGCGGCACGTCGAGGCCGAGGAACTTGACGACGCCGCCGAAGGATCGGGTCGGCGCCTTCAGCATGTCCTCGTAGCGCACGACGTGCAGGCCGGGGTGCTGACGCTGCGTCCAGGACAGGACGTTCTCGGACCAGGACCCATAGACCTCGTAGACGTGCGTGGCGTCGCCCAGCGTCGTCGAGCCGCGGCGGCCCATGCTCTCGATCGCGGCATCGATCGACACCGCGTTGTGGTGGCTGTAGGAGATCACCACGTCGAGCGGGTTGCGCACGATATAGATCGCCGCAATGGTGGCGTCCATCGCGACGAGCGGATGCCCTTCGTCCTCCATCAGCGCGTTGTGCGTCTTGACGAAAATCGGTCGCGGCGACGAACGCGCCATCGCGCGATGCACGAGCGGGCGAAGGCGCTGCACGGTCGGTCGGTCGTAGATTTCCCCGGGCGCAAGTTTCTCATAGGCCGAGATCTCGGCGTCGCCGAACATGTGCTGATACAGGCTATTGATGTCGATCGCCTCGCCCTTCCCGTAGAGCAGGTTGAGCAGGAAGGCGCGCATCCACGTATTGCCGGATTTCGGATACGAGGCGAGCCAGACGATGCCGCCCAAAGGTGGAACTCCTCGATGTGACGCGATCCCCGGCGCCGCCGCGGACGCGGAGATATACCGGCGGCCGGCGGAAGCCGGCAAAGAAAAATGGCCGAGGGCGCATGGCGTCGGCGGCACTCTCAGCCGCGGCATCCGCGCGTCCTGGATTGACGCCGTCCCGGCGCCGGTCTAGTCGTTCGCTCCGATGATCTGCACCGTCCGCTCTCTCTTTGCGCCAAGCGCTCCGGCTGCGGTCGGACCGATCCCGGGACCCCGCCGATGTGCGGCATAGCGGGCTTCCTCGAAGCACCGGCGCGAAGCGGCGCCGACACGCTTCGCGACCGGGTCGGCGCGATGACGGACGCGATGCATCTGCGCGGACCCGACGACCGCGGCATATGGGCCGATGCGGCGTCCGGCATCGCGTTCGGCCATCGCCGCCTGTCGATCATCGATCTCTCGCCGACCGGTCGGCAGCCGATGCAGTCGGCGAACGGCCGCTTCGTCCTGACCTACAACGGCGAAGTCTTCAACTACCCGGAACTGCGCGACGAACTGGCGGCGGCCGGCTGCCGCTTCCGCGGCACGTCGGATACCGAGGTCATCCTCGAAGGCTTGACGGTGTGGGGGCTGGAGCGGACCATCGAGCGGCTGATCGGCATGTTCGCGATCGCGCTCTGGGACCGCGAGACCAGGACGCTCCACCTCATCCGCGACCGTCTCGGCATCAAGCCGCTCTACTGGGGCTTGCCCGGCGGCGGGCTGCTGCTGTTCGGCTCGGAGCTGAAGGCGCTGCGCGCGCACCGGGGATGGACACCGGAGATCGACCGGGACGCGCTCGACGCCTTCCTGCGCTTCGGCTACGTGCCGGCGCCGCGCTCGATCTTTCGCGGCATCGCCAAGCTGGAGCCCGGCACGATCCTGACGGTGCAGGCCGACGCGCTGGCCCGCGGCGCGGCGCCGACCATCCGGCGGTTCTGGGATCTGCGCGCGGTCGCCGCCCGCGGACTGTCCGATCGCCTCGCGCCAGACGACGCGGCAGCGGCCGAAGCGCTCGACTCGCTGCTCCGCGACGCGGTGCGGCGGCGGATGATCGCCGACGTCCCGCTCGGCGCCTTCCTCTCCGGCGGCATCGATTCGTCCACGGTCGTCGCGCTGATGCAGGCGCAGAGCAGCCGCCCCGTCCGGACCTTCTCGATCGGCTTCCGGGAAGCCGGTTACGACGAGGCTCCGGCGGCGCGCGCCGTCGCCCGCCATCTCGGCACCGATCACGAGGAGCTGTATGTCGGGCCGGCCGAGGCGCTGGCGACGATCCCGCACCTGCCGCTCTGGTTCGACGAGCCGTTCGCCGACTCCTCGCAGATCCCGACCCACCTCGTCTCGGCGATGGCCCGGCGCCACGTCACGGTCGCGCTCTCGGGCGACGGCGGCGACGAGCTTTTCGCCGGCTACAACCGGCACCTTGCCGCCTACCGGCTCGCCCGCGCGGCGGCGCTGCCGGCGCCGCTGCGCCGCGCCGCCGCCGGCCTGCTCGCCGCCGTTCCCCCGGCCCGTTGGGATCGCGCGGCGTCGCTGCTGCCCTCCGGCGTCCGCCCGCCGCAGATCGGCGACAAGCTGCACAAGCTCGCGGCACTGCTCGCGGCGCCCGAGGATGCCGGCCGCGCCTATCGGCGGCTGGTGACGCTGTGGACCGGCG
>DASWRT010000146.1:0-5510 GCA_036403035.1 Allostellaceae bacterium | reverse complement strand
GCCGCGCCGCCGGCGCACTGCGCGACGTTCTCGTAGACCTTGCAGTCCTCGTAGGGGCCGGGGCCGAAGCCCTTGACCGAGGCGAGGATCATCCGCGGGTTCAGCTCCTGGATGCGCTCCCAGGTCAAGCCCATGCGGTCGAGCGCGCCGGGGGCGAAGTTCTCGACCAGCACGTCGCAGGTCCGGACCAGCGCCTCCAGCACCTCCTTCCCCTTGGGGTTCTTGGAGTCGAGCGTGATCGACCGCTTGTTGTGGTTCAGCATCGTGAAATAGAGGCTGTCCACGTTCGGGATGTCGCGGAGCTGCCCGCGCGTGATGTCGCCCGTGCCCGGCCGCTCGACCTTGATCACGTCGGCGCCGAACCACGCCAGCAGCTGCGTGCAGGTCGGACCCGACTGGACGTGCGTGAAGTCCAGTATCTTCACTCCTTCCAGCGCCTTCATCCGCATCTCCTCATCGTATGATTGTTTGTTTACGCCGTTCCGGTCGGACGGTGCCCGTCCCGTTCACTCCAGGAAGTCGCAATAGCGCTCGACGTGATCGGCGAGGCCGAGCGTGTGGTCGCGGACGTGGCGCTCCGCCGTCGCGGCGTCGCGCCTCTCCAGCGCCCGGATGATGTCCATGTGATCCTCGACCGAGCGGCTCGCGCGGTCGCGCTGGGCGATCGTCGCGCGGCGGATCGCGCGGACATGCACGAACAGGTTCTCGGTCATCTGCTCGATCAGCGCCGAGCCGCCCATGCGCAGGATCGCCTGATGGAAGGCGATGTTGGCGTCGGAGTACTCGTCCAGGTGCTCCTGCGCGCTGCCCGCCTCGGCGGCGAACTCGTCCATCACCGTATGCAGCGAGGCGATCTCGGCGTCGGCGGCGTACGCGCAGGCGAGCCGGGCGGCCATGCTTTCCAGCGCCGCCCAGACCTGGATCATCTCAACGATCTCGCGCTTGGTCTTGCGCACGATGAAGACGCCGCGGCGCGGCAGCGTGCGCAGGAAGCCCTCCTGCTCCAGCAGCGTCATCGCCTCGCGGATCGGCGTGCGGCTGACGCCGAGCGCCGCCGCGAGCTGCCGCTCGTCGAGCCGGATCTCGTCCGGCCGTCCGTAGATGTCCGCCGCCGCGATGGCTTCCCTCAGACGCGCATAAGCCAGCGTCCGGAAGCTCGACCCCGTGTCGATCGGACGTACTGCGAGCGTCGATGCGGGTTGCCCGTTGGCCGCCATGCGCGTCCGATCCTCCCAAGTGCCAGCGCCGCGCGGCAGGAACGATCCTGCCGGGTGGCACTAGGTATATGATATACCAGATACCCAAGCCAGCAACTGCAAAGTGCGGCAGCATCTCCTTTCGCCGGCATTTGGTATATGGTATACCAAAATCGCCGGCGGGCGCACCGGAAAAGAATCATCGATAATATTCGCCCGCCGCCGTCTCGGCATCGCACGAGGGAGGAGCGCCATGGCAGCAGCATCGGACACGCCGGGACGGACCGAGGGCGGCGGAATCGGCGGCGCGCGGCGGAGCCGCCGCCAGACCAAGATCATCGCGACGCTGGGCCCGGCGAGCGAGACGCTCGCGCGAGTCCGCGACCTTCATCGGGCCGGCGTCGACCTGTTCCGGCTCAATCTCGGCTTCGGCGCGGCTGACGATCATGCCGAGCGCATTGCGATGGTGCGCAGCATCGAGCGCGAGGTCGGCGAGCCGATCGGCATCATCGCCGACCTGCAAGGACCGAAGCCGCGCATCGGCGCCTTCCGCAACGGCGGCATCGCGCTCTCGCCCGGCATGACGCTGCGGCTCGATTCCGATCGGGCGCCCGGCGACGAGCGCCGCGTCTGCCTGCCCCACCCCGATGTGATCGCGGCGCTGCAGCCCGGCACCGACCTGCTGCTCGACGACGGCAGGGTGCGGCTCACCGTGATCGAGCGCGAGGCCGGCCATCTCGTCGTCCGCGTCGTCGCCGGAACCCGGCTGTCCGATCTCAAGGGGATCAACGTCCCCGACGTGCTGATGCCGGTCACGGCGCTCACCGGGAAGGACCATGCCGACCTGCGCGCCGTGCTCGATGCCGGCGTCGACTGGATCGGCCTCCCCTTCGTGCAGCGGCCGCAGGACGTGATCGAGGCCCGCCGCCTGATCGGCGGCCGGGCCGGCGTGATCGTCAAGATCGAGACGCCGTCGGCGATCGACCACCTTGCCGAACTGGTGCGGTTCGCCGACGCGGTCATGATCGCGCGCGGCGATCTCGGCGTCGAGATGCCCGCGGAACGACTGCCGATCCTCCAAAAGCGGATCATCCGCGAGGCGCGCGCCGCCGGGAAGCCGGTCGCGATCACGACGCAGATGCTCGAATCGATGACGTCGGCGCCGGTGCCGACGCGCGCCGAGGCGTCCGACGTCGCGACCGCGATCTATGACGGCGCCGACGCGCTGATGCTGTCGGCCGAGACGGCGACCGGCGCGTTCGCCGCTGCGGCGGCGGCGACGATGGACCGGATCGCCCGCGCGGTCGAGGAGGACCCGGCCTACCGCAGCCTGATCGACGCGCAGGCGCCGCCGCCCGCGGTCGAGGACACGCCGGCCGACGCGGTGATCGCCTCGGCCCGCCGCACCGCCTATGCGATCGGCGCCGCCTGCATCGCGACCTATACCGTGTCGGGCGTCACCAGCCTGCGCGCCGCGCGCGAGCGGCCGGAGATGCCGATCGTCGGCCTGACGCCGAGCCTCGCGACGGCACGCCGGCTGACGCTCGCCTACGGCGTGCGCCCGGTGCACACGCCGGAGTTCGGCTCGATCCCCGACGTGGTGCGCGCCGCCAGCGAGATCGCCGTCGCCCACGACTTCGCCCGCAACGGCGACCCGATGGTGATCACCGCCGCCGTGCCGCTGGGCGCGCCGGGCACGACCAACGTGATGCGCGTCGCCTGGGTCGACGACGGCGGCGAGGGGTGAGCAGTTGGCGGGAGGCGGCGCAGCGGCTACGGTCGCTCCCGCCTTTCGCCCATCGCCGCTCCGGACCGCCGTGCCGCCACGTTCTCCGACCAGCAGCAGCAGCGCCGCTTCGACCGGCGGCGTCGCCTCCAGCCTGTTCGACCGCCCGTACCTGCTGCTGACGCTGACGGCGCTGTTCTGGTCGGGCAACTTCGTGCTCGGGCGGGCGGTGCATGGGAGTGTGCCGCCGGTCGGCCTCGCCTTCTGGCGCTGGGCCGGCGCGACGCTGATTCTGCTCGGCCCGGCCTGGAGCCATCTGCGCCGCGACCGGGCGGTGCTGGCGGCGTCGTGGCCGATCGTGCTCGTGCTGTCGGCGCTCGGCGTCGC
This sequence comes from Allostellaceae bacterium, assembly GCA_036403035.1. GTDB lineage: Bacteria > Pseudomonadota > Alphaproteobacteria > ATCC43930 > CGMCC-115725 > DASWRT01. The sequence continues at coordinate 2,201 of DASWRT010000146.1, read as the reverse complement.
GGTGTTCAACACCCTGGTCTATATCGGGTTGCAGACGACGAGCGCGCTCAACGCCGTGCTGATGCAGTCGACGATGCCGGTGATGATCGTCGCCCTCGGGTTTGTGGTGTTCCACGACGGAGTGACGATCCTTCAGGCGCTCGGCGTCGCGCTGTCGCTCTCCGGCGCGGTCGCGATCGTAGCGCGCGGCAATCCGGCGGCGCTGGCCGGCTTGGCGCTGAACCGCGGCGACCTCTGGATCGCCCTCGCCGTCGCCAGCTACTCCGCCTATTCGGTGCTGCTCCGCCGCCGTCCGGCGGTGCATCCGCTGAGCCTGCTGGTCGCGACGTTCCTGCCCGGCAGCCTGATGATCCTGCCGTTCTATCTTTGGGAAAGCCTGTCCGGACGGCCGATCCGGCTCGACCCGCCGTCGCTGCTCGCCATCGGCTACGTCGCGGTCTTCCCGTCGATCCTCGCCTATTTCTGCTTCAACCGCGGCGTCGAGCTGGTCGGCGCCAACCGCGCCGGCCTGTTCATCCACCTGATGCCGGTGTTCGGCAGCATCATGGCGGTGCTGTTCCTGGGCGAGCGGTTCGAGCCGTTCCATGCGGCCGGGATCGCGCTGATCCTCGCCGGGATCGTGCTGGCGACCCGGCGCAGCCGCGGCGACGGCGGCACCGCCGCCCCCGCTACCGCCTCCGCTCCTACGGCTCCCGATCGGACGCAGTAGCAGAAAGTGCGATTTGAGACACCTCGCGTGTAACGGAATTTTCATCCCGAGCGCGATACTGGTAGCCCTTTGCAACTTATGCGACAACCGCCGCCGTCGTAGCGGCGGCATCGCCGCGGCCCGGCACAGGAGACTGAAAGATGCGGGTCTTTTTCGGTAACCTGAAGCTGCTCTACAAGATCGCGGTCCCTGCAGCCCTGATCGCCGTGGTCTCGCTGACGATCCTCTTCTACGCGTCGGCCTCGCTCGACGGGCTGGCCGCCCGCATGTCGCGAATCGTCGATCGCGACGCGGCCCGCCTGGAGCTGGCGCTGCGTGCCGAGAGCGTCTTCAACAGCGCGGCGGTCAGCGAGAAGAACGTCATTCTCGCCGAAGATGCGGAGAAGGCCCGGCCGCATATCGCGACCTACAAGGACCAGACCGGCAAGACGCTCGCGACGCTCGACAAGCTCGCCGCGATCACCGACTCCGCCGAGCAGCGCGCGCTGATCGAGGCGTTCCAGAAGGCCGTCCGCGGACGCGCCGCCGTGAGCGACCGCGTCTTCGATCTGGCTGTCGACGGCAAGAAGGCGGAAGCTTTCGTCCTGTCGAGCACCGAGGCCGCGAAGTACCGTAAGGACGCGATTGCCGCCGCGACCAAGCTGATCGAGGTCAATCGCGCCGGGATGCTGGCCGCCTCCGAGGCGGAGGTCGCAGCGGCGACGTCGACGCGCCGGCTGATGTGGGCCGGATCGCTGAGCGGTCTTCTCGCCGCCTTCGCGGTTCTCGGCTGGATCGCCGTCCGGCAGGTCGCGCGCCCGCTCACCGGGATGACCGCCCTGATGGAGCGGCTTGCGCAGGGCGATCTGGAGATCGAGGTCACCGGGACCGGACGCCGCGACGAGGTCGGAGCGCTGGCGCGCGCCCTCGCCGTGTTCAAGGAGAATGCGGCGACGGCGCGGACGCTGGCCGCCGAGCAGCAGGCCGAGCAGCAGCGCAAGGAACTGCGGCAGCAGGCGGTCGACGGGCACATCGCGCGCTTCGAGGAGTCGGTGCGCGGGACGCTGCGGACGCTCGGCGAAGCAGCGGATGCGATGTCGGCGGCGTCGGCCGACCTGTCGGCGACCGCCGGCCGGACCGACGAGCAGGCGGGCGCCGTTGCTGCCGCCTCCGGGCAGGCCGCAGCCAACGTGCAGACGGTCGCCGCCGCCTCCGAGGAGCTGTCCGGCTCGATCCGCGAGATCACGCGGCAGGTCGCCCGGGCGACCGAGGCGTCGCAGCGCGCGGTCGAGCGGACGCGGCGGACCGACGGCACGGTTCAGGGTCTCGCGGCGGCGGCGCAGAAGATCGGCGACGTGGTCGCGCTGATCACCGAGATCGCCAGCCAGACCAACCTGCTGGCGCTCAACGCGACGATCGAGGCGGCCAGGGCCGGCGAGGCCGGCAAGGGCTTCGCCGTCGTCGCCAGCGAGGTCAAGTCGCTCGCCGGACAGACCGGAAAGGCGACCGAGGA
>DASWRT010000145.1:0-4987 GCA_036403035.1 Allostellaceae bacterium | reverse complement strand
GCTCAAAGGCCGCGCCCGCCTCTTCCCGGAAGACCTCGACACCACCGATCCCTGGCAGTTCAAGAACTTCAGGGTCGATTGATTCAATCGAGCTTGGAACGGTAGCCCGGTATCACGCAGAGCCCCCGCCCAGCCCTCCCCCGCAAGGGGGGAGGGCTATGAAAACGTTCAGTTTTTCTCCCTCCCCACTTGCGGGGGAGGGTCGGGGTGGGGAGTCGCGTGCTGGGCGGCTACCGGCCCGAAGGTCCGATCGTCAGGCCGCGGCGGGATCGACAACGAAGCCGAGATCGGCGTCGCCGCCGTCTTCGCCGTAGCCGGGCGTCGCGAGCATCGGCAGGTCGCGCACCTCGACGGTGTGCAGCCGGTCGAAGCCGTTGAACGCCGTCCGCAGGCATGCGCCGTAGGCGCCGAGCTGCCCGATTTCGATCCAATCGCCCTCGCCGATATCCGCGGGGAGCAGGAACGGCCCGCGCATCCGGTCGGCGCTGTCGCAGGTCGGTCCGAACAGCTCGAACGCCTCCAGCGGCGGCTCCCCGCCGGCATCGCCCTCCGCCGCGTCCGACCACCGGATTCGCCGGACCGGGAAGCGGAATGCGGGCGCACCGGCATCGGAGAGCGTGCCGTAGACGCCGTCATTGACGTAGAGCGCGTTGCCGCGGCGCAGCTGCACCTGCACGACGACCGATGCGCCGCCCGCGACGAGCGCGCGGCCGGGCTCCGCCCAGAGCCGGGCGGCCGGCAGGCCGAGCCGGTCGAACGCCGCTTCGATCTCGGCGAAATACGCGCCGAGCGGCGGCGGCTCGACATCCGGGTAGCTGACCGGGAACCCGCCGCCGACATCGACGACGTCCACCGCCACGCCGGCCACGTCGATCACGCTCTTTGCGTAATCGACCGCCCGCGCATAGGCGACCGGATCGAGGCACTGCGAGCCGACATGGAAGCAGAGGCCGAGCGTCGCCGCCCGCGTCCGCGCGGTGCGCAGCAGTACCACCGCCTCGTCGAACGCGGCGCCGAACTTGCCCGACAGATCGTAGACCGCGCCGCGATCCTTCGGCAGCGCGAGCCGCAGGAACAGGCCGAGATCCCGCTCCCCACGCTCGTTGATGCCGACCGGCACCGCCTCCTCCAGGATCTTCCGCATCTCGTCCGCGCTGTCGAAGGAGAAGTCGCGGACGCCGTGCTCGCGGTACGCCGCACGGATCGCCGGGCGCGCCTTGACCGGGTGCATGTAATGGATCGCCGCTTTGGCCGGCAACACGCGCCGCACCAGCTCGACCTCGGCGAGCGAGGCGCAGTCGTAATGGCGCACGCCGCCCGCCCACACCGCGACCAGCGCCCGCGGGTCGGGGTTGCACTTCACGGCATAGAGAACCTCGCCCGGAAAACCCTCGACGAAGGTGCGCGCGGCGCCTTCGATCGCGGCCGGACGGAGGCAGTACATCGGATCGGCCGGCCGCTCGACGGCGACAAGGTCATCGACGAGCGGGAGATCGGTGGCGGAGCGGAAACGAGCCAAGGTCATCGCGTCATCTCGCAGAATGCTGCGCGGCAGCACACGACCGGCGCCGAGAGGAGCGACCGTCGCACGGCGGCGACGCGTCACCCTTCAGGAGCCGATAGGTTATTGCGGAAGAGAAATGAGCCGAAGACAGCCGCGCATGCGCGCGGAGGGCGTGCGTCGGCGCGTCGGCTCAGCGATGACTTCGCATCGCAGCGTGCAGGCTGGCGAGCATATCCGTTTCCCTTAAGGACACCGGCCCACTGTTGACCGGCTCGACCGAAAGAGACGCGTTACGTCGTAGCAGCACCCCAACGCGGGGTTCTAGGCACGTGCGATTGGCGTCGGGGTCTTAGATAACATGTCCACTGACGAATGCAAGGTCTTCGCGGGCCAGGAAAATACGATTACTCCGCAACTCTTGTACTCGCAGATTTTGCGCCGGAGACGGGAATAGCGAAGTCCGGCGGGCGAAGCCGGATCGCGGCCCAACGCGCGTTCCCGGCAACTCGACACTCGATTGGGGTGCCGATACGCTTGATATACCTGTCGCGCACGTGCCGCCCTCCGTAGGACGCACAGGAGCGCACATCCGGGGGAGATGAACCGTGAGCACGATGCAGCACCCATTCTCGCTGACCGGCAAGGTCGCCCTGGTCACGGGGGCGACCAAGGGGCTGGGTTGGGAGATCGCCCGCGGGTTGGCCGAAGCGGGCGCTCATGTCGTGCTCAACGGTCGAACCGCTGAAGATCTGGACGGGCGCGTCGCGGAACTGGCGGCAGGTGGCCTCGGCGCGTCGGCGGCGGCGTTCGATGTCGCCGATGCGCAGGCCGCGCAGGACGGCGTCTCCACCATTCTCGCCCGGTTCGGAAAACTGGACATCCTGGTCTGCGCCGCCGGGGCGCGGCATCGCGCGCCCATCGACGGGATCAGCCCCGAAGATCTGAGCCGCTTGCTCGCCGTCAACGTCACCGCCAGCTTCTCCCTGGCCAAGCTCGCGGCCGCACCGATGCGCGAGCGCGGATGGGGCAGGATCATCATGGTCACGTCGGTCGCCGGCACCCTGGCCCGGTCCGGCGACGCGGGATACGCGTCGGCGAAGGGCGGATTGGCCAGCCTGATGCGCGGGCTCGCCGTCGAGTTCGGCCCCACCGGCATCACCTGCAACGCCATCGCGCCGGGCTTCTTCGCGACCGAGAGCAACGGCGCGATGGTCGGTAACCCCGATGTGACCGCCTTCCTGCAGCGCCGCGTGCCGCTCGCCCGCTGGGGCCGTCCCACGGAAATCAGCGGCGCGGCGGTGTTCCTCGCCTCCGAGGCGGCCAGCTACGTCAACGGCCTCGTCCTGACCGTCGACGGCGGGATGTCGGCGTCGTTCTGAGCGCCGCCCCGGCGATCCTGTCCGAAACCGGCCGTCGTCAGAGGCCGGGCGCGATGAGCGCCAGGTATTCCCAGGCGACGGTCGCCGCCGCGAGCGCGGTGATCTCGGCGACGTCGTAGGGCGGCGCCACCTCGACGACGTCCATCCCGACGAAGCGGAGCCCGCCGAGCCGGCGCAGGATGCCCTGCGCCTGCCAGCTCGCGAGTCCGCCGATCTCCGGCGTCCCGGTGCCCGGCGCGAAGGCGGGGTCGAGCGCGTCGATGTCGAAGCTGAGATAGGCAGGCGCGTCGCCCACGGCGTCGCGGATGCGCTCCGCCGCCGCCTTCGGGCCGTACTCGTGCACCATCTCGGCGTCGAGGATCAGGACCCCCTGCCCCGTGGTCCAGTCGTGCACCTCGCGCTGCACCGGCGAGCGGATGCCGATCTGCACGGTGCGGCGCGGATCGATCAGGCGCTCCTCGATCGCGTGATAGAAGACCGTGCCGTGCGCGTAGCGCTGGCCGAAATTGTCCGGCCACGTGTCGACATGCGCGTCGAAATGGACGAGGGCGAGCGGCTCTCCGATCCGCTTCCGCAGCGCGCGCAGCAGCGGCAGCGTGACGCCGTGCTCGCCGCCGAGCGCGATCAGATGCGGGATCGCGGCGGCTTGCCGCTCGATGACTTCGAGGCTCGCCGGGATGTCGCCCAGGGCGATGCGGAAATTGCCGATGTCGGCGATCGGCAGCTTCGCCGGATCGATCCAGCCGCGGGGGTGGTCGCCGTCGACCAGCATGCGGCTGGCCTGCCGGATCGCCTGCGGGCCGAAGCGCGCGCCGCTGCGGTTCGTCGTGCCGATGTCGAGCGGGATGCCGGCGATGCCGACCTTGGCCCCGGCGGGGAGCCCGCGCTGCGGCTCCAGCCCCAGGAACCCGGACGGGAGCATGAAGGTCGGGGTCTCGGACATCGCGGGTCTCCGGCGGAAGCGGCGGCGGTTCGGAAAGAGCGTTCAGGTTGTCGCCGCGCCGCCTCTCGTCAAGGCGGTGCGTGCGTCCGCATCGTCGCGCTCATCCGCCGAGCGCGTCGCGGGCGCGATACCAGAGCGCCCCGAGCGCCACCAGCGGCAGGCGCAGCGCCCTGCCGTGCGGGAACCGCTGGCGCGGACGCGGCGCGTCGGCCAGCAGGTCGAACCGTTCGGACCGGCCGGCGATCGCTTCGGCGAGCAGCTTGCCGGTGAGCGTCGCGAGCGCGACGCCGTGTCCCGAGAAGCCGTGCGCGAACCATGTCCACGGGTCGAAGCGGCCGAGATGCGGCAAGAAATTGCCGGTGACGTCGATCGTGCCCGCCCAGGCATGCTCGACCGCGACGTCGGCAAGCTGCGGGAAGACCCGCAGCATCTTGCGCCGCAGCAGGCCGGCCACCCGGTTCGGCGGCGGCGCCGCGTGACGCAGCCCGCCGCCGAACAGGAGGCGACCGTCCGCCGACAGCCGGTAATAGTCGAGCACTAAATTGGTGTCGGCGACGGCGAGGCCGCGGCGGATCAGCGCCTTCGCCCGCGCCGGCCCGAGCGGCGCCGTCGCGATCATGAAGGTCGTCGCCGGCAGCGCCGCGGCGGCGAGCGACGACGCCAGCGTCTCCGAGCGGGCCCCGGCGGTCAGCACGAGCCGCCGCGCCCGCACCTGCCCGGCCGGCGTGCGCAGCACCCGGCGTCCGGCACGCCGGCTCCCGCCGATCGCGAGCAGCGGGGAACGCTCGTAAAGGCGGACGCCGGCCCCCGCCGCCGCACCGGAGAGGCCGAGCGCGAAGCGGAGCGGGTTCAGGTGCCCGGCGCGCTCGTCGAGCAGGCCGCCGACGTAGCGCCGGCTGGCGATGAGCGTCCCGACCTCGACGGCGTCGAGCAGGCGCGGCGAGCGGTAGCCGTACCGTTCCGCGAGGTTGCGCGCCGTCTCGTCCAACGTGCGGAGATGCCGCTGCCGCACCGCGGCGGTAAGGTGGCCGCGGCGGAAGTCGCAGCCGATCGCCGGACGCGCGGCCAGCTCCTCGACCAGCGCGACAGCTTCGGTCCCGAGGCGCCACAACGCGGCCGCGCGCTCTTCCCCGACCGCTGCGCGGATCTGATCGATCCCGG
>DASWRT010000144.1:0-9613 GCA_036403035.1 Allostellaceae bacterium | reverse complement strand
CCACGGGCCGCGGTAATGGCCGGCGCTGCGCCAGATCGCGCCGAAGATCAGGACGAACCAGCCGAGCGAGGCGAAGTAGATCAGCCAGGGCGGGGCGAGGCCCGCCCGCCCCTCGCCGGTGGCGCGGGCGGCGCGGGCGAGCAGGAGCGCGAACGACACGTTGCCGCCGACGCCCCACACCCAATAGGTCAGCCACAGCGGCAGCTCGCCGTCCCAGGCGCGGCGGGCCATCGGCGGGTGCCGCTCCTCCGCATGCTGCGGCCACCTTCGGTGCGCATCCTCGGCGACGCTGCTGCCGTCGGCGGTGCTCATCGTCCTCCTCCCGATCCGGTGCCCTCATAGTGGGAGAACCCCGGGCCGGCGGCGGCGCTCCGCCCTGCCCCGCCAGCTACTTGCTGGTGAGCAGCATCACGCCGTCCCAGTCGGCGGGCGGGTGGGCGAGGAAGTCGCGGCACCGCCGGAGCATCATCGTCGCCGCCGCGTCGTCCTCGCGCAGCGTCAGCGCCGTCTCGAAGCGGGCGACCGCCGCCGGCCAGTCGCCGGCAACATAGGCGTCCAGACCGTGCTCGTAGGCGGCGATGGCGTCCTCGAACCGCCCGGCGCCGCCCAGCGCGGCGGCGTCGCGGTGCTCCAGGATCTCGAAGAGTCCGGTCGGGCGCTGCTGGCCCTTGACGCGGACGATGTCGAGGCGGCGCATGCGCAGCGGGCTCGCGAGGCGGCGCACCGATTCGTCGCAGACCAGGATGTCGGCGCCGTACTGCTTGGTCAGCCCCTCGATCCTGGAGGCGAGGTTCACCGGGTCGCCGATCACGGTGAAGTCCATGCGCTTCGGCGAGCCGATATTGCCGGCGACGACGGTGCCGGTCGCGACGCCGACGCCGATCCGGATCGGCGCGCTCCCGGCCGCGGCGCGCCGCGCGTTCAGCAGGTCGAGGACGCGATGCATGTCGCAGGCGGCCTGCACCGCGTTCTGCGCGTCGCGCTCGGTCGGGAAGGGCGAGCCGAACAGCGCCATCACGGCGTCGCCGATATATTTGTCGATGATGCCGGAATGGTTGGCGACGACATCCTCCATATAGGAGAAATACTCGTTCAGCATCGCCACCGTGCCGGCGGCGCCCAGCTCCTCCGACATTGTCGTGAAGCCGCGTATGTCGGAGAACAGGGTCGTCACCGTCGCCGCCGTGCCGCCCAGCACCTCGCCGGACGACTCCATCAGCCGGTCGATCACCTCGTTCGAGAGATAGCGCGACATGGTGCGGCGCAGCTCGCGCTCCCGCTCCAGATCCTCGATCACCAGCATGACGCCGAGCAACGTCTCGCGCTGGTCGAGCAGCGGCAGGATCGCGAGGTTCGTCGGGATCCACTCGTCGGCGTCCTCGATGTAGAACTCGCTGTTCGGCAGGTGCCGCTCGACCCGGTGCTGCGCCACCTCGTCGAGCGCCTCCAGCAGCCACGCGTTCATCTCGCCGAACACCTTGGTGATCGGCCGGCCGAGCATCGCAACGGCGGCGGCGTCGCGGCGCAGGATGCGCAGCGCCGCCTCGTTCACGAACGTCACCGCGCCGCCCATGTCGATCGTCACGACGCCGTTCGAGAGGCTGCGCAGCATGCTCTCGTTGTACGACTTCATGCGCAGGATCTGCTCGAACAGCGCCGTGTAATCGAGGGTCACGCCCATCTGCGCGGCGAGCGCCTTCAGGTGCTTCTCGTCGGCGGCGTCGAACGCGCCGTGGCGCTTGTTGACGATCTGCACGACGCCGAGTCGCCGCCCGTCGCCGGCCGACACCGGCACGCAGAGAATGCTGCGCGTGCGGTAGCCGATCTGCCAATCGATCGACGGGTTGAAGCGCGGGTCCTGGTAGGCGTCGGCGATCGCGACCGGCTCGCCATGGCGGAACACCGCGCCGGCGATGCCGTTGCCGACGCCGACGCGCAGCTCCTGGTTGCCGAGCCCCTCGGACAGACAGGTGTACAGCTCGTCCATGATCGGGTCGTGGAGGAAGATCCAGCCGCGGTCGGCCTCGAGGATCTCCAGCGCCGTCGCCAGGATCTTCGACAGCATCAACTCACGGCCGGAACCGCCATCTGTTGCCGCTGCCTCCTCTCGCGGCACCAGCCGGGCGCCGTTCGCCTGTCCCGGCAGCAGGCCGGCATTGGCCGCCAGCTCGGCGAGGAAGATCCCTGCCGTCGCCGCCAGCGCGAGGTCGTCGTCGTCGAACCCGCCGCCGCCGCCAGCGTGGGACCGCTTGTCGAAGAGCTGGACGGCGCCGATCGTCTCGCCGTCCATCCGCCGCAGCGGCGCGCAGGCGAAGCTCTTGGGCGGCTTGCCGCCGAGCCAGTCGATCGCGGCGGCGAACCCGTCCTCCCGGGTCACGTCGCCGAACGCCTGCGCCCGCCCCTCCTCGACGACGCGCCCGGTGAGCCCGCCGAGCGCGCCGACCCGGACGTCGTCGCCGACCGCGGAATCGGCGCGGAGGAAGAAGTACCCGCCGCCCTCGGCCTTCAGCGCGAGCCGGCAGTCCGACGCCTGGACAGCCTCGGTCAGGGCGCGGGCGACCGCGGGGATCGTCTCGGCCACCGGCTGCCCGGCGCTGAAAGCGCGGTCCAGCGCGAAGACGCCGGCCAGGTCGCGGAAGGCGCGGCGCAGCACGGCGTCGCGCTCCTCCGCCGTCCTCTCCCCGCCGCGAAGGTCCGGCTGCGCAAGCCGCCGGTCGAGCAGGCGCTCGGCGAGGGCCGCGAAGGTAAGGGTGGTCCCGCCCGCGTCCATCTCTACCGAGCCTCCCCGCCGCCCGCCGCCCGGCCGGGCCGCGCGCCGCCGCCCCTCGCGGCCTGCGTCGCGACGAGGCGCTCCAGCACCGCCGGATCGAGATCGCGGCGCACGCACAGCGGATACGAGCCCTCGACCGGCGCGACGGCGATGCCGTCGAACAGGCCGCCGAAGGCGGCCGACAGCGGCGGCAGGCCGACGACCGCGTCCGGCGGCAGCGCGGCAAGGCCGCGCACCGCGTCGACGGCGAGAACGAGCGCCTGCGGATCGTCGCGGCCAGCGCCGTAGGCGACGAGCGTCCGCGTCCGGGCGCCGCCCCGCTCCGCTGCCGGAATCGGCGCCGGCGCCAGCAGCGCGCTCAGATCGATCGCCGGTAGGACGCGGCCCTGCCACTCCGCCGTTCCGGCCGGGACGTCCCCGGCCCAGACATGCTGGCTGCGCCCGCCGTCCAGCAGCAGCTCGCAGCCGCCGGCCACCGCATGCAGCCAGCGCCCCTCGCCTTGTCCGGCGACGCCGTCCGCGCTCACTCTGCGGCCTCCCCGCTGGCGGCGGCGGACGGCGGCGGCGGGTGGCGGCGCCAGGAGCCGTTCCGCACCAGCTGGATCAGCTCGTCGCCGTCGAGCAGCAGGATGATCCGGCCGTTGCCGAGCATCGCCGCGCCGCTGACCGCGGGGCAGCCGGCGAGCAGCGGATGCAGATCCTTGAGGAACAGCTCCTGACGGCGCCGGATGCGGTCCACCTCCAGCCCGATCATGTCCGGGCCGCTGGCGATGACGACGATGCTGCGCGTCGCCCGCGCGGCCGCCGCACGCCCCCCCGCCTCGTCGCCCCGCCACAGCAGGTCGGCGAGGCGGTAGACGGGCAGCGCCACGCCGTCATGCGCGATCGTGCGCAGCCCGCCGCCGATCTCGGTGAGCGCGCCTGGATCGGCCTCGATGACCGACGCAACGAAACGCTCGGGGATGCCGAAGAGCTGTCCGGCGACGCGGACCAGCAGCGACATCTGGATTGCCGCCGAGAGCGGCAGGCGCAGCGTGAAGGTGGTGCCGGCGCCGCGCTCGGTCTCGACGTCGATGTCGCCGCCGAGTTGCTGCACCGTCGTCAGCACGACGTCCATGCCGACGCCGCGGCCGGAGGTCTCCGTCACTTCAGTGGCAGTCGAGAAGCCCGGCGCGAAGATGAAGCGATGGATCTCGTTTCGCTTGAGCCGGTCCGCTTCCGCCTCGGCGACGAGGCCGCGGGCGACCGCCTTCCTCAGGATCGCCTCGTCGTCGAGCCCCCTTCCGTCGTCGCTGATCTGGATCTGCACTTCGCTGCCGCGCTGCAATGCCCGGATCGTCAGGGTGGCGCGCGCCGGCTTGCCGAGCCCGACGCGCTGCTCCGGCGGCTCGACGCCGTGATCGATCGCGTTGCGCACCATGTGCATCAGCGGATCGACGAGGCGCTCCACCATGCTCTTGTCGACGCGCACGTCGCGGCCTTCGAGCAGGAGCTGGATGTTCTTGCCCTGCTCCTGCGCCAGCATCCGGACGACGCGCGGCATGCGGTTGAGGATCACGTCGACCGGGACGACGCGCAGTTCCAGCGCCGCCGTTTGCAGGCGCCGCAGCGAGGTATCGACGGTGCGCGACAGTTCGCCGATCACGCGCTGCTGCTCCTGGAGCACCTCGACGCATCTCGCAAGGGCGACCGCGCCGTCGCCGGTCGCCACGTGGCGGACATGGCGCATCTGCGCGAGGCTGTCGGCGGCGATCCGGTTGCCCGCGGCGTCGATCAGGTCGGCGGCGACGGCGCGCACCTCGCTGATCTGCGTCATCAGCCGGTCGATCACGTCGCTGCGCACCCGCAGCACCGTCGATCCCGGCACGGCGGCGGCGGCGGACGGCGGCGCAGCGGCCGGCGCGACGCCGGGAGCGGCGGCGGCCTTCGCCGCCGCGTCGGGACCGAGGATCGGCTCGCCCGCCGGATTGTCGTTCAGCCGGCGCAGCGCCTTGACGCAGCGCCGCTCCGGGTCGCGGGCGACAAGGGCGCCGCGGGTCGGCGCCGGCGGATGCTCGCTGAGGAACAGGACGTCGAACCAGCTCTGCCCGTCGACGATCACCGTCCGGTTGGTGACGATCTTCGCCTCGGTGGTGAGCCACCCGAGCAGCGCCTCGCCGGCAGCCGGCGACCCCTCGATGTGCAGCAGCAGCTCGTAGGCATAGGCGCCGGCCGCAACGCCGTCGACGAGTTCCTGGACGTTCTCCGCGGACAGCACGGCCAGCATCTCGGGCCGCATATGCAGCCCGGCGACCGTCAGCTCGCGCGCACCGCCGGAATCGGAGCCGGAACTGCCGCCGCTCTCGTCCGGCGCGGCAGCGGCGGCCGTGCCCGCCGGCATCAGCGCAAGCCGGACCTGCTGCGTCAGATCGGCGGCGGCGGCATCGCCGAGGTCGCCGTTGCCGGTCAGAGCACCGTCCGCCACGGTCCGGGCGACGAGATGGAGCAGCGCAGCGAACGGAGGGGTGATCGTCAGCCCGCCCTGCGCCGCGCGATGGAAGACGTCCTCCAGCAGGAGCAGCACCTCGGCGGCGCGCAGTGCGCCGCCGCCGGCGGTGACCGCCCGCGCCTGCTGCGCCGTCGTCGCGGCGGTCCGGGCGGCGGCGCGGACCGCTTCCGCGTCCTCGCCGACGACGCGTGCCTCCAATTGATCGACGGCGGCGGCCAACTCGCCGGCCAGCGCGGCACGGTCGGCGGCGGCCGACTCGGCGAGAGACCGCGCCAGCGCGGCGCTGCCGGCATCGCCGCCGGTGATCTCGCCAAGCAGCTCAGCCTGAAGCCGGACGCGGTCGAGCAATGCGATGACGTGGCGCCGGCCCTCGGCAGCCGCAGGATCGCCGCTCCCGTCCTCATGCCCGGCGAGAAACGCGTGCAGCTCCTGGAGCACTTCCGCGAACTGCTCGAAACGCATGACGTCGGCGGCATGCTGGAGCGCGTCCAGCGTGTCCAACGCCTCGGCCCGCTCCTGGGCGTCGGCGCTCAAGGTCCGCGCCAGCTCGGGCAGGCGCGTCTGCAAAAGCTCGACGAAGAGGCCGAGCATCTCGGCATCGTCGTGCAGCTCCTGGGCATGATCGCTAGGAACCGCCAGCGAAGGGTCCGCCGCAGCCTGCCGTGCGGCGGCCGTACCGCCGGCCTCCTCGACCAGCGCATCGAGACGGTTCAGCAGCGCGGCGGGCGCGGCGCCGTCGTGGCGCTCGGCAACCGCGGACTCGCGCATGCCGCGCAGGCAGTCGACCGCCTCGACCAGGGCGTCCAGCATCGCGTCGCTCGTCGCCGCGCCATGATCGCGGGCTAGCCCGAGCAAGCTCTCGGCACGGTGCGCGACCGCTTCCATGCCGTGCAGGCCCATCGCCCGCGCCAGTCCCTTCACCGAATGGAAGCTGCGGAACAGCGCGGCCACGTCCTGCGCCGCCGCCGCCGCCCCGCCGCCGCCGCTTTCGCCGAGGCGGACCAGCATCGGTTCAAGGCCGCCGAGATGCTCGTCAGTCTCGGCGGCGAACTCCTGCCACAATGTCTCGGCGACGGATTCCACGGCGGCGGCCCCTTCCCTGCCCTTACCCGGCGCCGTCGAGCGCCAGCGCGCGGCGAACCGCCTGCACGATCTCGTGACCCTTCTTCGCTTGAAGATCGAGGCTCATCGCGCCCGACGGCTTGGCGATCACGTCGACCGCGCCGAGCCGCCGCGCCTCGACGGCTTGGGGCGAACCCGCCTGGCCGACGGAAGAGACGACGAGCACCTTCGCCTTCGAGACAAGCGCCAGGCGCTTCATCATGTCGAGGCCGGACATCTCCGGCATCTCCAAGTCGAGGAGGATCAGGTCGGGCCGCAGCTCGCGGGTCTTCTGCAGGCCGGTCTTGCCGTTCTCGGCGAACCCGACGACCTTCAGCTCGGGATCGCTTTCGACAATGTCCTTGATGATCGTTCGCATCACGAAGGAATCGTCGACGACCAGAATGCTTTTCGTCATTGGGGCTCCGTGTTGTGTACGCGCGGGGAGTAATCGGCGCCGGTCCAGCGGGAAAGCTTGCGGCCGATCTCCAGCGGGTCGAGCGTTTCGGTCGCCACGCCCGCCGCAATCGCCGCAGCCGGCATGCCGCCGACGACGCAAGTCTTAGGATCCTGCACCAGGATCGGGAGGAGCCGGCGACGAAGCATGGCGGCGCCTCGCGTGCCGTCCTCGCCCATGCCGGTCAGCACGACACCGACCGGCTGGCGTCCGACCATGGCAGCCGCCTCGAACAGCATGTCGGCGCAGGGGTGAACCAGCGACTCGCTCGACGCCAGCCGCAGCTCGTAACCCGCCGGCACCGCCGCCACGACGGCGTCGCGGCCGCCGGGAATGATCGTCACGGTGCCCGCGCCCAGAGGCATGCGATGCTCGCCCTCACGCACGTCGAGGCCGCTCTCGGTGCGCAATAGCTCCGCAAGACTGCGGGTGAAATGCTCCGGCATGTGCTGAGCGATCACCATCGGCGCGCCGAGCGGCGTCGCGCCGCGCAGCAGCAGCGGCAGGGTCTGCGGACCGCCGGTCGACGCTGCGACGACGACGAGATCGACGCGCGCCCGCGGCGGCTGCGGCAACGGACGCTCGACGGCGGCGGGCGGAGCCGTCGCCGGCTGGGCCGGAGCCGGCGACGGGGCGATCGGCTCGCCCCGACGGGGCTGCCGCCGCCGTTGCGCCCAGAAGGCGAGCTTCTCGCGCAGCTCCTTGTCGACGTGGCCGAGATCCTCGGTGGCGAATGCGGAGGATTTCGAGACGAAATCCGCCGCGCCGGCGCGCAGCGCCCGGATCGTCGTGTCGGCGCCTTCCTGCGTATGGATGCTGACCATCAGGATGGTCGGCCGTGCCGTCGCCTCCGCGAGGATCTGCCGCGTCGCGCTCAGCCCGTCGAGCTCGGGCATCTCGACATCCATCGTGATGATATCCGGCTTCAGCTCGCGCGCCTGCGCGACGGCCTCGCAGCCGTTGCGCGCCTCGCCGACCACCGCGAGATCGCCGTCCGCCTCGATGATCCGGCGCAGCACCATCCGCATGAAGGTCGAATCATCGACGATGAGGACTCGGGCGCGCCCGTCAGC
Source organism: Allostellaceae bacterium (assembly GCA_036403035.1). Lineage (GTDB taxonomy): Bacteria > Pseudomonadota > Alphaproteobacteria > ATCC43930 > CGMCC-115725 > DASWRT01. The sequence continues at coordinate 1,724 of DASWRT010000144.1, read as the reverse complement.
CGGGTTGCCGCCGCTGCTCATTCCACAGCTCCCGGCGCGGACATAAGGCGTGAGGTCGCGAGAATGAGCGCCGCGCGCCCCTCTATCTCGCCGACCGCCATGACGCGGCCGTCCGGGTCGTCGGTCGGAAACACGGCACGGTCGGGGATCCGCACGATCCGGTGCACGGCGTCCGCCACGAGGGCGTGGCGTCCGGCGTCGCCGCGAAGGATGACGCAGGCGGTCGCTTCCGGCGACGGCAGCGACGCCGCCGTTGCCGGCGCAGCGGCCGGGGCCGCGGCCGGCGCGCGCAACTGCAGCCAGCGCCGTCCGTCAGTCAGCGGCAGAATTTCGCCCGCGACCGACACCGCGCCGTGCAAGCCTTCGGGTGCACCATCCGGCAGACGGATCGGATGCTGCGGCGGCTCGACGATGCGATCGACCGCGTCGACGGCGAGCGCGCAAAGCCGGCCGCCGACCGTCAGGCTGAGATAGGCGCGCCCGCCGCCGTCCGCCTCGCCCGTACCGCCGCAATCCTGCCGTTGCGCCTCCGCGCGGCCGATTCTGGCGATCATCGCCAGCATCTTCGGCTCGATCAGCTCGGAAACCTCCAGAACGCGCCGGACGCGGAGCCCACCGACCGTCACGAGGGACGCCGCCGCACGGCGGCGGGCGGGAAGATGATGCAGGCCGAGGATCCGATCGACCGCGATAAGGAGCCGGCCGTCACCGACCCGCACCGCGACGTGGCTGATCACCGCTGCGCTGCCGCTTCCCGCTTCCTCTTCGTCGAGCCCGAGCAGCCGGGCGAGCGAGAACACCACCATTGCCGTGCCGCCGAGCACGGCGACGCCCGACACGATCGGCGGCACGAGCGGCAGGCGCGTGACCGGGATCGGCCCATCGAACATCTTGGCAACCACCGTCGATGGCAAGCCATAGACCTCGCCCCCGGCGCGCACCGCGATGATCGCCTGCCGGCGCCGCGCGATCGCATCGTCGGAAACGGCGGCGGCCTGCCGCGCATCGGCGACGGGTCCGGGTTCGCCGGCCGCCGGCTGCCATGCCGCAAGCGCGGCGAGGCCGAGCCGATCGACGGCGAGGCAGCCGACGCGTCGTCCGCGCAGCGTCAGCATCTTCCCGACGACGGACGGGACGGCAGCCGGCGGATCGGCCGTCGGTTCCGGCTCGGCGGCGGACGCAGCGGCGGCGGCAGCGCCGTCGACGGCAATCGAGAAGAGCACGCGCCCGATGCGGAGCGCGAAGTGCGTCCCCGCGGAGCGGACCACGATCAGGTCGCCGCCCGGAGCGGGGATGGAACCGCCATCGTCCGGCTGCAGCAGCGCCGCCAGCGAGATCAGCGGTACGATTCCGCCGCCGTGGCTTATCACGCCGTCGACGCCGGGCGGAGCGAACGGCATCGGCGTCGGTTTCGGCGCACGCCCGATCTTGACCACGGCGTCGCCCGGCAGCGCGAGGACTTCCCCGCCGGGCTGCTGGAAGACGACCCAGGTAGACGCCGGGGCGGAGGCCGCCGCGCCGGTCACGGGCGCCTCCGGTACAGGACGGCGCGCGATCCCCATATCGCCTCGAAGTCACCGCCGTCCGGCGGCTGATCGGTCGGGCCGAAGAGCAGGAAGCCACCGGGCCGCACCGCATTCTCCAGCATCCGCCGGGCAGCCGTCCGGGCCGGAGGCGTCAGATAGACGAGCACGTTGCGGCATGCGACGACGTCGAAGCGCCCG
>DASWRT010000143.1:0-8718 GCA_036403035.1 Allostellaceae bacterium | reverse complement strand
TGGAGGCGCTGGTCAGGCCGGTGCCCGGCGTCGAGCGCTGGAACGGGCCGTACTTGCAGAAACCGACCGTGCCCGCCGACCCCTGGGGCAGCCCCTACCTCTACCGCTATCCCGGCCAGCACGGCGGCGAGTTCGACCTCTACTCGCTCGGCGCCGACAAGGCGGAGGGCGGCACCGGCGAGAACCAGGACATCACCAACTGGTGAGCGGTCGCCGGCTGAACTGAGAAACGGCGTCGATGCGGTGCGGTTGGCGCGTGCGAGAGCGCGGACCGGCCGGCCAATATTTCCTGTCGCATGAACCGCTGCCGGCCGCCGCAGCGCGGGCCCCGTCTCGTGAGATCCTTCTCCCCGCACGGGCTGCAAGAAATAGGGTGTCTCCAGTATGACGATACAACTTTTAGGAAGCTCTGAAATTCGTCGTGGTTGCAGGGGTGAGCATGAATCAATCTGATATGTGGAAATTCTGAATCAAAAATATTGAGAAAAATATTACTCGTGAACGGATATTGCTCGTCGGCGTTGTTTGCAATACATCTCCGCGGCCTGCTGAGGGGATCCTGTATCCGTGACGAATCGCGATCGTGAACAACGAAGCAGTGTCGAAAACTCCTCCGATCCGGCGCAGTATCGGCGTGGTCCCGACACTCCGGCGCCGCCCGCAGACGCGGGCGTGTCCGACTCCAAGTTGGTGGATGCCGGTCGTCTCGCACTGGCACGGCAGCGGGCGTCGAAGACGTGGACGGTTTCCCGCAACGGCAACGGCGGCGGCATTGCGCCTGCCACGAAGCCGGAAGCGCTGATTCGGCAGGCCGCCGAGCCGCTGCCGGCGCCGGACGATCCAGACTTCGCCGCCTTCGCCGACCGCATCGTCGAGCGGCGCCGGCCTCGCGTCGTCCTGCTCGGCGAGGCGTCGCACGGCACGTCGGAATTCTACCGCGCCCGCGCCGCGATCACGCGGCGGCTGATCGAGCGGCACGGCTTCGGGATCGTCGCCGTCGAGGCGGACTGGCCGGACGCCGCGGCGATCGACCGCTATGTCCGGCGCCGTGCCGCTGCCGCGGCGCCGGCCTCATCCCTGGGACGCCGGCCGTTCGAGCGCTTCCCGACCTGGATGTGGCGCAATACCGACGTTGCCGAGTTCATCGACTGGCTGCGCGAGCATAACCGCGGTCTTGCCGATCCGGCGCGGCAGGCGAGCTTCCACGGGCTCGACCTTTACAGCCTCAACGCCTCGATCCGCGCGGTGCTCGAATATCTCGACAAGGTCGACCCTGCGGCGGCGCACGACGCACGCACGCGATACGGCTGCCTCTCGCCCTGGGCGCTCAACCCGGAGCGGTACGGCCGCGCCGCGCTGCGCGCCGCGGAGCCGCCCTGCGAGCGCGAGGTGGCGGCGATGCTGCGCGACCTCTTGGCGCATCGGTCCGACTATGCACGGCAGGACGGCGAAAGCTTCTTCGACGCGGCGCAGAACGCGCGCCTAGTCGCGGCGGCGGAGCGCTATTACCGGATCATGTATCACGGCGACCGCGAATCCTGGAACCTGCGCGACACGCACATGTTCGAGACGCTCGACCGCCTCCTCCAGGCGAGAGGAGCGGACGCCAAGGCGGTCGTCTGGGCGCACAATTCGCATATCGGCAATGCCGCGGCGACCGAGCTGGGCTGGCGCGGCGGCGAGCTGAACATCGGCCAGCTCTGCCGCGAGCGGTTCGGCGACGCCGCCGTGCTGATCGGCTTCGGCACGGACCGCGGCACGGTCGCCGCCGCGACCGACTGGGGCGGCGAGATGGAGGTGAAGCAGGTCCGCCCGGCGCTCTCCGGCAGCTACGAGCAGCTCTGCCGCGACGCCGGTGCGTCCCCGTCCTTCCTGCTCGACTTCGATGACGGACGGAACCTGGACCTCGTCCATGAATTGCAGGATTGGCCGCGGCTGGAGCGCGCGATCGGCGTCATCTACCGGCCGGAAACGGAACGCTGGAGCCACTATTTCGAGGCCAACCTGCCGAACCAGTTCGACGCCTTCATCTGGTTCGACGAGACGCGTGCGGTCACGCCGCTGCCGTCCGAGGACCGCAGCACCGGCCTCCCCGACACGTACCCGTTCGGCACCTGAGGCATAATGTAGATCGCGGCTGTCGACGTCAGTCGGACGTGACTCGCACCGTACCCGGTGCGGCGGTCCCGCTGATCTCCATGATGAATTTCTGCCGCATCGCGCGGTCGAAATCGTCGTAGCCGCTGGCGGCGAGAACGAACGCGCCGGGGCCGCCGACGACGTGGTCGCCGTACCAGTCCTCCAGCGTGGCGGCCTGCTCGCCGACGAGGATCGGCAGGCCGTTGATGACGACGCTGTCGCTGCCGCCGACGATACGGGCGCGGACGGCGTCGACCGGTTCGCTCGGGTTGCAGTTGTCCTCGCCGTCGCCGGACACGTCGATCACCGTGCGGTCGGCGGCGACGGGCAGGCGCGGCAGCACCTTCTCGTCGACGAAGCGCAGCGCCGCCGACATGCAGGTGAACTGGGCATCCACCCGCGGCAGCGTGCGGATCCTCGCCGCGAGCGCCCGTGCGTCCTCTGCGCTCGTGACCAGCGTCCACGGCAGGCCGAGATGCGGCTTGGTCGACCACTCGACGAGCGCGACGACGATCGCGCGGCGCGGGCCCGACAGGATCGCCTGCTGCACGCGCGCATCCTCGAACGCTTTCGCGATCCCCTCCATCTGTAAACTGAAGCGCACGCCATCGACGGACCCGGAGACGTCGACGGCGAGCACGAGCGCGGTATCGGCCCGCTCCGCCGCCGCCGCCGCGGCGGATTCGCCCGCGGCGGCAGGGGGCATGCCCAGCAGGACGGAAACCGTCAGCAGGATAGCGGACATCCAGCGCGGCGGCGGAGGCGTCACCGGATCGCCCGCTCGATATTGCGCGCCTGATCGATGCCGACCGCCAGATCGAGCCCGCGGGCATTGCGGAAGATCGCGCCGTCGAGATCGGCCCTGGCGAGCGTCGCGCCGGTAAGGGTCGCCCCCGTGAAGTCGGCGCGCCGGAGATCGCTGTCGCTGAAGTCGGCGCCGGTGAGATCGGCGAAGGCGAACACCACCTCCCGCAGATCGGCGCGGGCGAAGCGCGCACCCGACAGTTTGCCGTCCAGGAGTTCGCTGCGCGGGGGGCGCAGCTCCCGCTGGCTCCGGTCGGCCGACATGCGGAGACCCGACGCGTCGACATCGCGCATGTCGACTCCGGCGAGGGCGGCGAGGATCCGTGCGCCGGACAGGTTCGCGCCGCGAAAGCTCGGCGCATCCGACATGGTGGGCTCCAAGCCCGGAAAAGCCTGCGGCGCCAGGAGCGTCGCTTGCGACAGGTTCGCGCCGGCGAAGTTCGTGCGGATGATCGTGGTGCGGTCGAGCCGCGCGCCGGACAGGTCGGTGCCGGACAGGTTTGCGCCGGACAGGTCTGCGCCGGTCAGATCGGCGTGCGAGAGATTGCCGTGACGGAAATCCATCTCGCTCAGATCCAGTCCGGCAAGGTTCTTGCCGGAGAGGTCGGCCGGCGCCGTCGGCGTCGCGGCGGCCAACACGGCGGCGACCTCCTTCACCGTGAGGTCGGCGGCGCGTCCGTCTCCGATGGAGGCCGCCGCCGCTGCGATGACGGCCGCCAGCGCTCCGATCCGAGCAAGTCGTCGCCGCCGCTGCCGCCGTCCGCCCTGCATCGCCGACCCCGCCCGCCGATGGCTGCGCCGCCCTCTATAATGCCAGCGCCGCAGCGGCTGGGCATACCGCGATTGCGGCTCTATCGTCGCCGGACGGCAGGCGGCGGCGTCGCTTGATCCTCCTCGGCCGCGGTGCGCCGGCACAAGGTCCTAACATAGCTCTCCGTGCCGATGCCGCCAGCCAGGGCGGAGCGGGCGACGATATCCTGCCACCCGTTTGTGCAGGTCAGTTCGGACGCCGCCGGTATCGACATCACGTCGGCAGCCGTGTCCTCCGAGCAGTTCTCCGGAGCGACGGACTTCATGCAGATCAGGACGATGGCGACGAACTGGTCCATGTCATGCCGGCGACCGTTGGTGCCGTCGCGAGCGGCGGGCGCTGCGGTCGGCGTTCGTTCAACTCTTCTGTTTCTGACCGTCGTCCTGCCGCGGCTTGTCGCCCATGTGGGGGAGGCGGTCCTTCGTGAACTCTTCCTTTTCTTCCAGCACGCTTGGATGCTTCTCGCCCTCCTTCTGCTGACCGGTCGATTTCGGCTGCTTCGGCTGTTCGCTCGTCATCGATTTTCCTCCCAGGGGGCACGGCCGTCCGCTCGGGGGCGTGGCTGGACGGCGGCTGTTCGAGTTTCGAAGGAACCATGAAGGGCGCGGTTCCGACCTTCCAACGCCGTGCCGCATCCGCCGTTCCGCGCATATCGCGGCGGGGACCCAGCGGTGTTCGGAAGATCGGAACAATAAAGGTTCCGCCTGCGTTTGACACCCGCGCACCGCCGACCTACATTTGAATCGTTAAAAAACCCGTGGAGGAAGTAATGGCTTGGAAAACACCCCGCGTCGTCGTGATTGCCGTCGGCATGGAAATCAACTCTTACGCTTGTGCCGAACTGAAGAAGTAATCTTCGGCCGCCGACGTGGCGGTTGCGGCACCTTTAAGCGTCTTCTACTAAAGGACGCAGCCCTTCCGACTGTCGGCGGCGAACTTTTGCCTCTCGTCTCGTCGCGCGTGAGTCGTCGCGACGCAGGCGTCTTGCCCGGTATAACCTCCGCGGCTCCGCGTAGGGAGGTGGTCGTTTGGACGACGCGGTGCTGTCCGCAGCCGAACTGGAAAGTTGTCTACGTGCGATCGGGGACGAGCGCTATCACCACCGTCATCCGTTCCACCGTTTGCTCCATGACGGCCGCCTGACGCGCGGTCAGGTGCAGGCCTGGGCGCTCAACCGCTACTACTACCAGAGCCGCATCCCGGCAAAGGATGCGACATTGATCGCCCGCCTGCCGACCGCCGATCTGCGCCGCGAGTGGCGGCGCCGCCTCGTCGACCATGACGGCGACGCGCCCGGCACCGGCGGCGTCGCCCGCTGGCTCAAGCTTGCGGAAGGCGTCGGGCTCGACCGCGACTATGTCGAGTCCACCGCCGGCATCCTGCCGGCGACCCGCTTCGCCGTAGACGCCTACGTCGCCCTCGTGCGCGACCGCAGCGTCCTCGAAGCGGTCGCTTCGTCGCTGACCGAGATGTTCTCGCCCGGCATCATCGCCGAGCGCGTCTCCGGCATGCTGCGGAACTACCCGTTCGTCACCGAAGACACGCTCGCCTATTTCACGCCGCGGCTCACCCAGGCGCCGCGCGACGTCGAGTTCGCGCTGGATTACGTCAAGCGCGAGGCACGGACGCGGGAGCAGCAGGAAGCCGTGCTCGCGGCGTTGCGCTTCAAGTGCGACGTGCTGTGGGCGCAGCTCGACGCCCTGTACTTCGCCTATGTCGAGCCCGGCCTGCCGCCCCCCGGCGCGTTCGTGCCGGCGCCGCCGCGGGAGAACGCCGGATGACGGCGGCGGAACGCCGCTGTGTCGTCGGCGGCGAGACGGCGTTGCGCTTCGCCGCGCACGTGCGGTTCCGCTTCGACAAGGTGCGCGAGCGGTGGGTCGTGCTGGCGCCGGAAAAGCTGGTCCTGCCCGACGAGCCCGCGGTCGAGATCCTGAAGCAGGTGGACGGCAGCCGCACGGTCGACGCCATCGTCGACGACCTCGCTTCCCGCTTCGACGCGCCGCGCGAGGTGATCGCGACCGATGTCACGGCGCTTCTCCAGGACCTCGCCGACCAGGGGGTTCTCGTCGCATGACGATGCCGTCACCACGTCCCGCTCCGCCGCTGGCGCTCCTTGCCGAGCTGACGCATCGCTGCCCGCTGCAATGCCCCTACTGCTCCAACCCGCTGGAGCTTGAGCGGGCGAGCCGGGAGATGGACACGGCCGGCTGGCTCCGCGTGCTCGATCAGGCCGCGGAACTCGGCGTGCTCCAGGTGCATTTCTCCGGCGGCGAACCGACCGCCCGGCGCGACCTGGAGGAGATCGTCCGGCACGCGGCGGAGATCGGCCTTTACGGCAACCTCATCACGTCGGGCGTGCTGCTCGACGCGGCGCGGCTGGATGCGCTGGCGGCGGCCGGGCTGGAACACGTGCAGCTCAGCATCCAGGACTCGGACGAGGTCTCGGGCGACCGCATCGCCGGCTTCCCCGGCGCGCAGCGGCGCAAGCGCGAGGTGGCGCGGATGATCGTCGCGGCGGGACTGCCGCTGACCGTCAACGCCGTGGTGCACCGGCAGAACCTCGACCGGCTGCCGGAGATGATCGATCTGGCGCTGGAATGGGGCGCCGGGCGGATCGAGGTCGCGCACGTGCAGTATTACGGCTGGGCGCTCGCCAACCGCGATGCGCTGCTGCCGACGCGGGCGCAGCTCGACCGCGCGACCGAGATCGTCGAGGCGGCGCGGCAGCGGCTCGCGGGCGTGCTGGCGATCGACTACGTCGTGCCGGATTACTACGCGGAGCGGCCGAAGGCGTGCATGGGCGGCTGGGGCAGCCGCTTCCTCAACGTCACCCCGTCCGGAAAGGTGCTGCCCTGCCACGCCGCCGAGAGCCTGCCAGGCTTCGACTTCCCGACCGTCGCCGAGCACGGGCTCGCCGAGATCTGGTACGGGAGCGAGGCGTTCCAGCGGTTCCGCGGCACCGGCTGGATGCCGGAGCCGTGCCGCTCGTGCGACCGGCGGGAGATCGACTGGGGCGGGTGCCGGTGCCAAGCCTTCGCGCTGACCGGCGACGCCGCGAACACCGACCCGGCCTGCGCCAAGTCAGCCCATCACCACTTGCTGGATGTCGCCACCCGCAGCGCGTACGCGGATGAGGCTGCGACGCCCGGCTTCGTCTACCGGCGGATCGGCGGCGCGAGCCCGCATCCTCCCGCCGCCAAGCCGGTTCCGGCGGACGCTCCCGCTGCCGAATAGACGTTCGGGGATGCGCCGTGCGCTCCTCATCGTCGCGGTCGCCGCCGCCGTCGCAGGGCATGCCCGCGCCGACGAGCCGTCGATGCTGCCGACCGTAGAGGCGGCGCCCGGCATCTTCGTCCATGCGGGCGTGCAGCAGAATGCGAGCCCGGAGAACGGCGACGAGATCGCCAATACCGGCTTCATCGTCGGCGACGACGCTGTCATGGTGGTCGATCCCGGCGGCAGCGAGACGGAGGGACGGCGGCTCCGTGCCGCGGTCCGGGCACGCACCGCCCTGCCGATCCGCTACGTCGTCCTGACGCACGTCCATCCCGACCACATCTTCGGCGCCGCCGCCTTCTCCGCGGACGGTCCGGCCGTGATCGGCCACGAGCGGCTGCCGGGGGCGCTCGCGCAGCGCGGCGCGTTCTACGAGCGGACGCTGCGCCGCGACATCGGCGACGCCGCCGCAGAAGGCAGCGCCGTCGTACAGCCGACCTTGCTGGTTCACGACAAGCTCGACCTTGATCTCGGAAACCGGCCGATCACGATCCGCGCGCACGGGCCGGCGCATACCGACAACGACCTCTCGATTGCGGATGCGCGGACCGGGACGCTCTGGCTCTCCGACCTGCTGTTCGTCGACCGCATCCCGGTGCTCGACGGCAGCGTCGTGGGCTGGCTGAAGGAATTGGCGTCGTTGCGCGAGGTTCGGGCGGCGCGCGCGATCCCCGGCCACGGGCCGGTCTCGGTTCCCTGGCCGGCCGGGTCCGACGGCGAGTTGCGCTATCTCACCGAGCTCGCGGACGAAACGCGCGTCGCGATCCGGTCGAACGTGGGAATCGCGGAAGCTCCGAACCATGTATGCGAGGGGGAGCGCGGCCGGTGGCTGCTGTTCGACGATTACAACCCGCGGAACGTGACCGCGGCCTACAAGGAATTGGAGTGGGAGTGAGCGCCGCCGCGCGCCGCGACTGCGGGAGGATCGCATGAAGCCGACGATCGTCGCATTGTCCGTTGCGCTTTTGCTCGGGGCGGCGCTGCCGGTCCGTGCCGAGGTGAGCGAGGAGGCCCGCGCGCAGCGCTGGGGCGACCTTCAGCACGCGATCTTCGGCGACCGTGCCGTCGAGGACGGCGGCGCGGCGATCAGGCTGACGGCGCCCGACCGCGCGATGGACGCCGCGATCGTGCCGGTCGCGATCGCGCTCGACGATGCGCTCGCGAAGAAGGTGAAGGCGATCTATCTGGTCATCGACGACAATCCGTCGCCGCTCGCCGCCGTGTTTCATCCGGGAGAAGCGGCTGATATGCGGGAGATTTCCACCCGCGTCCGCGTCGACGACTACACCTATCTGCATGCGGTCGCCGAGACCAACGACGGCAAGCTCCTCCAGACCGCGCATTTCATCAAGGCGGCCGGCGGCTGTTCGGCGCCCGCCGGCAAGGATCAGGCGCTGGCGATGCAGCGCCTCGGCAAGATGAAGCTCGTCATCGAGGGAAAGCGACCGCCGGACGAGCCGGCCGCGATTGCCGCCAAGTTGCTCATCAGTCACCCGAACAGCTCCGGGTTGCAGATGGACCAGCTGACGCGGAACTACATCCCGGCCGACTTCGTGCAGTCGGTGCGCGTCACCTATGACGGCAAGCCGTTGATGACGATCGACGGCGACATCGCGATCAGCGAGGACCCGACCTTCACCTTCGCCTTCGTTCCCGGCGCGGGATCGGGCGAACTGAAGGCCGAGATC
>DASWRT010000142.1:0-2198 GCA_036403035.1 Allostellaceae bacterium | reverse complement strand
GACCCGGACGCGGTCCAAACGATCCTGGACGGCATCCGGGCAGGCCGCTCGATCGCCCTCGGCGGCACGCACCGCGTGCCGTTCGACGAGGCGGGCGACCTGCTGTTCCGCATGGACGAGGTGCTGCCGCACCATCCCAACGCGCTACGCTTCCGCGCCCTCGACACGACGGGCGCGACGGTCGAGACGCGCACCTTCTACTCGATCGGCGGCGGCTTCGTGATCGACGAGGCCGACCTCGCCCCCGACGGGACGGCCGCGGCGACGGCGGACGTGGCCGGCGCCGCGGCGGAACCATTCCCGTTCCCGACCGGGGCGGAGATGCTGCGGCTCGGCCGCCTGCACGGGGCGACCATCGCCGAGATGATGCTGGCGAACGAGCGGACCCGGCGCGACGACACGGCGATCTTCGACGGCATGCGGCGGATCTGGTCGGCGATGCGGCAGACGATCGAGCGCGGCCTCGCCCGCGACGGGATGCTGCCGGGCGGCCTCACCGTCCGGCGCCGCGCCAAGGCGCTGCACGAGGAGCTACGCCGCCGCGAGGGAGCGAACCGGCGGCAGCCGCACGAGATCCTCGACTGGGTGAGCCTGTTCGCGATCGCGGTCAACGAGGAGAACGCGGCGGGCGGCCGGATCGTCACCGCGCCGACCAACGGCGCGGCCGGCGTCATTCCGGCGGTGCTGCGCTATTACGTGCAGTTTTGCGATGGCGACGAGGACGGTATCTTCGCGTTCCTGCTGACCGCGGCGGCGATCGGCGGCCTGCTCAAGCGCAACGCCTCGATCTCCGGCGCCGAGGTCGGCTGCCAGGGCGAGGTCGGCGCCGCCTGCGCGATGGCCGCCGCCGGGCTGGCGGCGGCGCTGGGCGGCAGCAACGAGCAGATCGAGAACGCCGCGGAGATCGGCATGGAGCACCATCTCGGCATGACCTGCGATCCGATCGGCGGCCTCGTGCAGATCCCCTGCATCGAGCGCAACGCGATGGGCGCGGTGAAGGCGATCAACGCCGCCTCGCTGGCGCTCCGCGGCGACGGCGCGCACCGCGTCCCGCTCGACGCCGTGATCGAGACGATGCGGCAGACGGGACGCGACATGATGAGTAAATATAAGGAGACCGCGCAGGGCGGCCTCGCCGTCAACGTCCCCGAATGTTAAGAGCCTCCCGACAGGCCCCGAGCCGCTTCGTCCGTCATTCCGTCGACCAGCAGAGTCCCTAAGGAAAGCGATCCGATGTCCTCCCTTCCCTCCCGCGCGCAGGATGGCGCTGCCGCCGCGTTCTTCTCCACCCCGCTCGCCGACGCCGACCGCGACCTCCACCGCGCGGTGCGCGAGGAGCTTGAGCGGCAGCAGTCGCAGATCGAGCTGATCGCGTCGGAGAACATCGTGAGCCGCGCCGTGCTGGAAGCGCAGGGCACGGTGCTGACCAACAAGTACGCCGAGGGCTATCCGGGGCGGCGCTACTACGGCGGCTGCGAGTTCGTCGACGTCGCCGAGACCCTCGCGATCGATCGCGCCAAGGCGCTGTTCGGCTGCGCCTTCGCCAACGTCCAGCCGCATTCCGGCGCGCAGGCGAACCAGGCCGTGTTCCTGGCGCTGCTGAAGCCGGGCGACGCGATCCTCGGCATGAGCCTCGCCGCCGGCGGACACCTGACGCACGGCGCGCCGCCGAACATCTCGGGCAAGTGGTTCGAGGCGCTGTCCTACGGCGTGCGGCGCCAGGACGCGCTGATCGACTTCGACGAGGTCGAGCGGGTGGCGCGCGAGAAGAAGCCGAAGCTGATTATCGCCGGCGGCTCGGCCTATCCGCGCGTCATCGACTTCGCGCGTTTCCGCCGAATCGCCGACGAGGTCGGCGCCTACTTCATGGTCGACATGGCGCATTTCGCCGGGCTGGTCGCCGGCGGCGTCTTTCCGAGCCCGCTGCCGCACGCGCATGTGGTGACCACCACCACCCACAAGACCCTGCGCGGCCCGCGCGGCGGCATGATCCTCTCAAACAGCCCCAAGCTGGGTAAGAAGATCGATGCGGCCGTCTTCCCCGGCCTCCAGGGCGGTCCGCTGATGCATGTGATCGCCGCCAAGGCGGTGGCCTTCGGCGAGGCGCTGCGGCCGGAGTTCAAGACCTATGCGCGGGCAGTCGTCGACAATGCCAAGGCGCTGGCGGAAACGCTGGTCGAGGGCGGGCTGGACATCGT
>DASWRT010000141.1:0-12757 GCA_036403035.1 Allostellaceae bacterium | reverse complement strand
GGCGGCGGAAAGGAAGGTTGAAGGGAGATCAGGGGATGAGGAAAAAAGGGTTTACGCCTTAACGCAAAGGACGTGGAGGTTTCGCAAAGAACGCGAAGGTAAGTTTTTTCGCGCCGAAGGCGTGCAATCATTCCCTTTGCGTGCATTTTACGGCTGCGTTGAAGCGTTCTCTTTTGCTTTCATCCCCCCGATCTCCCTTCATGGTTCTCTCGGTCCGTTCAATCCCTCGGCCGCATCGTCGGGAAGGCGATCACGTCGCGGATGGACGGGCTGTCGGTCAGGATCATGACGAGACGGTCGATGCCGATGCCCAAGCCGCCGGTCGGGGGCAGGCCGTGCTCCAGGGCGGTCACGTAGTCCTGGTCGAGCATCTGCGCTTCCTCGTCGCCGCGCTCGCGCTCCTTCATCTGCGCCTCGAAGCGGGCGAGCTGGTCCTGCGGGTCGGTCAGCTCGGAGAAGGCGTTGGCGATCTCCCACCCGTTGACGTAGGTCTCGAACCGCTCGACGAGGCGCGGATCGCTGCGGTGCGCCTTCGCGAGCGGGGAGATCTCGCGCGGGAAGTCGGTGACGTGCACCGGCTGGATCAGCGAGTCCTCGACCGCGGCGCCGAACACCGCCTCGACGGCGCGGCCCCAGCCGCCGCCCGGCATCACCTCGACGCCGAACCGCTTCGCGGCGTCACGGGCCTCTTCGTCGCTGCGGACCGCGAGGAAGTCGATGCCGGTCTTCTCCTTGACGAGGTCGCACATCGGGCGGCGCGGCCACGGCCCCGCCAGCTCGATCTCGGTCCCCTGAAACGTCACCCGCGTCGAGCCGCCGGTCGCCGCCTTCGCCGCCTCGGCGACCAGCGTTTCGGTGATGTCGATCATCGCGGTGTAGTCGACATAGGCCTCGTACAGCTCCAGCGAGGTAAACTCGGGGTTGTGCCGCGGCGACAGGCCCTCGTTGCGGAAGTTGCGGTTGATCTCGAACACCTTGTCGGAGAGGCCGCCGGCGATCAGCCGCTTCAGGTGCAGTTCGGGCGCGACGCGCAGGTAGAGGTCGATGTCGAGCGCGTTGTGGTGGGTGACGAACGGCTTCGCCGACGCGCCGCCGACGATCGCGTGCAGCATCGGCGTCTCGACTTCGAGATAGGAACGGTCGAGCAGCGCGCGCCGGATCGCCGAGACGATGAGGCTGCGCCGCCGCAGCGTCTCGCGGCTCTGCGGGTTCATGATCAGGTCGAGATAGCGCTGCCGGTAGCGCGTCTCGATGTCGGTGAGGCCGTGGAACTTCTCGGGCAGCGGCAGCAGCGCCTTCGCCAGCACCGTCACCTCGGTCGCGTTGACCGTCAGCTCGCCGCGCGGCGTGCGGCGGACGATGCCCTCGACGCCGATCAGGTCGCCTAGGTCGAGGAGCCGCACGAGCTGAAGCTGCTCCGGCGACAGATGGTCCTTGTGGGAGAAGACCTGGACCTTGCCGCTGACGTCGTGCAGGTCGATGAACATGCCGCTGTTGCGGATCGCGCGGATGCGGCCGGCGATGCGGACGCGGTCCTCGGTCATCGTCCCGGCCGGCAGGTCGGCATAGCGCCGCTCCAGCTCGGCCGCCTCGGCGGTGCGCGCGTAGGAATAGGGGTATGGGTCGACGCCGAGCGCCTGCAGGCCGCGCAGCTTCTCCAGCCGCGCCGCGCGGAACTGGTTCTCCTCAGCCGAAATCGTCTCGTCGTTGCCCGCCATGACCCACCCGGTACCGCTGCTGCTGCTGCCGCCGCCGTTCGTCGGAACGCGCTCCTTTTAGCGGTTCGCGGCGGCGGCGCAACCCGGCGCGGCGCCGCACGGAGCTCCCTGCCGGGAAAACGCCGAAGGGAGATCGGGGGATGGTTGGGGATCGGGGGATGGGGATATTGAAGAAGAAACGCTTTATCGCAAAGGTCGCGAAGTACACGCAAAAGTCGTAAAGGGAACGACTGCGCGCCTGCTGCGTGCAAAAGACTCACCTTCGTGATCTTTGCGAAGCCTTTGCGTCCTTCGCGTCAAAGCGTAAATTCTATTTCTTTTCACGTCCCCCGATTCCCAACCATCCCCCCGATCTCCCTTCGAGGTTCTCTCACCCCTGCGGCGGCGGTTTGGACCCCGATCAAGGCCGCTCGCGCGCTACCGCCGGCCGCGCGGCGTTATATGGTCTGCTTGCGAGGAGCGATCCAATAGCGGACAGGCTCGGAAGGGACACGATGACCGGATCAGGGAACCGCCGGGCTCTTCACCTGGGAAATGCCGAATGAGAGGTTTCGTCCTGCGGGCAGCCATCGTCGCTGCGGTCGTGTTCTCGGGCCGCCCACCCGCGCTCGGTGAGACCGCGGCGGCTCCGGAAACGGGGAAAGAGGCGATCGGGCATGAACGCCGCATGCTCGGCGCCTTTACGGAAGGCTTCAAGCCGGATGCCGCAAAGGCTTTCGAGGAATGGCTCGGCCGCAAGCTCGACTTCGCGGTGGTGTTCGGCGGACAGGACAATGGGTGGCACGACTTCGTCGGCTCGGTCTGGGCGACGAAGAACGCGTGGCCTCCGACAAGAAAGCTGCTCTGGTCCCAGCCCCTGATCGCCAAGGATTGGAAATCACCGAAGCCGATCGCCAGCCTCCGCGATGCCGCCAGCGGCGCCTACGATAAAGATTGGCAGGAGGTCCTCGATCATATCGGCGGCCACGACCCGAACGCCATCGTCCGCCTCGGCTGGGAGTTCAACGGCGATTGGTATCCCTGGCGCGCGGCCGCCGACGAAAAAGGCTACGTCGACGCCTTCCGGCATTTCGTACAGTTGGCCCGCGCCAAGCATCCCAATTTCAAATTCATGTGGTGCCCCAATGTCGGCTCGCCCGAGAGCGATCCGGAGCGGGCATATCCGGGCGACGACGTCGTCGACATCATCGGCATGGATGTCTACGAGAAAAGCCAGTGGGACAAGGGAACGCCCGACCAGCGGTGGCAGAATATCCTGACACGCCAAGGCCGCGGTCTCGATTGGCTCGCTTCGTTCGCGGCCCAGCACCGGAAGCCGATCGCTGTCCCCGAATGGGCGTCGGACTACGACGATGGCGAGTTCATCCGCCGCATGCACGACTGGATGGCCGCGCATAACGTCGTCATGCAGTCCTATTGGGACAGTGATTCGTCCTTCTCCGGGTCGTTCAAGTCTCATCCGAAAAACGGCGCGGTCTACAAGGAGCTGTTTCGGGACTGGTGAGCAGACCGTTGCTCCTGCGTTCCGCCGATCCCCTCTCCCGCGCTCCCACGAGGGAGGTTCAGCAGGTCGAGAAAACGCTGAAGGGAGATCGGGGGATGGTTGGGGATCGGGGGGATATTGAAAAAAGAATGCTTTAACACGAAGGACGCGAAGTACACGCGATGGTCGCAAAGGGAATGGCTGCGCGCCTGCGGCGCGCGAAAAACCTTACCTTTGCGTCCTCTGCGAACCCTTTGCGGCCTTCGCGTTAAAGCGTGAGTTTCCTTTTCTTTTTATCCCCCCGATCCCCAGCCATCTCCCCGATCTCCCTTAAATCAGTCTCTTCGCCCGCGATCGGTCACGCCGGCACCGGCGCGGGCTTCTGCTCCGTCACGTCGAGCACGCGGTCGTGGAAGGCGCGCAGCGTGCTGCGGTGGCCGACGCTGACCAGAGTGGGGCGCCAGGGCGCGTCGCGGAGCAGCCGGTAGAGCGCGTCCTCGCTCGGTTCGTCCAGCGCCGAGGTCGCCTCGTCGAGGAAGACGATCTCCGGCTCGGCGAGGAGCGCGCGGGCGATGGCGAGGCGCTGCTGTTCGCCCAGGGACAGCCGCATCGACCAATTGTCGTCCTCGTCGAGCTGGTTCGCGTAGGCGCCGAGCCCGACCGCCTCCAGCGCCCCCTTGAGGCGTCCGGCGTCGCCCTCGCCGGTCGCGGGGTAGATCAGGGCGTGGCGGAGCGTGCCGAGCGGGATGTACGGCTTCTGCGGCAGGAACAGGGCGTGCCCGGCGGGCCGCCGGATGCGGCCGCGGCCGAACGGCCAGAGACCGGCGATCGCGCGCAACAGCGTGCTCTTGCCGGCCCCGGACGGACCGACGACGAGCGTGGCGGAGCCGGGTTCGGCGGTCAGCGCGATGCCCTGCCGAAGCGGACGGCCGTCCGGCAGGTCGAGATCGAGCCCCTGGACGGAAAGCGCGTCGCCGTCCGTCCCGACCTCGATCGGCTGCGGCTTCGCGAGGTCCGCCTCGATCTCCTCCATGCGCTGGCGGAAGCCGGCAAGACGAGCCACCACCGACTGCCACTGTGCGATCTCGGTGTAGGAGCTGACGATGTAGGACAGCGCGCCCTGCACGGCGTCGAAGGCGCCGGCGATCTGCATCATCTTGCCGAGGTCGATCGCCTTGGCGAAGTAGCGCGGCGCGACGGCGAGGTAGGGGAAGACGACCGCCGCCTGGGCATAGCCCGAGGTCAGCCAGCCGACCCGCTTCGTCTGCTGCATCAGCCCCCAGAAATTGTCGAAGACGCGGGCGAAGCGGCTGCGGAACACGTCCTTCTCGCGCGGCTCGCCGCCGTAGAAGGCGATGCTCTCGGCGTTCTCGCGCAGCCGCACGAGGCTGAAGCGGAAATCCGCCTCGTAGCGCTGCTGGAAGAAATTGAGCCGGACGAGCGGCTGGCCGAGCTTCACCGTCGCCCAGGTGCCGGC
Organism: Allostellaceae bacterium; assembly: GCA_036403035.1. Lineage (GTDB taxonomy): Bacteria > Pseudomonadota > Alphaproteobacteria > ATCC43930 > CGMCC-115725 > DASWRT01. The sequence goes on along the minus strand of DASWRT010000141.1, from coordinate 8,079 downwards.
GATGGCGTAGAGCAGGGCGAGCCAGAGCAGATAGCCGGGGATCGTCACCGTGCCGAGCGGACCCAGCGGCAAGGTGATCGGGCCGGAGATGTCCCAGAGCACGACCATGAACGAGAGCAGCGTCACCACCGAGTTCAGCAGGTCGAGGCCGAGGCCGAGCGTGCCGACGCAGAACTGGTTCAGATCCTCGGAGATGCGCTGGTCCGGGTTGTCGGTCCCCTGGCCCGTGAGCTGGAGCCGGTAGTAGGTGCGGTTCCCGAGCCAGCGGTCGATATATTGCTCGGTCAGCCAGCGCCGCCAGCGGATCTGGAGCATCTGGTTGAGGTAGCGGGCATAGACGCGGCAGACGATCCAGATGCCGGCCAGCAGCGCGAAGATGCCGATCTGCTTGAAGAACTCCCCCTCGTCATAGTTCTGGAGCGCGTTGTAGAAGTCGGCCCGCCAGCTGTTGAGGCGGACGTCGAGCGCCACCGCGCCGAGGGTCAGGACGATGATCGTGGCGAGCAGGCCGCGCGCGCGCCATTTGTCGTCCGACGACCAGTAGGGGCGCGCGATCGCCCACGCCTCGCGCAGCACGTTCTTCCTGAGTGGCTCCATTGACTTACGCTCCAAACTCCACTGCCATCGCCGCGCCGCCATCTGCCGGACCGCGGCGGCGCGCGATCGTATAGATAAGTCCGATGGCGGACAGCACCGTCATCCCCGCGGCCGGCGGATCGGCGGCAGCGGCGCTCTGTCGCGGCGTCTGCCGCCTGTTCGCCGAGCACGGCTTCGCCAGCCTCGCCGAGTTCAGCCTTGCCAACGGCCGGCGCGCCGACATTGCGGCACTGGGGCGCGGCGGCGAGATCGCGATCGTCGAGGTCAAGTCCTCGGTCGCCGATTTCCGCGCCGACCGGAAATGGCCGGACTACTGGGACTATTGCGACCGGCTCTATTTCGCGGTCGGCGCCGACTTTCCGCAGGACCTCATCCCGGCGGAGTGCGGCCTGATCGTCGCCGACGCGTTCGGCGCGGCGATCCTGCGCGAGCCGCCGGAGTCCCGGCCGCTGAACCCGGCGCGCCGCCGCGCCGTGACGCTCCGCTTCGCCCGGACGGCGGCGTCGCGGCTGCGCCGCATGGCCGACCCCGAGGCGGCGGCGGCCGAGCCGGACCTGTTCTGACCGGTTGGCGCGCCGTGCCGCGCCGTGCCGTGCCGCGGCACGGCAGCGCATGTCGTGGCACTAATGCACTTTTCTAGTGTTATCGATTTTATGATAGCCTGTTTCCGGCCGCGCTGCTGCGCGACGGGATGCGGCGCGGAATGTTCGATAGATTATAAATTATTTTGCTGAATACAGTGCCTTGCATGTGTTGCGCGCATCTCGTCGCAAAACCCCGACATGCAGTGGATTGATAATTATCAATTTTAATTTGCTCTGAAAAAGTGCATTATGTGAGTGAGTCGTCGGCAGCTCCTCCGCTGCCGGCCGTAACCGAACCCTTCAATCCGAGTGGACGGTGCCGGTGCTGCCCAAACACGTCGCCATTCGATCGCGGGCCCGGAGCGCAGCCGTGCGCTGCCGCCCGCTGCCGGATTTTCGCTTCAGGAGGTCGGCATGAATAAGGGATTCCTGAAGGCGGGACACGTGCCTACGCTCGTCAGCGCGTTCCTCTACTTCGACCTCAGCTTCATGGTCTGGGTCATGCTCGGACCCCTGGGCGTGCAGATCGCGCGGGACCTGCACCTGGATTCCGCCCAGAAGGGCCTGATGGTGGCCACGCCGGTTCTGGCAGGCGCGCTGCTGCGGATCGTCAACGGCGTGCTGGTGGACAGGCTGGGGCCGAAGCTGACGGGAACGCTTGCCCAGATCGTCGTCATCGGCGGGCTGCTCGCCGCCTGCTTCCTCGGGGTTCACAGCTTCGATCAGATACTTCTCGTCGGCGTGGTTCTCGGGCTCGCCGGCGCCTCGTTCGCGATCGCCCTGCCGCTGGCGTCGCGCTGGTATCCACCGGAGCATCAGGGGACGGCGCTCGGCATCGCCGGGGCCGGGAATTCCGGGACGGTCATTGCCGCCCTCCTCGCGCCGGGCCTCGCCGAAGTCGTCGGCTGGCAGACCGTGTTCGGGCTGGCGGCGATCCCGCTCGCGATCGTCTTCTTCATCTACTTGGCGTACGCCAAGGACAGTCCGAATTGCCCGCCGCCGAAGCCGCTCGCCGAATATTTCAAGGTGCTGCGGGTCGGCGACACGTGGTTGTTCATGTTCTTCTACAGCGTCACCTTCGGCGGCTTCGTCGGCCTCGCCTCGTCGCTGACCATCTACTTCAACGACCAGTACGGGCTGAGCCCGGTGGTCGCCGGCTACTTCACCGCCGCCTGCGTGTTCGCCGGTTCGCTGATACGTCCGGTGGGCGGCGCCGTCGCCGACCGGATCGGCGGCGCGCGTTCGCTGTCGGCGATGTACGCCGTCGCGGCCGTCGCGATCGCGCTGATCAGCTTCGGGCTGCCGAATGCCTGGATGGCCCTCGCGGTGTTCGTCGTCGGCATGCTGGCGCTCGGCATGGGCAACGGCGCGGTGTTCCAGCTCGTCCCGCAGCGGTTCCAGCGCGAGATCGGGGTGATGACCGGGATCGTCGGCATGTGCGGCGGGCTCGGCGGGTTCTATCTCGCCTCCAGCCTCGGCTACTCGAAGCAGTACACCGGCAGCTACGGGGCGGGCTTCCTCGTCTTCGCGGTGCTCGCCGCGCTCGCGCTCGCCATCCTCACCACCGCCAAGCGGCGCTGGCGGTCCACGTGGGGCGCCGCGACCGAGGCGAGGATCTGATCCGGCGCGGCGGTGCGGCGGCGGCCCGGCAGACCGCGAAGCTGTCCGTGGCGGGCGGGAGGCTCCCGGCGCATGCCGGCCAGCCTCCTGTCGCGCGGAGCAAAGGGGCGCAGCCGCACGCCTTTTCACCGATCTTGGCCCGAACGGAGAGCCTGATGTCCGAGCAGCTCAGCATGACATCGCCGCCGCTCGTTCCGACCGGGGCCGCCGCCGGCCGGTCGCGCCGTCGCGGCCCGAGGGGCGGCACGGCGTGAACATGGCAGGGCAGGACGCACCGTGCGGACGGCGGCAGCCGGGACGGCTGGTGCTGATCGGCAACGGGATGGCCGGGATGCGGACGGTCGAGGAGATCCTCGCCCGCGCGCCCGGCCGGTTTGCGATCACGGTCTTCGGCGCCGAGCCGCACGTCAATTACGACCGGATCATGCTCTCGCCGCTGCTTGCCGGCGAGAAGAGCTTCGACGAGATCGTGATCCATGACCGCGACTGGTACGCCGCGCGCGGCATAGAGCTGCTCGCCGGCGAGAAGGCCGTCGGCATCGACCGGATGGCGCGGCGGGTGCGCGGCGCGAGCGGCACGGTGCGGTCCTACGACCTGCTGATCGTCGCCACCGGGTCGAACCCGGTCGTGATCCCGGTGCCCGGCGCCGATCTGCCGGGCGTCGTCACCTTCCGCGACGCCGCCGACGTCGATGCGATGCTGGAAGCCGCCGGCCGCTACCGCAACGCCGTCGTGATCGGCGGCGGCCTGCTGGGACTCGAAGCGGCCAACGGGCTGCGCGCGAACGGCATGGAGGTCACGGTCGTGCACCTGATGCCGACGCTGATGGAGCGGCAGCTCGACCCGGCGGCGGCGGAGCTGCTGCGGAACGACCTGGAGCGGCGCGGCATCCGCGTGATGACGGGCGCCAACACCAAGGCGATCCTCGGCGAAAACCGCGTCCACGGCGTCCTGCTGGATGACGGGACCGAGATCCCGGCCGACCTCGTCGTGATGGCGGTCGGCATCCGGCCGAACACCGATCTGGCGCGTGCGATCGGGCTGGAATGCCGGCGCGGCGTCGTGGTCGACGACGCGATGCGGACCTCCGACCCGCGCATCTACGCGGTCGGCGAGTGCGCCGAGCATCGCGGGGTCACCTACGGGCTCGTGGCGCCGCTCTGGGAGATGGCCAAGGTCTGCGCCGACCGGATCGCCCGCACCGCGGACAGCAGCTACGAAGGAGCCATCCTCGCGACGCGGCTCAAGGTCACGGGCATCGACATGTTCTCGGCCGGCGACTTCCTCGGCGGCGAGGACACCGAGGAGATCCTGTACCGCGACGCCGCGCACGGCATCTACAAGCGGCTCGTCGTCAAGGAAGGCCGGATCCGCGGCGCCGTGCTGTACGGCGATGCGCGCGATGGCGGCTGGTACTTCCGGATGCTGCGCGAAGGCACCGACATCGCCGCGCAGCGCGACGCCCTGATCTTCGGACCGGCCTACGCCTCATGACCATTGCCACTCGCCTTCGCACCACCTGTCCTTATTGCGGGGTCGGTTGCGGGATCATTGCGACGCCGCCGGGGACGATCACCGGCGACCCGACGCACCCGGCCAATTTCGGCCGGCTCTGCTCCAAGGGCGCGGCGCTCGCCGAGACGCTCGCCGACGGCCCGGACCGGCTGCTGCGTCCGCGCATCCGCGGGCGCGACGCGAGCTGGGGCGAGGCGCTCGACCTCGTCGCGGCGCGGTTCGAGGAGACGGTCGCGCGGCACGGGCCGGACAGCGTCGCGTTCTACGTCTCCGGCCAGTTCCTGACGGAGGACTACTACGTCGCCAACAAGCTGATGAAGGGGTTCATCGGCTCCGCCAACATCGACACCAACTCGCGGTTGTGCATGGCCTCGTCGGTCGCCGGTCACGTCCGCGCCTTCGGCGAGGACGTGGTGCCCGGCTGCTACGAGGATCTGGAGCTGGCCGACCTCGTCGTCCTCGTCGGCAGCAACGCCGCGTGGTGCCATCCGGTGCTGTTCCAGCGGCTCGCCGCCGCCAAGCAGGCCCGCGGCACGCGCATCGTCGTCGTCGAGCCGCGCCGCACCGCCACCTGCGAGACCGCCGACCTGCATCTGCCGTTGCGCGCCGGCACCGACGTCGCGCTGTTCGCCGGGCTCCTCGTCCACCTCGCCGACCACGGCCGCATCGCGCGGGAGTGGGTGGCGCGGCACACGAGCGGTCTCGGCGAGGCGTTGGCGACGGCGCGCGAGACCGCCGGGTCGCCCGCCCGGGTCGCCGCGATCACCGGCCTTGCCGAGGCCGACATCGCGGCATTCTATGCGATGTTCGCGGCGACCGGCAGGACGGTCACGATCTACTCGCAGGGCGTGAACCAGTCCTCCTCCGGGACCGACAAGGTCAACGCGATCGTCAACAGCCACCTCGCCACGGCGCGCATCGGCAGGCCCGGCATGGGACCGTTCTCGGTCACCGGACAGCCGAACGCGATGGGCGGGCGGGAGGTCGGCGGGATGGCCAACCAGCTCGCCGCGCACATGGGCTTTACCGACGCCGATGACATCGACCGGGTGCGCCGCTTCTGGCATGCGCCACGCATCGCCTCGCATCCCGGCCTGAAGGCGGTCGAGCTGTTCGACGCGGTCGCGGCGGGCCGGATCAAGGCGATCTGGATCATGGCGACGAACCCGGCGGCGAGCATGCCGCGCGGCGGCGCGGTGCAGGCGGCGCTGGAGCACTGCCCGTTCGTCGTCGTCTCCGACTGCTGGGACTCCGGCGACACGGCGCGGCTGGCGCACGTGCTGCTGCCGGCGGCCGGCTGGGGCGAGAAGAACGGGACGGTGACGAATTCGGAGCGGCGGATCTCGCGGCAGCGCGCCTTCCGCACGCCACCGGGCGAGGCGCGGCCGGACTGGTGGATGCTCGCCGAGGTGGCGCGCCGGATGGGCTGGGGCGACGCCTTCGCCTATCGCGGGCCGGCCGACATCTTCCGCGAGCACGCCGCGCTGTCCGCGTTCGAGAACGAGGGCGGCCGCCGGCGCGCCTTCGACATCGGCGCGCTGGCGACGCTGACGGATGCGGGATACGACGCGATGGAGCCGGTGCGCTGGCCCTTCCCGTCGGCAGCGGCGGTCTCGCGCACCGCGGCAAGAGCGAACAGCGCGGCCGAGATCAGGGGCCGTCTCTTCGCCGATGGCGGGTTCTTCACGCCGGACCGCCGCGCCCGCTTCGTCGCGACGGCGTGGCGTCCGCCGGCCGTCGCGCCGGACGACGCCTACCCGCTGGTGCTCAACACCGGGCGGGTGCGCGACCAATGGCACACGATGAGCCGCACCGGACGCGTACCGCGCCTGATGGCGCATGTCGACGCCCCGTTCCTCGCGCTGTATCCCGACGACGCGACGTGGTTCGGTCTCGCGGACGGCGATCTGGCGCGGGTGGAGAGCCGGTTCGGCGACGCGATCCTGCCGGTCCGCGTCTCGGCGGAGCAGCGGCCCGGCAGCGTCTTCGCCCCGATGCACTGGAACGACGCGTTTTCCTCGGCCGGGCCGATCGGCAGGCTGGTCGGCGACGCCGTCGATCCGGTGTCCGGACAGCCCGAGCTGAAGGCGACGCCGGTGCGGGTTGCGCCGGTCGACGCGCAGTGGCACGGCCTGCTGCTCCGCGGGCGACGCCGCGGCAATGGTGATAGTGACGGCGGCGGCAGCGGCGGCGCCGGCTGGTCGCCCGGACGCGGGTTCTACTGGGCGCGCATGCCGGTCGACGGCGGCGAGGCGTTCGCGCTCGCCGGCTGGGATGATCTGCCGGAGCCCGGCGCGGCGCTCGACGGCTGGGCGGCGGCGCTGCTCGGCGCCCCGCCGGACGGCGAGCGCCTGGAATATGCCGATCGCCGCCGCGGCTCCTTCCGCTACGCGAGCATCGCGAAGGGGCAGGTCGAGGCCATCCTGTTCGTCGCGCGGCACGGCGGCGGCCTGCCGTCCCGCGGCACGCTGGCTGCGTTCCTCAACGAGGACGCCGCCTCGTCGCAGACGCGCGCCGGCGTGCTCGCCGGACGCCCCCGTGGGAGCGCGCCGGAGCCGTCCGACGGGCCGGTCGTGTGCAGCTGCTTCTCGGTCGGGCTGCACGCGCTGACGCGCGCGATCGCCGCCGGCGACGTCGCCAGCGTCGCGGAGATCGGCGCGGCGATGCAGGCCGGCACCAATTGCGGTTCCTGCGTGCCCGAGCTGGCGAAGATCCTGCGCGACGCGCTTGCGCCGGCCGGCGGACGGATGGCGTCGGCGGCGGCGGAAGGACGGGCGGCCGGCTAGCCGGCCGCCGCGGTCACTCCTTCGGCTCGAACGTCATCGCGACGCCGTTCATGCAGTAGCGCAGCCCGGTCGGCGCCGGCCCGTCCTCGAAGACGTGGCCGAGATGCCCGCCGCAGTTGCTGCAATGCACTTCGGTTCGCGGGTAGATCAGCTTGTAGTCGGTCGAGGTGCCGACCGATTTCTCGTCGAGCGGCGCATAGAAGCTCGGCCACCCGGTGCCGCTGTCGAACTTCGTCTCGGACGGGAAGACCGGCTGGCCGCAAGCGGCGCAGGCGAAGACGCCGTGCCGGTGCTCGTCGTTGAGCGGGCTCGTTCCGGCACGCTCGGTGCCGTGCTGGCGCAGCACGTGGAACTGCTCCGGCGTCAGCCGGCTCCGCCACTCCGCGTCGCTCATCGCGACCGGGTAATTCTCGTCCTTCCGCTTCGAACCGAACAGGGCCATGCACGTCCTCCGTCTCTGTCGTCCACATAGATGGGGAGCCCGCCGCCGTATTTCCGCACCGCCGCGTGCCGCGGGCGCTGGCCCATGCATTGCACGGTTCCGGCGGAGGGACCGTGCCGCATGGATGTCGAACTCGCAAGCCTGACCAAGCGCTATGGCCAGATGCTGGCCGTGAACCGCATCGACCTGAAGATCCGCTCAGGGACTTATTGCGGCCTCCTTGGTCCGGTGCGTGATCGCGCTGTAGGCATAGCACCCGTGCCCGCGCAGCAAGGGCGCACCGGCCGGAGACGAACCGTCCTTCGTCACGCCGTCCGGGCCCTCAGCCCTTGCCCATCCGCGCGATCGTCGCGGTCGTGCTGTGGCCGGCGACGAGGTCGGCGAGGAGCACCGTGCCGCCGTAGGACTGGACGATTTCCGCGCCGACGACCTGATCGATCCGGTAATCGGCGCCCTTCACCAGCACATCAGGGCGGATCGCCTCGATCTGCGCCATCGGCGTGTCCTCGTCGAACAGCACGACGAGGTCGACCG
>DASWRT010000140.1:0-2726 GCA_036403035.1 Allostellaceae bacterium | reverse complement strand
GCGCGCCAAATACTTCGCCGACATACCGGTACCTGAATGCCGCCCGGTCCGTTTTCGCTTCCGTCACGACGATATGGGGCAGCAGATACGACGGGAGACTTGCGTCGAGGTCGCGCCATGTCGGCGGTTCGGATGATGGCGCCCCCCGCCATTTCCCGTACCACCATGCGAGCAAGTCATGAAGTGGAAAAGTCGTGTTTGGTGTCAGCTGCATTTGATTGAAAATACCGGATCGCTTTGACGCGTAAGTCTAGCATCCGAATCCGATCGAGGGTATTTCCTATGTTGTTCCAAAAGCCGCAACCCTGGCCTCTGGGGGCGGGCTGGCGGAAATCAATCGGTTTATGAATATCAGCCGAATAATCTGTCAGAATAGTTTTTCTTAGTTCTGAAAAAAACCTGCCGCTTCCGAAGCGCTCGTGAATGTCTCCGTACCGCAGGGAACCTCGGCTACTCCGCCCCGCCTGCTTTCGTCTCCGGCGTCGCCGGCCGTTCCGTCCCGCCACAACCGGCCGGAGAGAGCGGCGAGGAGGATCCCGACGTGCCCTCCAGCGCGTCGGCTGTCGCCGCGGATGTCGGACCGGCGCCGAGGCTGCCGAGACCGCCTGCGCCGATGAACGCTCCGCCGAATGCGTTGCCCGGCCCACCGCGCGACGCGGACCGCGGCGGCGCATTGCACGCATCGGCAGCGGTCCGGTCCGCCGGCGCCTCAGAGCACGCGGTACAGAAGACGCCCAGCCCCGCCGCGAGCATCGCCGCCGCAGCGCCGCCGGTCCGGGCCGCGGTTCCGGTCCGGCGCTTCCCACGCCTTCGCCGCCAACGCTCCATCTTCCGCCTCCGATCGCGGGCACGGCCCGCCGCAGTGCGGTGAACGTCACGCCGCCGGCAAGGTTGCCGCCGCCGCTGCCGGCTTGTCCGCGGCGCGCCTGCCTTGTATGTCGGGCGTCACCGGCACGGACGCCGCCGAGACGGAGCGAATGGTTGGACAGGGCAGTAAGATTTGCGGCAGCGCAGCGCAGCGGCGGTTTTCGCGCCGCCGCGCGAATGCTGTCGCTCGCGATCCTCGCTGCGGCCGTCGCTGGCTGCGCCGCCACGTCCTCGCCGCCGGGTCCGCCGCCGACGGCGCATCGCCTGACCGAGGACGAGATCCGCGCCGCGTTGATCGGGTCCGGAAATACCGCTGAAGGCGCCGACTGGCAGGGCAGACGGTTCACGCTCTACATCGCGCCGGACGGCTCGGCGCGCTACCGCGATGCCGGGCTGAACGATGTGGGCGTCTGGCGGATCGCCGGCGGGGAGGACGGTGCCAAGTGGTGCAGCAAGTGGACGCTGCGGCGCAAGGGCGGCTGGGTGTGCGACGAGGTGTTTCGGGACGGCGAGCGGTTCTTCTTCGCCGCCGACGGTCGGATCGCGGCGACGCTGCTGCGGGTCGCGGCGGGAAACACCGCCGGCCTTGACGGCGCGCCGGCGGTCCGTAAATAACGCCGCTCCGCGGCCGGCGGTCGGGTGCTCTTACTGCGGCCGCTGCGTCGGCGCGACCCGGTCGCGGATCGGCGTCTGGCTCTTCATCTCGCAGTCGTGGATGTACTTGTCGCGTGCCGCGATGCCTTCGCGCGTGTAGTCGGAATTGATTTCGAACGCGCGCTTGGCACACGAATCGTCCCGCTTCCACGCCTTGTAGCTCGACTGAGCCGACGGGCTACCGGCAGTTGCCGCGACGCTCTGCTCCGGCCAGAAAGCTGCCGCCGTCACGATGAGCGCCACTGCTGCCGTCATTGTCCGAAGCTTGTCCATCATCCTGCCTTCGTTGCGGTACATCGGTCCCGAACGCATCCAGCCTGCGATCCGATTATGGTGATGCGATGGCCGCTTCGCCATGCCCGCGGCGTGAGTCCTCACCGCCAATTCGTTGTCTGCGCCCGCGCGCCGCGGTAAGAGCCTGTCGAGACAGGCTCGACACATGCCGCGGTTCGCCGGGCGTCGTGCGGACGGAGCAAGCGAGGAATGCAAATGACGGAGCGCGGCTACGCGGTCGTCGGTCTGGGATATGTCGGGCTGCCGGTGGCGCTCGCCTTCGCGCGCCGGTTCTCGCCCGTGCTCGGTTTCGACATCTCGGCGGAGCGGCTTCGCGAGCTGTCCTCCGGGCACGACCGCACGGGCGAGGTGACGCGCGATGCGCTCGCCGCCAGCACCTTGCGCTTCACGGGCGACCCGGCCGACCTCGCGCAGGCCAGCTTCTTCGTCGTGACCGTGCCGACGCCGATCGATGTGGACCGCCGCCCCGATCTCGGCCCGCTTGTCTCGGCATGCCGCCTGATCGGCCCGGCGCTGCGCGAGGGCGCCGTCGTCGTTTTCGAGTCGACGGTCTATCCCGGCCTCACGCGGGAGGTCTGCGGGCCGCTGCTCGCCGACGCCTCGGGGCTGCGGCAGGGTGTCGACTTCACGCTCGGATACTCGCCCGAGCGGATCAATCCCGGCGACAGGACGCACCGGCTGGAGACGATCGTGAAGGTCGTCGCCGGTGAGGACGACGCCACTCTGGAACGGGTCGCGGCGGCCTATGGCGCGGTCGTCGATGCCGGGCTGCACCGGGCGCCGTCGATCGAGGTGGCGGAAGCCGCGAAGGTGATCGAGAACACCCAGCGCGACCTCAACATCGCGCTGATGAACGAGCTGGCGATCATCTTCGACCGGCTCGGCATCCGGACGCGCGACGTGCTTGCCGC
>DASWRT010000139.1:0-2996 GCA_036403035.1 Allostellaceae bacterium | reverse complement strand
GTCCGGGATACCGCTAGGAAGAGTCCGGCTTCGGCTCCTTCCATTTCCATGCGATGCGGCGCGCCCGATGCAGAACTTCAAGACTACCGACGAGCCCCAGAGAGCGGCGGATGAAAGTCGGCGATTGGACGACTTGCCGCCGGTACCGGCGCCGGGTCGGCCTTGACTCAGATCAAGCATTCGGTTGGGAAGGAGAGCTGTCCTGTCGTGCCGCGCCGGCGGCGGCTGCGGCGGCCGGGCGGCTTGCCCGCACGAACCGCTCGACGTCGTCGTTGCCCGAGCGGTCGATCGCCTCGATCGGGCCTTCCCAGGCGATCCGCCCGCCGGAGAGGAGGGCGGCGCGGGTGGCGAGGCGCCGCGCGCTCGGGATGTCGTGGGTGATCGTGAGCGCCGTTGCGTGCAGCCGGTCGAGCGCCGCCACGATCACCCTGTCGATGATCGCGGTCAGGATCGGGTCGAGGCCGGCGGTCGGGTCGTCGAGCACGAGGAAATCCGGCTCGCCGACGATCGCGCGCGCCAAGGCGACGCGCTTCTGCATGCCGCCGGACAGCTCGGCGGGCGAGAGGTCGGCGACGTCATCGCCGAGGCCGACCGAGGCGAGCGTCCTCGCGGCGGCGCGTCTCGCGTCCGCCGCCGGAGTCGGATCGCGCCGGTTCAGCAGTCCGAAGGCGACATTCTGCCAGACCGGCAGCGAATCGAACAACGCGCCGTTCTGGAACAGCACCCCGATCCGGCGCATCAGCGCCTCGCGCTCGTCGGCCGGCAGGCCGGCCGTCTCGCGCCCGTCGATCAGGATCGAGCCGGCGTCGGGCCGCATCAGCCCGAGGATGCATTTCGCGAGGACCGTCTTGCCGCTGCCCGATATGCCGAACAGCACGAGGTTGTCGCCCCGCCCGATATCGAGGTCGACGCCCGCGAGCACGGTCTGCTCGCCGAAGCTCTTCCGCAGGCCGCGGATGCGGATCGCCGGCGGCGGGAGGGGAGTGCCGGACATCGCTCGCTCTCAGCCAGCCGGAAGGACCGGTTCGTCGCGGGCGGCGACCGGCGCTGCGCCGGAAACGGCCGCGCGCGTCATGCGTGCGGAGCCCGGGGCGGCGCCGTGCCGCCGCTGCCTCACGACCCCGGAGCGGTCTTGCGCAGCGAGCGCTGGAACATGCGGTCGGCCTTCTCGTTGGCCGCCCGCGCGTCGGCGGCGGCGCGCTCGGCCGCCTGCTGTGCGGCCTGCGACGCGGCGAGCGCCTGCTGCGAGGTCTGGTTGGCGCGCGCCGCCTCGTCGCGTGCCGCTTGGGCGTTCTGGCTGGCGCTGGTCAGCATCGACCGGTCACTGTCGTTGAGCGAGTTGCTGCACGCGCCGAGCAGCGCCACGACCGGTAGGGCAAGCGCCGTCATTCCCCATCGAATGGCCATTCCATTTCCCTTTCTTCTCTTGGTCGGCTTGGAGTGCCTGACAGAACTGGTTGCGGTCCGTGGCGCGGCACTCCAAGTCCGTGACCGGAAACGCGGCGACCGTAGCCGCGTTCCATCGACCGGACGTTGATCTGCATCAACCGGACGTCTGGCCCCGGCCGCCGCTCCCGCCGCGCTCCGGCGGCGCGATGCGTCCGCCGCCGGCCGATGCCGCGGCGCCGCCTTCGACGAGATGCCGCCGTCGGCTGCCGCGCCCGCCCGGCGACATCGTGATCGTCGAGCCGGCATCGGGCTCGGCCGCGGCGACGGCGCCGTCGCCGCCGCCGCCCGTATCGTCCCCGGCCGTATCGTCGCCGCCGGCGCCGCCGATCTCGGCCTCGGCCTGCCGCCAATGCTCGCGGTCGCGTCCGTGCGGCCGTCCCTCGCGCTCCCAGATCGCGTAGGCGTGCTCCCGGATACGCTCCCGGCCGTTCTGCTCCTGCCGATCGTCGCGGTCTTCCGGTGTCATCGCTCTTCTCCTCCGCTCCCGTCGCTTCCGTTACCGGCAACAGGACACGACGCCCCGCGGTCTTCGGTCAAGACGGCGAGCGCATCGGCGAGCCGCCGCTGTTTCGCCGCGACGACGGGCGCTGGCTGTCGGTACCCGATTTCTATAGAGTTTCTTGCTATCCTTTATTGTACCCCGCTTCCATTCCGTTTTCTCAGGGGTGGTTTCCGATCTCTCCAAGACAACGGATGATGGCAAATGCAATAATGCCGGCGCGGTCGGGGTCGAGCCGACTCAGCGGCGGATTGGAGATACCTGATGTTCGAGCGTGACAAGCAGCAATACCATGCACGCGTGGAGCATGACATGGAGTCGCTCCTGCCCGCGCGGGAGGCGCGCCCGGTGCGGCAGGCTCTGGCGCTCGGCGCTCGCATCCTGGCGAAGCATGGACATTTCAGCGTCAGCCTCGCCGGACAGATCACGGCGCGCACCGAGGGCGAGGACCGGCATTTCTTCACGCTCGGGTTCGGCGTCGGGTTTGACGAGGCTCGGGCGAGCCGGATCGCGGTGGTCGACGACGACCTCAGTCCGGTGCGCGGCGACCGGACGATGGCGAACCCCGCGACGCGGTTCCATTTGTGGGTTTACCGGGATCGGCCGGACGTGCGTGCGATCGTGCACACGCACCCGCCCGCGGCAAGCGCACTCTGCATGCTGGAGGAGGATCTCGTCATCGCGCACATGGACCAGACGCCGTTTGCCGACGATCTCGCCTATCTTCGCGACTGGCCGGGTCTGCCGATCGGCGACGACGAGGGGCGGCGGATCGCCGACGCGCTCGGCGCCAAGCGGTCGATTCTCCTCGCCAACCACGGCCTGCTGATCGCCGGCCGCTCCGTCGAGGAGGCCGTCGTGCTCGCGGTCTGGCTCGAATATGCGGCGGAGCTGCACCTGCGGGCCCGTGCCGTCGGTCGGCCCAAGCCGGTAAGGACGGAACTGGCGCGCGAGTCCCACGACTTCCTGGTGACACCGGAATTCATCGGTCTGACGTTCGAGTGGTTTGCACGTCAGGTTGTGCAGTTCGATCCGTCAGTGCTGGACT
>DASWRT010000138.1:0-8364 GCA_036403035.1 Allostellaceae bacterium | reverse complement strand
CAGGCCGCCTTCGTCGAGCATGACGGGTTCCAGTGCGGCTACTGCACGCCCGGCCAGATCATGTCGGCCGTCGCGCTCATCGACGAGGGGCGCGCCACGTCGGACGCCGACATCCGCGAGTTCATGAGTGGCAATCTCTGCCGCTGCGGCGCCTACCCGAACATCGTGGCGGCGATCAAGACCGCCGTCGGCAACGGAAGGGCCTGAGCCATGTATCCCTTCACCTATGTCCGCGCCGCTGACATCAGCGGCGCGATCGGCCAGGCCGCCCAGGACCCCGGCGTCGAATTCGTCGCGGGCGGCACCGACATGCTCCAGCTGCTGAAGGACGACGTACGCCGCCCGACCCGCCTCGTCGACCTGACCGCCTTGTCCGGGCTCTCGGATGTATCGTCCGCCGCGTCGGGCGGCCTGCGCATCGGCGCGCTCGCCAGGATGGCGGACGTCGCCGAGCACCCCGAGATCCGCGGCAGCTATCCGGTGATCTCGCAGGCGCTGCTCGCCAGCGCCTCGCCGCAGGTGCGCAACATGGCGACGATCGGCGGCAACCTGCTGCAACGCACGCGCTGCCCCTATTTCCGCGACGTCGGAACGCCCTGCAACAAGCGCGAGCCCGGAAGCGGCTGCTCCGCGATCGGCGGCGAGAACCGGATGCACGCGATCCTCGGCGGCAGCGACCGGTGCGTCGCGACGCACGCCTCCGACCTCGCCGTCGCCCTCGTCGCCCTCGACGCGGTCGTCGTGACGCAGGGAACCGGCGGCGAGCGGCGCATCCCGATCGAGACGTTCCATCTCCTGCCGGGCGAAACGCCGGACCGGGAGAACGTCTTGCAGCCCGGCGAGCTGATCGTGGCCGTCGAAGTCCCGGCGTCGCCCTTCGCCCGGCGTTCGCTGTACCGCAAGGTGCGGGACCGGGCGTCGTTCGAGTTCGCCCTCGTCTCGGTGGCGGTCGCGCTCGACATCGACGACGACGCCCGCGTGATCCGTCACGCCCGCGTCGCTCTCGGCGGCGTCGGCACCAAGCCGTGGCGCTCGCACGAGGCGGAACAGGCGCTCGTCGGCGCGCCGCTGAAGCAGGCGTCGTTCGAGCAGGCCGCCGCCCGCGCGCTCGACGGCGCCAAGCCGCTCGAGCAGAACCGCTTCAAGATCAGCCTCGCGCAGCGGACCCTCTCCCGCGCGCTCGCCACAGTGGGGGCCTGAGCCATGAGCAGCACGATCATCGGGCAACCGCTGAACCGCGTCGATGGGCGGCTCAAGGTGACGGGCGGCGCCCGCTATGCCGCCGAGGTGCCGGTCAAGAATCTCGCCTACGCCGTCCTGGTCCAGAGCACGATCGGCAAGGGAAGGATCGCCGAGATCGACACGTCGGCGGCGGACAAGGCGGCGGGCGTCCTGCTGGTGCTCACCTATCGGAATGCGCCGAAGCCGGCCAGCGACAAGTCGAGCCCGAACCAGCCGGGCGAGGCCTACCCGCTGCTTCAGGACGACAAGATCCACTACAACGGACAGCACATCGCCGTCGTCGTCGCCGAGAGCTTCGAGCAGGCGACCTACGGCGCGTCGCTCGTGCGCGTCCGGTATGAGGAGGAGCGGCCGGTCGCGCGCCTCGAACAGGCGCTGGACCAGACCTTCGTCCCGCAGCGTTTCCGCGCCGGCACCCGGCCGCCGGACTCGAAGCGCGGCAACCCGGAGGAGGCGTTCGCCGCCGCCCCGGTCCGTCTCGATGCGACCTATACGACGCCGATCGAGCACCACAACCCGATGGAGCCCCATGCGGTGATCGCCGTCTGGGGCGACGACGGCGGACTGACGCTGTTCCATTCGACGCAGGCGGTCGTCAATTCGCGGAAGACCGTCGCCGACCTGCTCGGCATCCCGCCCGACAAGATCCGCGTCGTCTCGCATTTCGTCGGCGGCGGCTTCGGGACGAAAGGCTCGACATGGCCGCACGTGACGCTCGCCGCGCTCGCCGCGAAGGCCGTGGACCGGCCGGTGAAGCTCGTCCTGAACCGGCGGCAGATGTACACCTCGAACGGCTTCCGCTCGAAGACCATCCAGCGGGTGCGCCTCGCCGCCGAGCGCGATGGGCGGCTGGTCGCGACGATGCATGACGGAATCGTCCAGACCGCCACGTTCGGCGAGTTCGTCGAGCCGGTCGGCCTGCCGGCCGAGATCATGTATGCCTGCCCGAACGTCGGGGTGACGCACCGGGCGGCGCACGTCAACAACGGCATCCCGACCTTCATGCGCGCGCCCGGCGAGGCGTCGGGCATGTTCGCGCTCGAATCGGCGATGGACGAGCTGGCCTATGCGCTCGACATGGACCCGGTCGAGCTGCGGATGGTCAACCATGCCGACCGCGACGAGCACGACGACCGGCCCTGGTCGAGCAAGTCGCTGAAGGAGTGCCACCGGCGAGGCGCCGACGCGTTCGGCTGGTCGCGGCGCAACAAGCAGCCGGGCGCGATGCGCACCGCCGACGGGCTGCTGGTCGGCTGGGGCATGGCGAGCGCGACCTATCCGGCGAACCGCTCGGCCGCCGGCGCCGTCGTCCGCGTGCTCGCCGACGGCACGGCCACCGTGTCGAGCGCCACGCAGGACATCGGCACCGGCACCTACACAATCATGGCGCAGGTCGCGGCCGACGCGCTCGGTCTGCCGGTCGCTCAGGTGCAGGCGCAGCTCGGCGATTCGACGATGCCGCAGGCCCCGGTCTCCGGCGGCTCGCAGACCGCAGCGAGCGTGATGCCGGCCGTCCAAGAGGCGGCGCGCGCGGCGCGCGACCAGCTGGTCCAACTGGCGGTCGGCACGTCGGGCGGTCCGCTCTTCGGCGCGCGGCCGGAAGACATAGAAATCTCGGACGGCGTACTTACAGCCAAGGGCGATCCATCACGCCGCGACGGTGCCCGTGAGGTCCTAGCACGCGCCGGCCGCGACCGGATCGAAACGACGAGCAGCGCCAAGCCAGGCGACGAGAAACAGAAATACGGCATGCACTCGTTCGGCGCGCATTTCGTCGAGGTGCATGTCGACCCCGATCTCGGCGAGGTCCGCGTCGCGCGCTATGTCGGCGCGTTCGCGGCCGGTCGCATCCTCAACGCGAAGACCGCGCGCAGCCAGATGATCGGCGGCATCGTCTACGGGCTCGGCATGGCGCTGACCGAAGAGACGCACGTCGACGCCCGCTCCGCCCGCATCGTCAACGCCAATATCGCGGAATACCTCGTCCCGGTGAACGCCGACGTGCCGGACATCGAGGTACTGTTCGTCGAGGAGCAGGATCCGTACGTGAACCCGCTTGGCATCAAGGGTGTCGGCGAACTGCCGATGGTCGGCGTCGCCGCCGCGGTCGCCAACGCGGTCTACCACGCGACCGGGAAGCGCGTGCGCGACCTGCCGATCCGAGTGGAGAAGCTGATGACGTGAGCGTCAGCCCCGCCGGCCCGTGAAACGTCGGCTGGGCTGTTTAACGCTGCTCCCGCGTCTCGCTGAACCGGATGCCCGGCCACTCCTCTATCGTGCGGCGCAGTTCCCAGGAGTTGCGGGCGAGGAAGACCGGGGCGCCGTCATGGTCCTCCGCGGTCGTCGAGCGGTTGCCGTCGAGGAACTTCTTGAGCTGAAGCGGGTCGTCCGCGTCCATCCAGCGCGCCGTCTCATACGGCGCCTGCTCCATCTTGATGCCGAGGTCGTACTCGGCGCGCACGCGCGCCGCGAGCACGTCGAGTTGCAGCGCGCCGACCACGCCGACGATCCAGTCGCCGCCGGTGTTCGGCTTGAAGATGCGCGTCACGCCCTCGTCGGCGAGCTGCTCCAGCGCGCGGCGCAGATGCTTCGTCTTCATCGGATCCTCGACGCGCACGCGGCGCAGGATCTCCGGCGCGAAGTTCGGGATGCCGGTGACGCGGATTTCCTCGTTGCCCTCGGTCAGCGTGTCGCCGATGCGCAGCGCGCCGTGGTTCGGGATGCCAATGATGTCACCCGGCCACGCCTCCTCGGCGAGGTTGCGGTCGCGCGCCAGGAAGAACACCGGGTTCTGGATGGACATGAGCCGCCCCGAGCGGCCGTGCTTCAGCTTCATGCCGCGCCGGAATTTGCCGGAGCAGACGCGCAGGAACGCGATGCGGTCGCGGTGCTGCGGGTCGATGTTCGCCTGCACCTTGAAGACGAAGCCGTTGACCTTGCCTCCGTCCGGCTCGATCGGGCGCGGCTCGGCCGGCTGCGGCCGCGGCGGCGGCGCCAGATCGGCGACGCCGCGCAGCAGCTCGCGCACGCCGAAATTGTTGAGCGCGCTGCCGAAGAACACCGGCGTCATGTGCCCGGCGCGATAGGAGTCCAAGTCGAACTCCGGGCACAGCCCGCGCGCCATCTCGACTTCCTCGACGAGCTTGTCTACCGCTTCGGCCGGCAGGTATTCCCGCAGCTTCGGGTCGTCGAGGCCGCTGCACCGGATGGGTTCGGTCACGCGCTCGCCCTCGCCGCGGCCGAACAGCAGCAGCGCGTCATGGAACAGATCGTAGGTGCCGCGGAAGTCGCGCCCCATCCCGATCGGCCATGAGGCCGGGGTCACGTCGAGGGCCAGCGTCCGCTCGATCTCGTCCAGCAGCTCGAACGGGTCGCGCGCCTCGCGGTCGAGCTTGTTGACGAAGGTGATGATCGGCACGTCGCGCAGCCGGCAGACCTCGAAGAGCTTGCGCGTCTGCTCCTCGATGCCCTTGGCCGCGTCGAGCACCATCACGGCGCTGTCGACCGCGGTGAGCGTCCGGTACGTGTCCTCGCTGAAATCCTGGTGGCCCGGCGTATCGAGCAGGTTGTAGGTCAGCCCGTCATGCTCGAACGTCATCACCGCCGAGCTGACGGAGATGCCGCGCTGCCGCTCGACTTCCATCCAGTCCGAGCGCACGCGCCGCCGCTCGCCGCGCGCCTTCACCTCGCCCGCAAGCTGGATGGCACCTCCGAACAGCAGCAGCTTCTCCGTCAGCGTGGTCTTGCCGGCGTCGGGGTGCGAGATGATCGCGAAGGTGCGCCGCTTGGCGACCTCGGTGGAAAGCGCGGACATGGCGTGGGTGTCTAGCCGAGAGGGCGGTTGGTGGGCAATCGGGGATCGGTGTATTGCGCGAAGGTCGCACCCAAGATGGTGACGACAGTCATAGATCGCGAGGGCGTCGGTTACGACTCCGACGCGCCGTTGATAGCCGTGCGGACTATGGAAAGCGCCGACACTATGTCGGTCGCGGCGAAATCTTCGCCCTTGTAGAGCAGCGGCATGTTCCGCGTTTTCGCCAACGCATAGCTGAATAGGTCGCCATAGTTCAGCACGGCCGGAGCGGCCCGCCTTCCCCGTCCGTAAACCGCCGCAGCGGCGAGCGCCGCCTTCATTTGCGCGTCGTCGACGGGCTCGAAGCGAATCTCGTAAGAGCCGAGCAAGTCATCAACGAGCGGCAGGCGTTCCGGTCCAAACCGGCTCAACGCTGTACAACTCAGTTCGACTCGGGTCGCCGTCGACATGATCGGAGCGGTCGCCAGCAGGATCTCGTGAAACGTCGTGCGATCCGGTTCGCCGAGCAGTACCGCCATGATCGCTGAGGTGTCGACGACGATTCCAGTCACCGTGGCAGACCATCCTCGTCGTACAGCATCTCGGCGTGATCCCGCGGGTCGAGTACCGGCAGCGCATCGAGACGAGCCAGCACGGCATCGGCTCGCCGACGTTTCGCCTCGCGGGCATCGATAAGGCGCACTCGGCGCTCAGTCAGCGCGCGGCTGATCGCATCAGTGATGCTTGTACCCTCGATTTCGGCTAGTTCCCGCGCCAGTCTGTCGACTTCAGGGTCCTTGAGGAAAATGGCCATCGACGCATCCGGTATATACAATTTCTTATCTCTGTATATATCGCAATCCGGATCGGGCAGCAATCTCGCCGACGCCGATTCTATCGGCTTGCCAGGAATGCCTTGAACCGCCGTGCGACCTCGTGCGGCGCGACTGTCGGGCGGCCGAGTTTTTCCATCGAGCCCGGCGCGATCCGCGCATGGATCAGCGTCGGTCCCGGCGAGGCGAGCGCCGCGCGGAGCGCCGCGTCGACGCCGCTCGCGCTGTCGCACGACGCCGCGCGGCGATAGCCGCAGGCGAGCGCGACGGCGGCGAAATCGACGACCGGCGACACCGTCGCCTGCCCGCCGGTGCTGTCGTGAACGCCGTTGTCGAGCACGACATGCACGAGGTTCTCCGGCGCGTAGGCGCCGATCGTGGCAAGCGCGCCGAGCTTCATCAGCGCCGCGCCGTCGCCGTCGAGCACGATGACTTGCCGGCGCCCGGCGTTGAGGGCGACGCCGAGTCCCATGCCGGAGGCGCCGCCCATCGAGCCGACCTTGTAGAGATGCTGCGGCCGGTCGGCGAGCGTGAACAGCTCGCGGCCAGTCTTGCCGGTCGTCGCGATCACGGCGGCGCTGTCCGGCAGCACGGCAAGCACCCGCTCCAGCACGGCGACGCGCGACGGCCGGCGCACGCCGCCTTCCGCGAGATCCTGCCGCTCGCCCGGCGGGCGCGGCGCGAACGGGCTCTGCTCCAGCCCGTCGTCCCGCATCGTCCCGTGCGCCATCACGAACGCATACGGCACCTCGTGTTCGCGCATGTACGCCTGCGCAGCGTCGAGCGCAGGCCCGATCGCCTCGACCGCCGCCGGAAGCCGCGCGTGCGCGACCTCGATCGTATCGAGCAGCCGCTCGGTGATCCGGCCCATCAGCACGTGCTGCGGCTCGTCCTTCGGACCGCCCGGCTGGCCGCGCCACGTCGTCACGAGCAGGGTCGGGATGCGGAACGGGTAATTGAGCGAGGTCAGCGGGTTGACGGCGTTGCCGAGACCGGAGTTCTGGCACATCACCACGGTCTCGCGGCCGGCGAGCCACGCCCCCGCCGCGATCGCCACCGCCTCGCCCTCGCTCGCCGCGCCGACATAGGCGAGACCGGGATCGCCGATCACGCGATTGATCAGCGGCGTCAGATAGCTGCACGGCACGCCGGTGTAGAAATCGAAGCCGCGGGCGCGTGCCGGCGCGAGGAAATCGTCGGCGGCGATCATGGCATACGGACTCCCGCAGCACGCGTGCCCCCTCTCCCGCTTGCGGGAGAGGGTTGGGATGAGGGCCGACGGCCCGCACGCTCGGTCATCATTATCGAAAGCAAAAAAGGAAACTCCCCTCACCCCGGCCCTCTCCCGCAGGCGGGAGAGGGAGATCAGTACGGCGTCGCGCGCTTACGGGAAGTTCCGCGCGTCGGCGAGGTCGACGAGATCGTTGACGTCGAGCCAGTGGCCGGTGACGTAGTGGACGCGTACCTCGTGCTTTGCGGCGAGGCGGGTGAGCAGCGCCGGAACGTCGGCCGAATCGAGCCTCCCCTCGGCACGGATCGCCTCGATCTCCGCACGCGCAAGCTCCGCGCCCGCGGGGCTGAAGCGCACCATGCCGATCCACTCGCCGCCGGTCTCCGCCTCCGGCAGATCGCTGGCGACCGACCGCAGGCAAACCGGGCTCTCGTCGAGATAATCCGCCGAGAAGGGTTGCGTCGTCGCCGCGAGATCGCGCGTCCACGCCGCCCCGGTTCCGGCGCGCCGCTGCCGCCGCTCGCGCCACAGCGCATCGACCGCGACGACGATGTCGCCCTCGGCCGCCAGCAGCCCGTCGAGGATATAGCGGCGCACGAGCACGTCGCCGTAGCTCACCACGCAGTCGCCCGCGAGCCGGTCGAGCGCGCAGGCGAGCGAAGCAAGCTCCCCGGTCGTCGCATAGGCGTCATTGTCGACGGTGGCGATGCCGGGCAGCGCGATCGCTTCCTTCCGGTAGCCGCGCACCACCGTCACGTCGCGCACGCCGGAGTCGCGGAGCGTCCCGACGAGCCGGTGCAGCAGCGGCTCGCCGCGGATGTCGACCATGCATTTCGGCCGGTCTTCGGTGAGCGCGCCGAGCGCGCTGCCGCGCGACGCCGCAAGGACAATCGCGCCGGTGCGGGCGCGCGTCGGCAGATAGCGCTTCTCCGCCTCCTCCAGCTCGTGGTTGCCGACCAGCCGGAAGATGTCCTTGACGCTCGCGACGCGGCCTTCGAGGTCGACGAGGCTCTCGGTCTCGCGGATCAGCTTGCAGGTCTGCCGCATCGCCGTCAGCGCCGAGCGCAGGTTGTGGTTCGCCCAGATCACCGTCGAGATGCCGGCCTGCCGGTAGGCGTCGGTCGGCGTCGCGTAATACATCGTCGGCACGATCACGAGCGGACAGCGGTTCGCCCATCGCTCGGCGAAGGCCAGGATTTCGGAAGCGGTCGACTTCTTCGAGTGGATCAGGATCGCGTCGGCCCCGGCCTCGTGGTACGCCTCGG